>NZ_CP136946.1:316379-632759 GCF_050916355.1 Jeongeupia wiesaeckerbachi
TTTATGACCGTGCACCCCCAAAAAGAGCGCGATGTCCAGTCTCTATCGCAACGAACCGATTCATAGCCATTGGTACTAACCCCAAGTCTGAAAACATCCCATTCGGATAAAATTGCCTTCTATGGCGACACAAATCGAACGCTCCAGCGCGACCCAAACCCGGCTCATCGAAGCCACCATCTCCTTGTTGGACGAGCTAGGCTATGCACGTCTGAGCGAGACCCGCATCTGCGAGCGCGCCGGCGTCAGCCGTGGCGCCCTGCGACACCATTTTCCGAGCGGGCGTTACGACCTGCTGCCCGTGGTCGTCGAACGGCTGATCGCCGCCGAGGAAAGCCGTTTCCTCGCGCTCGGCCCGCTGACGCCACTGGAACGCGTACACCTGATGCTGCACAGCACGCTGACCTACCCGGAGCACAGCACCAGCGTTGCGCTGCTGCAGATCTGGATGGCGGCGCGCGGCGACGCCAAGCTGTATGACGGCGTAGGCACCATCTTCGACAGCGTGCTGCCGCGGCTGTTCGGCCTCGACGCCAGCGCGCCGAGCGATCCGCAAACGCTGGCGCTGCGCTTCCTGCTGCACGGCGCCGCGCTGCACCGCTTCAACGCCGATTACGACATCGACCATCTGCGCGCCGCGCTGAGCTGGATGCTCGGCATGGTCGAACAGCCCGCCGGTTTCGCCGAGCGTTACGCAGCATTCACCGGCCAGACCGTACCCGAACCGACCTGAGCCACTGCAAACGGATCAGCAACGGCGCCCTCGGCGCCGTTGTCGTTTTCAGCGGCCGCGAACAGCAGCCGGACCCGTTCTAGGCGCTGAGCCGTGGCACGAAGCGGGCCGGGACCTGCACCGGCGGCGTACCAGGCACGAAGGCTTCCAGCGTGGACAGCAGACGAAGGATCTCGCTCACATAGCGCGTCTTGTCGAAGCCGATCGACGAAATCGGATAGGCATCGAATTCCGTCAGCGACACATCGTCAAAGCCGTACAACCGGAAGCGCGTCGGCCGGCCGGCCGGGAAATCGGCGCGGCAGACATCGAGGATGCCCATCGCCATCGCATCCGACGTGCAGAAAATCGCATCGGGGCAATCGCGGCCGGTCAGCCCCGCCGCCGCCGCGTGGCCGCTCTGGTACGAGTAATCGCCCTGGGCCATCCGCAGCAGCGCGATGCCGTGCCGTTCGAACTCTTCCCGGTAGCACGCGATGCGCGCCGCCTCGACCAGCGACGACGCGCGCCCGGTGACCAGCGCCGCGCTGCGCACGCCCTTGGCCGCGGCATCACGCACCGCCTCGCGGATGCCGCTGGCCTCATCGGCCAGCACCGCCGGCGACAATGCATCGTGCCGGCCGTTCAGCATCAGCACCCGGTCGGTATCGAACATATGCCGCACGGTCGCCGCGTCGGCGAAGTCCGAGAACACCAGCGCCGCGTCGACGTGATAGGCGATGCCGTTGCGCAGAAAGGCCTCGACCCGCTCGACCGAGCCGACCCGCAGCAGGATCACCTGCTTGCCGATCTGCTGGATCTCGTTCAACAGCAAATCGAACAGATCGAGATCGCTGAGATCGTGGATGTGGTTGACGATGATGGCGACCAGATTGACCGATTTCTTGGTCAGGCTCCGTGCCAGCAGATTCGGCTTGAAACCGAGCTGCTGCGCCGCCTTGATGACGCGATTGCGCTTTTCCTCGGCGACCGGTCGCGGCTCGCTCGACAGTGCGCGCGACGCCACCGCGCGTGACACGCCCGCCAGTGCGGCGACGTCGGCGATGGTCGGCTTTTTGGGCGGCTCCTTGCTCACGCGATCACACACTCCATAGTCGGGAAGAGTCGGCAAAGGGATGTTGCAGCGCACGCCCGAAGGCCCGGCACTGGCGGTCCGGCATTCTACGCTGCCGCGCCATGACTACGACGATTCGCGTTGTGACCAACATAAGGTAAACCCCGCTTGACGCTGAAACTGGGCCAACCCTAACATGAAACCGGTTTCACTTATGAGCAGGCGGCGATGCAGTTTGACCTTTCGGTACTCGTGCCCCATCTGGATATGCTGCGCGACGGTGCCATCCTCACCGCGCAGGTCTGTGCGCTGTCCTTGGCCGGCAGCTGCATAACCGGCGCCGCCGTTGCGGTGGCGTCGACGTCGTCGTCCGGCGTGTTGCGCAAGATCGCCGACGTTTACGTCGACGTGTTCCGCAACATCCCGTTCATCGTGCAGATGTTCTTTTTCTACTACGGGCTGCCGGTGCTCGGTATCTACATCGACGCCTTCACCACCGGCGTGATCGCGCTGTCGATCGCCGGCGGCGCCTACACCTCGAACGTGATCCGCTCGGGCATCCTCGCGATCGACCCGGGCGTGATCGAGGCGGCGCAGGTCGGCGGGCTCGCCAAGCGGACGATCTTCACCAAGATCGTCATGCCGATCGCGCTGCGCACGTCGATCCGCCCGCTGGGCGCCGTGCTGGTCAATATGGTGCTGACGTCGTCGATCCTGTCGGCGATCACGCTCAACGAGCTGACCGGCTCGGCCAAGATCGTCGCTTCCGATACCTTCCGGCCGTTCGAGGTCTATTTCGTGCTGCTGCTCGCCTACGCCGTGCTCACCTATTCGGTGTCGATCGTGATCAATCTGCTGCACCGCCGGCTCAACCGCGACACGCTGGGAGCCGCCTGATGGAATACGGTGCTTTCACCTCTTACGATCTGGTGCTGCTCGCCGAAGGCCTCGGCGTCTCGGTACTGCTTTTTCTCGCCACCTTCGCGATCGGCCTCGTGCTGGCGCTGGTGCTCGCGACAATCCGCTTCTACCGCGTGCCACTGGTAGTGCCCGTGATCACGATGATCACCGAGCTCTTGAAGAACTCGCCGGTGCTGGTGCAGCTTTTTCTGGTGTTCTTCGGCCTGCCGATGTTCGCGCAGATCAACGTCACGCCGGTCGCGGCGGCAACGATCACGCTCTCGCTCAATACCGCCGCCTTCATCTATGTGATCGCCGTTGCGGCGATCGACGCCACTGGCCGCGAACAGATCGAGACCGCCCGCGTCTTCGGCCTGAGCAACTGGCAGATCCTGCGCAAGATCGTCGCCACGCCGGCAAGCGCGTTCGCGATCGGCCCGCTGGTCGGCCTGGCGGTGAACCAGTTGCAGGTGACCTCGCTGGTCTCGGCGATCGGCGTGATCGACCTGACCAAGGTCGGCAACATCCTCAACCTGCGCACGCTCGAGCCCTTCATCGTCTGGACGGTGGTTGGCATCCTCTATTTCTTGTGTTCCAAGGCCATTGCCCGGCTGGGCGGCCGGCTGGAAACGCGGCTGCGCGCCCATAGTGCCTGGAAGGGGCTTTGACATGATCAAAATCGAAAGCGCGAAGAAAACCTTCGGCTCGCTCACCGTGCTCGACCATATCGACCTGACGGTCGAGCCCGGCGAAGTGGTGTCGATTCTCGGCTCGAGCGGATCGGGCAAATCGACGCTGATCCGCTGCATCAACGGGCTGGAAAAACTCAACGGCGGCGCGATCAGCGTCGACGGTTTCGACGTCTCTAGACCAAAGGAGCTGGCCGAGGCGCGCAAGCGTTCGGGCACGGTGTTCCAGCTGTTCAACCTCTACCCGCACATGACCGCGCTGCAGAACCTGACGCTGGCGCCGATCGAAGTGCTCAAGCGGCCGAAGGCGCAGGCCGAAGCCGAGGCGCGCGCGCTGCTCGAATCGGTCGGGCTCGGCGATCGTGCCGACTTCTACCCGGCGCAGCTGTCGGGCGGCCAGCGCCAGCGGGTCGGCATCTGCCGCGCGCTGGCGGTCAACCCGCGCTATCTGCTGCTCGACGAAGTGACCAGCGCGCTCGATCCGGAAATGACCGCCGAAGTGCTGCGCATCCTCGCCAAGCTGGCCGAGGAAGGCACGACGATGGTCTTTGTCACCCACGAGGTCGAATTCGCCCGGACGATCTCGTCGCGCATCGTCTTCCTCGACAAGGGCCGGCTCGTCGTCGACCTGCCGACCGAGCGCTTCTTCGCTGCCGACGGCGGCATGGCCAACCCGCGGGTGGCGCAATTCCTCTCCAATATGCGCAAGGACTAAAACAATGATACTTGTGGCCAATTCCGAGGCCTGGCCCGGATTTCCCACCACCGTGGCGATGCTGCGGGACGGCGCGCCGGGCATCGACGCCATGGTTGCCGGCATCGGCAAGGTCGAGCGTGAAGTCAGCGTACGCAGCGTCGGCTGGGGCGGCTGGCCGAATATGCTCGGCCGCATGGAGTTCGATGCTGGCGTGATGAACGGCGACAACCGCAAGGTCGGTGCCGTCGGCGCCCTGCCCGATGTGCTCTCGGCCGCCGCAGTGGCGCAGCAGGTGATGGAAAGGCTGCCGCATGTGATGCTCACCGGCGACGGCGCGCGCCGTTTCGCGCTGGAAACCGGTTTCGAGATCGAGCCGACGCTGTTCGACGACAGCAAGCGCGTCTGGTGGGAGCGGCTCGAGAAGGAAATGACGCCCGACGAACTGGCGCGTTTTCCCGATGTGCCGCTGATTCCGCTCAGCCGCACGATCACCGACCCCGAGCGCGTGCGCGACACCACCGTCTTCCTGTGCCAGGACGCAAGCCGCGGCATCCACAGCGTGACCTCGACGTCGGGCTGGGCATGGAAATACCCGGGCCGGCTCGGCGATTCTCCGATCGCCGGCGCCGGTTTCTACGCCGACAGCCGCTTCGGCGCCGCCGCGTGCACGCATACCGGCGAAATGACCGTCCGCTGCGGCACCGCCCGCAGCATCGTGCTGGCGATGCGGCTCGGCTACTCGCTCGACGACGCGGTCAAGCTCGCGGCCGAGGAGCTGGGCGAGCTGAACGAAGGTTTTCTGGCCGGTGTGGTGATCCACGCGATCGACGCGAAAGGCCACCACAAGGTCGTCAATTTCCGGTGCCAGGAAGAGATCAAATACTGGTTCTGGGAACCCTCGATGTCCGCACCCGAGTTGCGGACCTCCGAACGCATCTGAACGCTCGAACCCGAAGCGCAATCCCCCTAGAGGAGCACAGTCGATGAAACGTATCCTGAGTGGCGTCACCGCAATCGCCCTGTCGGCCGGCATGCTGCTGGCGGCTTCGCCGGCACTGGCCGGCAAGCTCGAAGACATCAAGTCACGCGGCGTCGTCCGCATCGGCGTATCGCTCGGCGGCGAGCCGGTCGGCTTCCGCGATGCCCGCAACAACCCGATCGGCTACGACGTCGACGTCGCTACTCGCCTTGCCGCCAAACTCGGCGTCAAGCCCGAGTTCACCGACGTGTCGGGCGACGCGCGCGTCTCGATGCTGATGTCGGGCCAGCTCGACCTCGTGGTCGCCAATGTCTCGATCACGCCCGAGCGCCAGAAAGCGATCGACTTCTCCAAGCCCTATAACCGCGCCGGCCTGCGCGTGATCGTGCAGAAAAAAGCCGGGATCAAGGATCTGAAGGGCCTGACCGGCAAGCAGATCGTCGTCGGTCGCGGCAGCACCGGCGAGGCCTTCATCCGCCGCGAAGTGCCGGGCGCCAAGCTCGTCTATACCGACAACTTCGCGCCGGACGGCGTGCTGCTGCTGCAACAGGGCCGTGTCGAGGCCGGCATCGAGGATTCGTCGCTGCTCGACTATCTGGCGACCAAGAACGACAAGCTCGTCACCCTGCCCGGCCTGTACTCGAACGACCCGATCGGCATCGGCATCGCCAAGGGCGACCCGGCCTTCCTGAAGACGATCAACGATTTCGTTGCCGACTACGTCAAGAGCGGTGCCTACGAGAGCAATTACAAGAAATGGTGGGGCAAGAGCGCCAACCCGCCGAAGCTGGACTGAGCGGCGGCACCATGAAAAACGGCTGCGTCATTGCAGCCGTTTTTTATGGTCTGTAGGCATTAGCTGTTGTGCTCTGTTTGATCAAGCCGACGACGATGGCGCGCGCCCAATCCCTTCAGAAGCGCCGAGCAGCGCAGTCCGGCGCGGGGCTGTCGGGGATCGCTGTTTGAGCGCAGCGAGTTTGCGATTCCCGCCGCGACGGGCGAGTCCCCCAAGGGGATTTCCTTCGGGCACACACAGGGAACCCGCAAAGCGGGCGCGGATGCAGGTCACGCCAAAGCTTAGCGGCTTTGCCGCTTAGCGACGCGCGATGCAGCGCACGCCTTGGATACTTTCTTTGGCGAAGCAAAGAAAGTATCCCGTCCGCCGGGCGGAACCGGCATTCAAAACACCGCGCCGCAGGCGCTAAGCCATTACGCAACCTTAATCCCGGTAGCCGTTGGTGATGGGCATCCGCCAATCCTTGCCAAAGCTGCGATGGGTGATGCGCGGGCCGACCGGTGCCTGGCGGCGTTTGTATTCGTTGATCCGCAGCAAGCGCACCACGCGGTCGACATCGGCTTCGATGAAACCCAGCGCAACGATCTCGGCACGGCTCAGGTTGCGCTCGACATAGGCCTCAAGGATTGCGTCGAGTACGTCGTATTCGGGTAGGGAATCCTGGTCTTTCTGATCGGGGCGCAGCTCGGCACTCGGCGGCCGGGTAATGATGCGTTCGGGAATCACATCGGCCAGTTCGAACACGCCGGTCTGGTTGCGCCAGCTCGACAGCCGGTACACCAGCGTCTTGGCCACGTCCTTGAGCACCGCGAAACCGCCGGCCATATCGCCGTACAAGGTCGCGTAGCCGGTGGTCATCTCGCTCTTGTTGCCGGTCGTTAACACCAGTTTTCCGCCCTTGTTCGACAGCGCCATCAACAGCGTGCCGCGGATCCGCGCCTGCAGGTTTTCCTCGGTGGTATCCGCCGTGGTGCCGGCGAACTCGCCGGCCAGCCCGGCCATGAAGGCTTCGTACACCGGCCAGATCTCGATTTCCGAATACTGGCAGCCAAGGCGGCGGATCATGTCGCGCGAATCATCGACCGAAATATCGGCCGTATAGCGCGACGGCATCATCACCGCGTGCACCTTGTCTCTACCTAGCGCATCGACGGCGATCGCCAGCGTCAGCGCCGAATCGATGCCGCCGGACAGGCCCAGCAGCACGCCCGGGAAACCGTTCTTGACGATGTAGTCCCGCACGCCGGTGACCAGTGCCTTGTAGACGCTTTCTTCCTCGCTGCACTCGGGTTCGACATCACCCAGCTGCAGATCGCCATCGCTGAAGTCGGCGTAGGCCAGCGTGGTCGCGAACGGCGCGGCCTGGACGACGACGTCGCCGGCGCGGTTCATCGCGAACGAATGACCGTCGAAGACCAGCTCGTCCTGCCCGCCGACCAGATTGACGTAGACGACCGGGATGCCGTTCTCGTCGACGCGCTGACGCACCACTTCGTGGCGCTTGTCCTGCTTGGCCTTGTGGTAAGGCGAGGCGTTGAGCACCAGCAACAGCTCGGCGCCCTCGTCACGTGCGGCGGCGGCCGGCTCGACGTCCCAGACGTCTTCGCAGATCACCACACCGATGCGGTGATCGCCATCGGTCCCCGGCTGGTCGAACACCAGCGGCACGGCGCCCGGGCTGAAATAGCGGACCTCGTCGAACACTTCGTCGTTCGGCAGCAGCATCTTTTCGTAGCGGCCGAGCACATTGCCGTCGCGGATCACCACGGCGGCGTTGAAGCGCTCGTCGCCGGAACGGCTTGGATAACCGACCACCAGCGTGATGCCGTCGACTTCGTCGATCAGCCGGCCGATGGCCTTGGCGCAATCGGCCAGAAAACTGGGCCGCAGCAGCAGGTCTTCGGGCGGGTAGCCGGTCAGCGCCAGTTCGGGCGTCACCAGCACATCGGCACCGGCGTCGCGGGCTTGCGCGGCGGCGGCGAGGATCAGATCGAGATTGCCAGCCAGATCGCCGACCTTGGGATTGAGCTGGGCGAGAGCGATTTTCATGCGCTGCACGTATCCGTAAACGAAGCGGCCATTTTACGGGATGCGCGCGCACACGGGTTGAATCGGATGCGCCTCGCGCCGCCCGCCGGCGGACTCACCCCAATGCCTTGGCCACGTCGACGTCGTCGATCTGTTCGGGCCGCAGGTATCGGCGCGCGTATTCCAGGTGGACGCCGCTTTGCAGAAACAACGCGAACAGCTCCGGATCGATATGCGCGTCGTCGCGCATCTTGACCATGATCGCGATCGACTGCGACAGCGTCTTGCCCTGCTTGTACGGCCGGTCCACCGCGGTCAGCGCCTCGAAAATATCGGCGATCGCCATCATCCTCGCCGTTGCGCTCATCTCGTCGCGCTTGAGCCGTTTCGGATAGCCGTTGCCATCCATCTTTTCGTGGTGGCCGCCGGCAATCTCCGGCACGCGCCGCAGATGGCGCGGGAAAGGCAGTTTTTCCAGCATCACGATGGTCTGAACGATGTGCTCGTTGATCTTGTAGCGATCCTCCTCCGTCAGCGTGCCGCGGCCGATCGACAGATTGTGCAACTCGCCGCGGTTGTAAAGGCGTTCGGGCACCGTCATCTTGAAGCCGTAGCCTTCGGGCAGCCTGTCGCGCTCATCGCGCGGGAAGACATGCTCGGCCTTGTCGGCCAGCAGCGCCTCGACGATCGGCAGCGGTGCGGTCGCGGCGCCCTTCCTGAGCAGCTCGTCGTGCGAGATGCCGAGCCGGTCGTCGAGCGTGCGCTGCCATGTCCGCATGGCGATCTGCTTGAGCCGATCGACCCGCTCGGGCGCCATGAACTCGCCGCCGCGATTGCATTCGGCGACAAAGGCGAAGTCGTCGTCGAGCGCCGCCAGTTGCTCGTGCAGCTGTGCCGCCAGCGCATCGCGATCCCCGCCCGCGGCCACGGCCTTGAGCATGGCGATTTCGGCGTCGCGCTTGAGCACCTCGAAACGCATCCGCACTTCATGGATGCGGTCACAGATCGTTTCGAGCTTGGTCGCCTTGTCGACGACGTATTCGGGCGTCGTCACCTTGCCGCAGTCGTGCAGCCACGCGGCGATGTGCAGCTCCTCCCATTCGTCGTCGGAAAGGCCAAAATCGGCGAACGGTCCGCTCCGGGCATTGCAGGCGGCGCGCGCCAGCATCTTGGTCAGCTCCGGCACCCGCTGGCAATGGCCACCGGTATACGGACTCTTGGCGTCGATCGCGCCGGCAACCAGCTGGATGAACGATTCGAGCAGTTTCTTCTGCTCCAGAATCAGCCGCTGCGTCTCGATGGTCACCGCCGCGGTACCCGACAGCGCCTCGACCAGGGTAATCAGCTCGCGGCCAACGCCGTAGCGCAGCACTTTTTCATCCTGCAGCAGCAGAATCACGCCGACGAGTTCGTCCTGGCGGTTCTTCAACGGGATCGAAATGGTCGTCAGTGACCGGTCGAAGCGGCCGAAGGCACCGAACCAGTCGTTGAGCGCCGGCGCCAGCAGGGATTCGAGCTGGGTCTTGTCGAGCGCAGCGATCATTGCCGGATGTGCCGCGTCGGTATCCGGTGCCAAGGTCGGCAGCGTGCTTGGGTCGGCCAGCGCCACGTCGTCGAGCCGCGCCTGTGCCGGCACCAGTTCGCCGTTTTCGCCGCTCAGGTAAATCACCCCGCCCTTGGCCTGGGCGATCTTGGTGGTTTCCTCGAGGATGCGCGCCAGCAAGGGCTCGAAACGGCGCTCGGCCGCCATCGCCGCACCAATGTCGAGAAAGTTGCGAATCGTCGACTTCATCAGCGCCATCGCCTGAGACAGCTCGTCGATCTCGGTGATGAACGAGCGGATTTCCACCGGTTTGCCAAAGCGCATGGCGCGGATTTGCTGCGCCTCCTCGGTCAGGGCCTTCAGCGAACGGGATGCCAGCTTGGAAACCACATAGGCGGTCAGCGAGGCCATCAGCAGGATCGCACCGGCGATCAGCAAGGAGCGCGTGCGCAAGCGCTGCGCCTCGACCAGCAGCTCGTCCTGCGGCGCGGCGACGGCCAGAAAGAGTGCATGGCCGTTGCGCATCGGAATCGGCGCCGAATAGCCAAGCCAGTCCCGACCCGCAACGTTCAGCGTTTTTGTGCCGCCGGTCTCGGTTTTGCCGTCGAGCAAGCGCTCGAGCACCGGCTGTTTCAGCTCGGCAATGCGCGCCTGGCGGACCATATGGTCGCCCGCCTCGCGCATCAGCGTCTGGCCGTTCGACGCGGCGATCACATTGCCCGCCTCGTCAACGACACCGAGCGCGGCGCCGGGTGTCATTTTCTCTTTCACCAGCACGGTATCGAGCGCGGCGAGCGTGATGTCGGCGCCGACGACGCTACGGCCGTTGGCCGAGCGGCGCGACAGCGTGGTGCCGACTTCACGGGTCGTGAAAAACACGTAGGGGTCGGAAATCTGGTGCGCCTGCACGCCGATCGCATGCGCGTACCACGGCCGCGAACGCGGGTCGAAGCTGTAACCGGGCGCAAGCCGGTGCTCGATCAGGCTCAGATCGTGCCGGTAATAGAGGATTTCGCCCTTGCCATTGCTCATGCTCTGGACCAGAAAAGCGGTCCCCGCCGGCAGCGGCTGCACCACGCCAAGCAGCGATGCGCCGGTGAGCTTGCGAACGAGGAAGAAATCCCCGCTCTCGTAGCCGATATAGATCGCCGACAGGCTGGGCTGGCTCTGCAACGCCTCGGTCAGATAGGCAAGGCTTTCGAGTCGTTCATCAAGATCGAACGCATACATCAGGTTCTGCTGGGCCAGCAGATCGACGACGGTCAGCGCGGGCGCATAGATGCCTTCGACGGTGCGGACGGTCTGCACGCCGATCTGGTTGAACAGGCTCTCTGTCGCGGTCAGCAGCATCAGCCGGGTGCTGCGGTACTGGTAGTAGGTATTGATCAGCGCATAGCAGGTGATCAATGCCACAAACAGGTAAGAGATATGCACATGTAGTGGATATCCGGACCGCCTTGCCGGCGCGGCTTGCTGGGCTGACATGAGGCGCTCCGTTCGGCACACCTCCCAGCTTAGCGCGCCCGGTCCTGGCTTGCTCGATCCTTGCCTTTCAGCGCAACTGCCACGGCGGCGTCAGGCCCTGTGCGGCCCAGTGCGCCTCGAGCCGGGTCCAGACGGCCTCTTTCTCGGCCTCGCTCAGCGAGACCCAGTTGGCCACCTCCAGAAAGGTGCGGCCGCAACCACGGCAGACGTCGTCGCCAAGTCCGGTCGAGCAGATGGCGATGCAGGGCGTATCGGGGCGTTGCTTGATATTCATGGGCCGGATTTGACGCGAGTTTGCAACAACGGGCAAGCGCCGGACGGACGCACGGCGGTGCAAGGGCTCGCCTTTCGGCGTGTGTCATCCGCTTGACGCGCCGGCGTCACGGCACAGTCACAATCGCCTCGCACGATGGCCTCACCCCAATGCAGAGACGCCTACGAATGAGTGACGCGCCGCTGGCTTTTCGCAGTATCTGGATTTCCGACGTCCACCTCGGCACCGCCGGTTGCCAGGCCGATTACCTGCTCGATTTTCTCAGGCACGCCGAGTGCGAGCACCTCTACCTCGTCGGCGACATCATCGACGGCTGGGCGATGAAGCGCAGCTGGTACTGGAAGCAGAGCCACAACGACGTGATCCAGAAGGTGCTGAGAAAAGCCCGCAAGGGCACCCAGGTCACCTATATCCCGGGCAATCACGACGAAGGCGCGCGGCAGTTCCTTGGCTTGATGTTCGGCGACATCCGCATCGAGGACGAAGTCATCCACACCACCGCCGACGGCCGCCGTTTCCTGATCCTGCACGGCGACCGCTTCGACGGTGTGGTCCAGTGCGCCCGCTGGCTGGCCATCGTCGGCGACCGCGCCTACGGCATCACGCTGCGGCTGAACTACTGGTTCAACCGCGCCCGCGCCCGAATGGGGCTCGGCTACTGGTCGCTGTCGCAATACCTGAAGCACAAGGTCAAGACCGCGGTGAACTTCGTCGGCAAATTCGAGGAAGCCGTCGCCGCCGAAGCCCGCGCACGCGGCGTCGATGGCGTGATCTGCGGCCACATCCACAAGGCCGAAATGCGCGAGATCGACGGCGTGCTGTATTGCAACGACGGCGACTGGGTCGAAAGCCTGACCGCGCTGGTCGAAACCCACACCGGCGAACTGAAGATCATCACCTGGCAGACGTTCTACGCCGAGCAGCAAGCGCCCCGGCTGATCGCCGCCCCCGATGCCGGCCATCCGCCACAAGCCTTGCCGGTCGGCAAGCACAGCACCGATCTCTCCACGGAAAAAAGGGTTGCCGCATGAACATCCTCATCGTCACCGACGCATGGGAGCCGCAGGTCAACGGCGTCGTCCGCACGCTGAAGCAAACCCGGCGCGAGCTGGAAAAGCTCGGCCACACGGTCGAATTGATCACGCCGCAGGATTTCACCACCTTCCCCTGCCCGACCTACCCGGAGATCCGGCTGTCATGGCGGCCGGGCAAGAAGATCGCCGCCCGCATCGAAGCCTTCCGTCCCGACGCAATCCACATCGCCACCGAAGGCCCGCTCGGGCTGGCCGCGCGCAAATACTGCATCCGGCACAAGCTGCCGTTCACCACCGCCTACCACTCGCGCTTCCCTGAATACGTGCAGCTGCGTTTCGGCATCCCGGTCGCGTGGACTTACCGCTGGCTCGCCGGCTTTCACAACGCCGCCGAGGCGACGATGGCGCCGACCCGCGTCGTCGTCGACGACCTGAAGGCGCGCGGCTTCACCAAGACGGTGATGTGGTCACGCGGCGTCGATCTCGACATCTTCAAGCAGGTGGCGCGTGAAAAGCTGCAGACGCGCCGGCCGATCTTCGTCTACGTCGGCCGCGTCGCGGTCGAGAAGAACGTCGAAGCCTTCCTCGAACTCGACCTGCCCGGCTCGAAATGGGTTTGCGGCGACGGCCCCGCCGCCGCATCGCTGAAAGCCAAATACGCCGGCGTCAGCTGGCTGGGCGTGCTGAGCCAGACCGAGCTCGCCGAGGTCTACAGCGCCGCCGACGTGTTCGTCTTCCCGAGCCGCACCGATACCTTCGGCCTGGTGCTGCTCGAAGCCATGGCCTGCGGCTGCCCGGTGGCCGCCTACCCGGTAACCGGGCCGATCGACGTGATCGGCAGCAACGGCCCCGGCGCGCTCAACGACGACCTGCAAGCCGCTTGCCTCGCCGCCCTGAAGATCGACCGGCTCGAAGTGCGCCGCTTTGCCGAGCGCTTCTCCTGGGCCGCCGCAAGCCAGCAATTCCTCTCGCACCTGCACCCGTTCACGGCGGCGGCGCAGCAGGAGTTGCAATTGAGCATGCAATCGGCGAAGTAAGCCCGACTCCGGCGCCCGTTCGATAAAAACCGCGCACTGCGCGGTTTTTTTATTGCCATGACCACAACATATACCAATCAAAATCCGCGCGAACTACGCCAATTGCCCAATTAAAATTCAGCATGTACACTATTCTTATCGCCCATTGAAAAATGATGCTCGCATCATTCATCCCCATTGCCAATTTACCCGTTTAATTGCGTCAGCATGTCCAAAAGGACAAGGCCTCAGAGATGCGAATCAATAAACGGAATGGCTTAATCGAGGTGCAATCGGCCATTGCTTCTTATTGAAAAATGGATTTGTCATGAAAATGGTTTATTGCCTTCTGGCCATCATGGCCTCCTCTCCAGCATGGGCGGGTGACGCTTGTAACTGCACAGGTGCACCGCGAAACGATTACGAAATCGCGAAGCAGGCATATCAAGCGGCGGACCAGGAGCTCAATACCACTTACCAAGCCGCCTTGCGCAGCATCGAATCATCCATTTCAGATGATCGCCAACGGCAAGACACCCGGGACCGGCTAAAGGACGCACAGCGGCTATGGATTAGCTACCGTGACGTCGACTGCGATGCAGTCCAGAGCATGTGGCGCAATGAACCCTTTGCCGATTATATGCATCTGCAATGCGAAACCAAACATACGCAACAAAGAACCAAGGAAATTGATACGGCATACATCATCCACGGTTAATTGCAGCAACACGCATTCCCATTGAGGACAATTGCGGCCGCCGTTTGATGCGCTGCTTCAATGTCGCCGCTCGCCGCCTCATTGCTGGAATGGCTGGATGCGCTCCGCCTCGGGGCTGTGCATGTGGATGAGTCTGACCAGCACAGCCCCCCCCCCCGCAAACTCGCCTCAAGACAAGCTCCGCGCGTTTTTGCCCTGCCGCGGAGCGCCAACCTGGCGTGGATGCCACTCCCGTATCACGAATACGGGCAAATCAGCAAGCCGATCACCCCTCCCCCTTTGCAAGTCCGTCCTGCCATTGATCAGTGACGTATATGGTGGGATGCACAAAACACGACAAGGACAAAATGAGCAACCAGGATCAGGTTCCCCCCTGACGTAGCACTATGGAGCCCCAATACTGCAGTCGCCTTGAGCCTTATATTTTCCCCCATATTCGGCGCATGGCTTCATGCGAAAAACTGGCGCACACTCGGCGATGAGGAGAAAGCGGAGCAATCCATGCTCTGGGCATATGGCGGCATTGGCATCCTTATATTGCTGATGTTTTTACCCTCATCCTCTGGAGGACCAATCGGCTTGGGATATCTACTGGCATGGAATTTCTTCTCGGCCCGACAACAAGCCATGCAGATCAAGGAACGATTGGGCGACAATTATAAAAAGAAGCATTGGGGAAAACCGGTTGGCATCGCCATCGCCACGCTATTGGCATTATTCTTGGCCGCCGATGCAGCTTCCGAATACATCGGCACCAAGAAACTGCAAGAATCCGTGCTGACAGACGTCAGCGGCGTGTGGAGCGCAGATCCAAGCGGAATATTGGTGACCCTCAAGCTGGACGGAACAAACAAGTCCATTACCGTCAATGGAAACGAATCGCCTGTAACCATAAAAAACTTTGACGAAAAAAACAAAACATTCACCGTCGTTTTCAACAACACTCCTTCGACGACTTGGTCCATCAAGCCGAACTTCGTGAATGATCGCAATTTCAATCTAACCCTCACGGTACAGGACGGCTCGTTAATTAAGCTTTATTTTGTCCGCAACTTGTAAGCCCCGGGGACGGCCCGGACAAGTCAAGCCTTGCAAATCAACGCGCCCGCAATCCATGTGCGGTACTGAAGAGCCATTCGTTCGAAACGACTGATGGCGCTTCCCAAGGTTGTTGTTCACGGCGGACCGCTCCCTTCCTCCTGATGCGACTCCTAGCATGGCTGCGCCCACCCGGTGACCGGGCCGATCGACGTCATCGGCCTCGATGGCCCCGGCGCCCTGCAGGACGACCTGCAGGCCGCCTGCCTCGCCGCCCTGAAGATCGACCGGCTCGAAGTGCGCCGCTTCGCCGAACGCTTCTCGTGGGCCGCCGCCAGCCGGCAGTTCCTCTCGCACCTGCACCCGTTCACCCCGGCGGCGCAGCAGGAGTTGCAGTTGAGTATGCAGGCGGCGAAGTAAACCCAAGCTAACCTGCGCCATCAAGGCCGCGCACCGCGCGGCCTTGATGCATTTCACACCACTCGCCCTCAGCGCCACACGCCTGTAGACTCATGAAAGCTAGCACTAAGCAACCATCATGAAAGCAATCGAAATGTCGCCGGCGTTATCGGACATGTCGCCTATTTCTTTATTTGCCGTGTTATGCACTGTCCGTGCATACACCACATTAGAGCGCACAAGTGGAAATTCAGACCCTCTGGCTACTGATTCTCGGCATGGCCACCCCAGTAGCCGGTGTAGTCGGTTTCGCCATACAGCTCCGCCAAGTAAAGAAGACACAGCTTGAAAACGAAAAGCTTTTACTAGAGATTGCAGCACTTAAGTCCGCAAGAGAAAAAAGCTCGCAAAGAGTTCGAATCGCTTCGTCAGAAGAAATAGATCGCTTTGGCAAAAAGCGTGCCCAGTTTAGCAGGGGGAGACAGCCAAATTTAGATTGGGCATCGCTTGAAAAACCCAACAAGCGGAGTGAGCGGCTTATAGCAACGGCAATTCTACTATTCGTATTTTTCGTTGTTGGCTACGCAATCTATGATCTTTATCGTTTTGTTCGGTGGCTCGCGCATGTTCTCTAACACCTCACTCAATCTCGATGGGCTATCGCCCGCCGGTTTGTCACTTGCGCTAAGTCATTGATGCCAGAAAGATTTCCGAGCTCGAGGAATACATGCCGCATGTGCTTGAAACTAATTCCGAAATTCGGCGGCGTACACCACGGCCACCTGCTCCCGTCAGAGGGGGCAAGCAATGTCGCACTCGGTTCGTTCTCGTTCCTATCTTTCGCAACGTACGAACAGTAACGCATCAACTCGCTTCGGGATCCTGAGTGCCAAGTGGCATTTAGGTTCTCAAAGAGAACGAAATGCTTCCTAAGCTACGAGCACACTTTCTTCGGCCCCCTCTTCCAGTAAATCTTTCCGCTAGCAACCTGATGCCACGATCAGCAATTAATTTCCTTTCAATTGAAAAGAAATCCCTTGATCATCCGGACCACACCTATTTCCTCAAACCCGGGCATCATCACATGGATTGCCATACACCCAAGGAGTAAAAATGAAATACGAAGGAAGCTGTCACTGCAGACAAGTAGCTTTTGAGGTCGAGGGTGAGCTCACCCAAGTGACAGCGTGCAACTGCTCAATCTGTTCGCGAAAGGGCGCATTGCTGTGGGGGGTCAAACCCGATCAATTTCGCTTGACGTCCTCTTCGGAAAAACTGGCCACTTACACTTTTGGCAACCAGCGCATTGAGCATCGATTTTGCCCGAAATGCGGTGTCCATACATTTGCCGAAGGCATTCTCTCGGGCAATAAAATGGTGGTGGTTAATGCCAATTGCCTTGAAAGCGTGGCACTGTCGTCGCTGCCACTCAGGCACTTTGACGGTCGCTCGCGTTAGTCATCATGGCGCCGGTTTTTCCAGCCGAGCGAACCTGCGCAAAAACCGCGCAGTCGCCCGCGTAGGGTTTGCCCGCAGGTTGCGCCAAGTCCGCGCTACACTCCGCCCGATCCGAGCTCGGAACCTCAACGCCGTTTGCAACTCTGGATGTAATCCAGTGCCGGATAGTTCTGCTGCAAGTAGTCGGCCGCGCCCGGCCCCTGCAACTTCTGCACATCCGGCCCCTTGCCCCAGGGCGGGATATCGCCATAGCTCATGTTGAAGCGGCTGACGGTCTGCTGCATCGACACCGGGGTCACGTAGCCGATCGGCGTTTCCCACGGCTGGGTGCCGAGGTGTTCGACTTTTTCGCCGAGCGTGATGAACAGGTGTTCGGTACGGGAGTTGGTGCCGGCGCCGGCGAAGCTGATGTAGCCGCGCTTGAACTGGCGCAATGCCGGCTGTTTTAGATCGTCGGCGATCGCCGACCATTTTTTTGCTGCAGCCTTCGATTGCGGAAAACCGAACTGGCACAGCACGCCATCAAGGCAGCGAAAGAACGGCACGCGGTTGAAGTGGCCGGCGTCGACCAGTTGCAGGAAGCGCTCGGCGCCCTTGGGACTCCATTCCGGGCGGATGACGATGTCGATCGCCCCCTTGGTGGTCTGGCACACCACGTTGACCTGGCCGGCGGCGCTGCCGGTTGCGGCGGCCGTTGCCAGCGCCATACCCACGAGTTGCAGCTTCATCTTGTCTCCCTGTGGCCCGCGGGCCTTGTTGTTTGGCGCCGACAATGCGCCAGCGTGAGCGCAGCTTGCCGTCGCAACTGCCCGGCCACAAGCGCCAGGTTCGCCAGCGTTGCGGCCCGGCCGATGACCGTTGATACCTGCCTTCCGACGATTCGTCGGTACGCACCGCCCGGTCATTGAATCCCTGCCGGCTGTACCCATCTGCTTGAGCAAACAAGGAGTCCGCATGTTCGGTTTTCTCAAGACCCGCAAGCGCGCCAGGCTGCTGGCCGCCAATCCGATTCCCGATGCGCTGTGGCAGCAGGTGATGCGTGCGCCGCTGTTCATCGGCCTTTCCGACAGCGAACGGCTCACCCTGCGCGACCACGCCGCGTGGTTCCTCGCCGAGAAAACCATCACGCCGGTCAACGGACTGGAACTCGGCGACGCGGCGCGCGTGCTGCTGGCGGCACAGGCTGTGCTGCCGATCCTGCATCTCGGCTTCGACGCCTACGACGACTGGCACGAGGTCATCGTCTATCCGGGGCAGTTCCTCAGCCGCGACCGGTATACCGACCATGCGGGTCTGGTACACGAGTTCGAGCAGGTGCTCGCCGGCCAGGCACGCAGCGACGGCCCGGTGCTGCTGTCGTGGCTGGACGTGTCCGAGTCGCCGTGGCTGGACGGCTGGAACGTCGTCATCCACGAATTCGCCCACAAGCTCGACATGCGCTCGGGCGACGCCAACGGCTGTCCGCCGCTGCACAAGGGCATGGACTACGCCGGCTGGAAACGTAGCTTCTCGCTCGCCTTCGACGATCTGAGCCGGCGCGCCGATCACGATCTGTACAGCCCGATCGACCTGTACGCGGCCGAGAATCCGGCCGAGTGCTTCGCGGTGTTCACCGAATACTTCTTCGAAACCCCGCACGCGCTGACCGAGCATTACCCGGCCGTGTACGAGCAACTCAAGGCCTTCTACAAGCAGGACCCGGCGGCGCGGCTGCCGCGCGTACGTTACCGGCCCTGCTTCGAACCGGTAAACTTCGGCCCGGTCACCATCCCGACCCCGGCACCGGAGTATTGAATGCAGTTGTTGTTGAACGGCGAGTTGAACGCCGACGATGCCCTCGCCGCCGCGCTGGCCGAGCGCTACGGCTTCACGCCGACGCACGCCGCGCCGGCCGATGGCTACTTTCTGGCGTTTGAAGACGGCCGGCTCAGCTTGCAGCAGACCGGCGACAGGGCCCGCGTCTGCGTTGATTTCGTCGACGGCGCCAGTGCACACCGGCGCAAGTTCGGCGGCGGTCGCGGCCAGCCGGTCGCCAAGGCGGTCGGCTTGAAAGGCGGCGCAACGCCGGCCGTGCTCGACGCGACCGCCGGCCAGGGGCGCGATGCCTTCGTGCTGGCCAGCCTCGGCTGCAGCGTGACGCTGATCGAGCGCAGCCCGGTCGCCGCGGCCTTGCTCGACGACGGGCTGCGGCGCGCGGCACTGGATGCCGATACCGCCGAAATCGCCGCGCGGATGACCTTGATCCACGCCGATTCGCTGCAATGGCTGCTGGCCGCCGCAGCGAAGTCGTTCGACGTGGTCTTCCTCGACCCGATGTTTCCCGAACCGGACAAACGGGCGAAGTCGAAAAAGGAAATGGCGATGTTCCAGGCCCTGATCGGCGGCGATACCGACGCCGACGCGCTGCTGTCGCCGGCACGGCACATTGCGCGCCAGCGCGTCGTCGTCAAACGGCCAAGGCACGCGCCGTGGCTGGCCGAGGTCAAGCCGAACTTCGACTATCCGGGCGAGAGCACCCGCTTCGACGCCTATTTGCCGCTGGTTTCTTAAAACCCAAGCCCAGTCGGCGAGCGGGCCAAAGCAGTTGGGGAACCAGTTGCGGTGCCCCCGCAAAGAGTTCACCCGGCGGCCGGAATGGACACAAGGTCCCATGAGGATTCCGCGTATCGGCCGGAGGCAAACTGCGCAGCCGCCTGATGCGACCGGTTTCTAGGGCATCGACGCCGACGCCTGCCGCAGCTCGGCACAACCGTCTTCGATGCTGCCGCCGTCGGTCGACAGGGTGCAGCTGACATTCCCGAAACGGCGGTAAGCCGGTTCACGCACCGGGAGCGACACCGGCACGGGCACCGCGGTCGGAGGCACGATCGCGGTGGCGACGTCGCTGGCCGCAGAGGCCGCCATGACGACGGCCACCTGACTGGCCCGCAACACCAGCTCGGCGCGAAGCCGGTCGATCTCGCCGCGACTTTGCGCCAGCTCCTGCGCCAGCGCGGTGGCGCGCGCCTCCTGCCCGGCCGCGTCGGCGTCACTGAGCTGCTGGCCGACAAATACCCCGGCCAGCAAGGTCAGCGTCACGACAAGCAAGCCCAGCGATGTCCACAACAGGGTCTTGAGCATGGATCAGAACGTCCCGGATTTCGGCGCGGGAGCATCCCCGGCCGGCAGGATCTCGCCCAAGGCCGGCAGATCGCCCTTCTGGTCGAAATCGATGCCGCCCGGCTTCCACGGCGAGAACAGCTTGCCATACAGCCGATAAGACGGTGCCGCGCCATCGCCGCGCTTCAGCAGGCGCGCCAGCCCGCCGAGGTTGCTGACGATGTCGACCGGCACGGTGGCCTCGCCGAGCGCCGGAATCGTCACGCTGACGTTCGATACGCCGTCGGCGATCGGCTTGCCGTTGACCTCGAGCTTGGCGTTCAGCCCGGATACCGGCACCGAGACATTGTTCGGGTTCTGCACCCGCAGGCTCAGCGTAAAGCGCTGCTCGAAGATGCCAATGTCCTTGATCGCGATCCCGGCGACCGAGACCTTGGGTTTCTCGAACGACGTCGGCAGACTCGAACACCCGGCGAGCAGTGCCAGCAGTGCAATCAGCAGCAGTTTTTTCATGCGGCAGCCCCGCTCAGCACCGCCAGCCGCTCGGCCAGCTCGCCTTCCAGCGGCAAGGCCCCCGGCGTGTCCGGGTGGATCACCGCGAAAGTCACCTCGGCCTCGGCGACGAGCTTGCCGTTGTCCTGCCGGACGATGCGCTGGGCGATGACGCCGGCGCGTTCATCGAGCCGGTCTAGCCGGGTGTCGACCACCAGCACGTCGCCCATCGTCGCCGGCCGCTTGTAGCGGATATCGATGCGACTGACCACCAGCGCCAACTGGCGCTGCATGAACCAGTCGAGGTCGCCGTGTGCTTCGAGCGCGCCCCAGCGGGCCTCTTCGAGGAACTCGAGATAGCGGGCATTGTTGACGTGGCCGTACAGGTCGAGGTGGTAACCGCGGACTTTGATTTCGGTCTGGTGCATGGCGAGCCAAACGGGCAGAAAGGAGAGCCAAATCTTAGCACTTTGATTTCACGCGGGTCTTAGTGATAATCGGACGTTTGCCGTTTCAAACCAGCCGGCTTTCATCGGCGCGGCACACCGCCCGGCCACGCCGGGAGGCACCCCACAATAGGCTGTCCGGCCAAGCGGCCCGGTACCGCGCACTGCGCGACCGGTCGGCGGCACGGACGGCAGGAGACTTCAGCCCGATGGACCTGCGCCACTCGCGGCCATTCCGGATCTTTCTGCTTCTGATATCCGGATTGACGCTGCTGATCGGCATCGTGCCGTATTTCGTCGAAGCCACGCTGGTGCGCGATGCGCTCACCAGCCAGATTGCCAGTGAAACCCGCCGCTCGCTCGTCGTGGCCGGCAAGGCACGCTTCGTCTTCCTTCCCCGCCCTGCGGTCACCCTCGGCGATGTCACGCTGACGCAGCCCGATTCGGACCAGCGTTTCGTGCATGCCGACCGTGTCCGCGTGCGGCTGGCGCTGTGGCCGCTGCTGCGCGGCAAGCCGGTGATCGACCAGGTCGATTTCGACGACCCCGAACTGCAGATCGAGCGCTTTGCCGACGGCACCTACAACTTCGAAGACCTGCTGGCGACGCCCGACCACCCGCGCCGGGTCGAATTCCGCCTCGACGCGCTGCATTTCGATCGGGCCAAGCTCGTCTACCGCGATGCGCTGGTCGGCGTCGATGGCACCGTCTCGGCGCTCGATTTCAGTCTCGACAATCTGGCCGACCCGAAAAACGGCCGCTTCGTCGCCCAGGGCAAGCTCAGCATCGGCGACGGCAAGACACCGTGGTGGAGCGGCAGCGTCGAAGCCAACGCCGCGATGCGCTACACCGAAACCGATCGGCGCCTGTCGGTGGCCGATCTGCGTTTCGAGCTCAAGCAGCAGGGCCCGAGCAAACCCGGCGTCGACATCGCGGCCAGCGGCCTGACCGCCGTCGGCAATCTCGTCTACGGCTGGCAACCGCTGCGGCTGACCGGTGGCGAGCTGAAAATCAGCGGCTACGGCCGCCGCGCCGGACAGGACTGGCAGGGCGAGCTGAACCTGCCATCGCTCAAGGTCACCGAGAACACGCTGTCGCTCGAGCAGCCCCGCCTCGCCGTGCGGATGCAGAGCCCGCGCAGCCGCTTCGCCACCGGCATCTCGGTGCCGCAACTCTCCGGCACGCTGCAGGGGCTGATGCGCGCCGACAAGGCCAAGATCAATATCGAGCTGGTCACGCCGCAGCAGACGCTGGCGCTCAACTTCGTCAGCCCGCTCGAACTCTACAGCGGCACGCTGGCGAAGCTCACCGGCTACAGCCTGTCCGGCCAGTACGGCAACAAGGCACTGCCGCGCGGTGCAATCCCGTTCGAACTCGCCGGCAACGCCGCGCTGAACCTGCGCAACGAAACCATCCGTCTCGACAGCCACGGTGCGCTCGACCACGCACCGCTGAAGGCCACGTTCAGCGTCGACGATTTCGTCTCGCCGCGCTATGGCTTCGACGTCGACCTCGCCCAGCTCGACCTGACGCCCTACCTGCCGGTCGTTGCCGCCGGCGCCAAGAACGTCTCCGCCACTGCGCCGATGGATTTCCAGTGGCTCGACCGGCTCGACGCGCAGGGCCAGCTCAAGATCGGCGAATTGACGATGAACAAGCTGCATTTCAACGACATCGCGCTGGGCTTTGCCGCCAAGAACCACAAGCTCGCACTTGATCCGCTCGCCGCCAATGTCTACGGCGGCCAACTCAGTGGCCGGCTCGAGATCGACAACGGTCGCGGCAAGCCGCGCTGGCACGCGAGCCAGCGGCTGACGAACATGAACATCAATATGTTGCTGACCGACCTGCTCGACACCTCGCGTTTCGAAGGCCGTGGTCACCTCAACCTCGACGTCAGCGCCGTCGGCGACACGCTGGCCGATCTGCGCAAGACCTCGGGCGGCGACGTCCGGGTGCAATTGTCCAAGGGTTCGGTACGCGGCATCGACATCGAGGCGCTGCTGCGCACCGCCAGCCGCCAGATCAAGGCCATGAACGGCGAAGTGACCCAGCTGCCCAACCTCGAAGCGCGGACGCGCTTCTCCGAACTGAACGCGACGCTGCAACTGAAACACGGCGTTGCCACCAATAGCGATCTGCTGGTCCGCGCCGGCGTGTTGCGGCTGGCCGGCGGCGGCACGATCGACCTCGGCGCCGGCCAGGTCGATTACCAGCTCAAGGCCAGCGCCAATCCGGACGTGCCCGAACTCAAGGGCATCGTCGGCCTGACGCTGCCGATCGAGTTCTCCGGCCCGCTCAACGCGCCGACCTACCACGTCGACTACACCAGCCTGAAGCACCAGTTGCTCGAGCGGCAGAAGACCGAAGAGGAAGCCAAGGTCAAAGCACGCGAGGCGGAGGCCGCACGCAAGGCGGCCGCAGCCAAAGCGGCCGAAAAGGCAGCCAAGAAAGCCAAGCCGTCGAGCAAGGCGCCGACCAAGCCGGCAACGCCCGCCGCCAAGAACCAAGCGGTGAGCGCCAAACGATGAGGCCCGGACAATGAGTCAGTTTGCCGATCGGCTGATCGCCTGGCAGGGCGAGCACGGCCGTCACGACCTGCCCTGGCAGGTGGCCGACGCCTACCGCGTCTGGTTGTCGGAAATCATGCTGCAGCAAACACAGGTGACGACGGTCATCGATTACTACCAGCGCTTTTTGCAGCGTTTCCCCGATATCGCCAGCCTCGCCGTCGCGCCGCTCGACGATGTGCTGGCCTTGTGGAGCGGCCTCGGCTACTACACTCGCGCCCGCAATCTGCACAAGGCAGCGCAGGTGGTGATGAACGATTTCGGCGGCGCATTTCCGCGCGCCCCCACCGACATCGAAACACTGCCGGGCATCGGCCGCTCGACCGCGGCGGCGATTACCGCCTTCTCGTTCGACACCCGCGCGGCGATCCTCGACGGCAACGTCAAGCGCGTGCTGGCGCGCTGGGCCGGCATCGACGGCTTCCCCGGCCAGAAGGCGATTGAAAACCGGCTGTGGGCGCTGGCCGACAGCCTGCTACCGGCCAGTGGCAGTGATATGCCGGCGTACACGCAGGCGCAGATGGACCTCGGCGCTACAGTCTGCACACCGAAAAAACCAGCCTGTCTGGCCTGTCCGATCTCGACCGACTGCGTTGCCCGGCTGACCGGCCGGCAAGCCGAGCTGCCGACGCCGAAACCGAAGA
Source organism: Jeongeupia wiesaeckerbachi (assembly GCF_050916355.1). Classification (GTDB taxonomy): domain Bacteria; phylum Pseudomonadota; class Gammaproteobacteria; order Burkholderiales; family Chitinibacteraceae; genus Jeongeupia; species Jeongeupia wiesaeckerbachi. The sequence goes on from NZ_CP136946.1 coordinate 340,472, forward strand.
AGGCCGTGCCCGAGCGCAGCACGGTGATGCTGCTGATCCGCAACGACGCCGGCCGACTGCTGCTGCAGAAACGTCCGCCGACCGGCATCTGGGGCGGGCTGTGGTGCCTGCCCGAAACCGCCGACACGCTCGGCGCCGAACGCTTCTGCACCGATACGCTCCGGCTGGCCGTCGACCTCGACCCCGCCTTGCCGGATTTCGTCCACGTATTCACGCACTTCCGGCTGACGATCACGCCGCTGCCGGCGATCGTCGTTGGCGCAACGGCCCTGGCCGACGACGGCGCGCTGCGCTGGTTCGATCGCAGCGAAGCGCTGGCCGCCGGTATTCCGACGCCGCTGCGCCGGCTGCTGAACGCCTGACACACCTAAATAGCGGAAACTGCCTCACTGACATCTGCCGGTCATCCACGGCTGGCATAGTGCAGTCAGGATCTCTTAGACGCAGTGCTGTCACACTGTCATGACAAGGGCAGGCCCACGGGTCTGTCCTTTTTTTTGCCCGCCGCCGGCATATTTCGGGCGAGTGCATCGCGTCCTTTGGCGCCCATCGCCAGCGTGGCGATGCATGCGGGCCTTGCCGACTCCCCGCATTCTCCACCCCGGCCTTACGCGCTTGCCGCGTCCTCGGGACGCACCGGTTCACGTGCCGACAGCCCATGCCGATTGCGGTGCGCGCGCGATATCAACCTCCTCGATATCGGCCACACCGAACGGCATCGCCCCCGGCTGCTGCACGGCGCCGTCGTGAGTTCGTGCCTCAGCGCGACGACGTCCGCACGCAACGGTAGCTCAGCTCGGCACCATCGAATCGACCGGACAAACTGGCATCGGCCGGACAGACCGCGTAGGTCCAGCCGCGATACAGTTGCACCGACTGCTGCGGTGGCACCGTCCGCTCCTGACCTTCAGTCTCCGGGCCGAACTCGGCGACGCGGCTACATGGCCAGTTGACGTTGCTCGCCCCGGGCAAGGCACAGCCCAGCATGCGGACCGGCTTCGAGCAGACGTTGCGGTACAGCGGATCATCGAGCGGCGAAGCTTCGGCACGCGCCGGCTGCAGGCAATCGACGGCCTCCGGAACGCGAGTTTCAAGCGTTGCCGACCATGCAGCGGGGGCGGTGAACAGAACCAGCAGGATCAAGCGTTGCAGGGCCATGGTGGACTCCTTGGTCGGGCAGCGCCGGACAATGCAAGTGAAAGGCGGCACCTGATTCCGCTATAGCGGATTTGCGCGGGCATGGCGGCCGCCCAAGACAAATGGTTGGTTATAGCAATAATTATTACCGATCATTTCCAGCTGCTTTCTACGAAAGAAAAATTCAATACCGCACGATCGCGTTGCCCCTACAATCGACCTCCGACGCGTCCACCGGAATGTTGCATGCTCCCTACCCGCTTCTTTGCCCTCCTGCTGCTGTTCGGCTGTATCACCGCCTATGCCGCCGACGACGACGGCCCGCCCCTGCGCAAGGACCTGAACGAGCAGGTACTGATGCTGCCGGTCAAGCCGGGCATTTTCGGCTTCGACCTTGAAACCACGCTGTTCAAGCCCGACGGTGTGGGGCCGTTTCCGTTGGCTGTCATCAACCATGGCAAGAATTCCGGCCAGACCTTCTATCAGGATCGCCAGCGCTACACGGTAATGACGCAGGAATTGCTCAAGCGCGGTTATATCGTCGCGCTACCGATGCGCCGCAGTTTCGGCAAATCTGGCGGGGAATACCGCTTCGAAGGCTGCAATCTGGCGCAGGACGCCCGCAATCAGGCCGACGATGTTGCAAAGGTCATCGAGCTGCTCCGCGAACGACCCGATGTCGACGGTAGCCGCATCCTTGTCATGGGACAATCGCACGGCGGATTTACCAGCCTGGCATTGGCCGAGCGGGATATTCCCGGCATGAAGGCCGTACTGAACTTTGCCGGCGGGTTGTACTACAGCAAGGATTGGCCAGGCTGCACTTGGGAGCCTTCGATCAACAAGGCATTCGAGGCACTGGGCAAGGACGCCAAGGTCGACTCGCTCTGGTTCTATGGCGAGAACGATTCACTGTTTCCTCCCCGGATCGCGCAGTCGTTTTTTACCCGCTATACCGAAGCCGGCGGCAAAGCTGAGCTGGTGAGCTTTCCGGCCTTCCGCCAAAATGCCCATCTCATGTTTGGCACGCACGAAGGCTTCGAGAAAATCTGGTGGCCCAAGGCCGAGCCCTTCCTCAAGGCGCACGGCTTGCCGACCATGGTGATCAATCCGCAATACGTAGATCCGCCCACACCCAAGCCCAGCGGCTACGCCGAAATGGCCAATGTCGATGCGCTGCCCAAGCACATCAGTGATGAAGCCCGGGCCGAATACCGCAAGGTGATTACCGAGCAACCGTCCCCTCGTGTTTTCGCCTTCAATCCCGATGGCCCCGGCTTTGCCTATCTGACGGGATACAACGATGCTGGCGCAGCGCAGTACTACGCGCTGAAGATGTGCCAATCGGCCGCTAGAAAGCCGTGCCAGATCTACCTGCTGGACGATGTAGTCGTCTGGCCCAAACCGGCCGCAACTACTGTCGATACAACCACGGCTGGCCGTTCCAAAACCACGCCTGAAAGCTGAACCCGACTGCGGTAAACTCGCCGTTTTCCCCGCGCCGCCAGAGAGCCCCGCCATGCCCGTGAACCTGCCCGAACTCGATCCCGCCCAATTGCACGCCGTCGCCGGCGTGGAAATCGGTATTGCCTCCGCCGGCGTCAAGACCGCCGGCCGCAAGGACGTGACCCTGTTCCGATTCGCGCCGGGCACCCGCGTGGCGGGCGTGTTCACGCTCAACCGCTTCTGTGCCGCGCCGGTACGCATCTGCCAGACCCATCTGGCCGAAAGCGGCGAAGTCCGCGCGCTGGTGATCAACACCGGCAACGCCAACGCCGGCACCGGTCTCGATGGTTACGAGCGCGCGAAGAAGATCTGCCTCGCCACCGCCGAGCAGCTCGGCGTCGACCCGGTCGAAGTGCTGCCGTTCTCGACCGGCGTGATCCTCGAACCGCTGCCGTTCGAAAAGATCATCGCCGCGCTGCCGGCCGCCAAGGCCGACCTTCTGCCTTCCAACTGGGCCGCCGCCGCGTACTCGATCATGACCACCGACACCGCTCCGAAGGCCAAGTCGGTGCAGCTGGAAATCGGCGGCAAGCTCGTCACCGTCACCGGTATCGCCAAGGGCGCCGGCATGATCCACCCGAACATGGCCACCATGCTCGGCTATGTCGCCACCGACGCCAGCGTCAGCCAGTCTCTGCTGCAGGAGCTGGTCAAGTGGGCAGCCGACCGCTCGTTCAACTCGATCACCGTCGACGGCGACACCAGCACCAACGACAGCTTCATTCTCGCCGCCACCGGCCAGGCCGGTAATGCCGAAATCGATGACGCCGCCAGCGCCGAATTCTCGCTGCTGCGCGACGCCGTGCTCGAAGTCAGCCAATACCTCGCCAAGGCCATCATCCGCGACGGCGAAGGCGCAACCAAGTTCATGACCATCAAGGTCGAGGGCGGCAAGACCTGGGACGAATGCAAAACGGTCGGCTACGCGATCGGCAAATCGCCGCTGGTAAAGACCGCGTTCTTCGCGTCGGACCCCAACCTCGGCCGCATCCTCTGCGCGATCGGTTACTCGGGCGTCGATGCGCTCGACGTCGACAAACTCGAAGTTTGGCTCGACGACGTCCTCGTCGCCAAGGACGGCGGCCGCCATCCGGATTACAAGGAAGAAGACGGCCAGCGCGTACTCAAGCAGTCCGAAATCACCATCACGGTGAAGCTGGGTCGCGGCGATGTCGAAGCGACGGTGTGGACGTGCGACTTCAGCTACGACTATGTGAAGATCAACGCCGACTACCGCTCGTAGCCCTTCGGCAAATCCCCGCTGACTGCGCTGGCTTGTCGTACCCGTTTGTACTGCCTGTGCTCGCGCGCCTTGCCAGCGGGGATTTTCCTCGGACTATCGTTCCCCGGTTTGCCGTTGATTCATCGGTTGATTGAAAGAGACAAAAAAGCCGGCAATGCCGGCTTTTTTGTTCCTGACTGTGACAGTGCTGTCGTGATACGCGAAACAAGCTTGGGCCATATGTACAATCCACGAAAGCAAAAAAAAACCGGCACCATCGAACATATCGCCAAAACCTTTACTTCGGTCAATCATGTTCAAATTCAGCCAAAACCAATCGCAACCCGCTGCTCATGCCCCTGAGCAAGAATCCATTAAAGGCACACATTTCCTCGGCAAATTGCCGTACCGCGATTACCTGAGTGTCCTCCAAATCTCCAGTGCCCACGTCTACCTGACTTATCCCTTTGTATTGAGCTGGTCATTGCTGGAAGCCATGGCGTGCGGTTGCCGGATCATTGCTTCGGATACGGCGCCGGTGCGGGAGGTGATCGAGGATGGTGTTCACGGTGCGTTGGTGGATTTCTTTGACACCTCTGCGCTGTACACGCAATTAAAAGGTGCTCTGTTGAACGACGCTTCAGATCTGAAAAAAAAGGCATTTGAAAGAACGAGGAACACATATTGTTGCGAAGTGGCGAGCTCAAAATATGAGGCAGCAATCCATGACGGCATGCTGATACGTGAAATGTATTGATTTCTGAAATTTAGATGTCCAAATTGTATTTGGACAGAAAGGGCTTTGTTCTCTTGTATGGCTTTTTCAATGTTGGGTGACATGTCAGGCAATGATTTTCTGAGTTTTTAAAAGACATTTTGGAGTGTGGTGTGAAAATATTTTTTTCGATGGCGCTGCTGATGAGTCTATTTTTGCTCGGAGGGTGTAAGAGGGAGGATGATTCACAGTTTATTCCCAATGAAACCTTGCCAAAACGTTTGCGTGATCAGGCTATGTTAATCGAAGGGCGGATTGTTGAAATTAATGCCGTAGGGAAACTAAAATCGGTTGGGGGTTATTCGAATCCAGTTACTTTAGATGAATTTTGCGAGAAAATATCCGGCTCTTACGTAGGGGGTATTTTATATAGCATTGATGGGATGGTTGTTGCTGGGGGCGAATGGATTGATTCTGAGAGCAGGCGTTACGTTATATTTGCCAAAAGCACAGATGTTTGCTCTAGGCGAGATGTTTTGAACCGCTTGATTGGAAGGGATGTGATTTTCATTGCTAGAAAAACTAGCAGGGCATTGGCATTTGAAATTAATTTGAGCGTTCCTGATTTCAGTCTCTTGGAAAAGGATGGAGTTCCAGATGGCTGGAGATGGAATCTGCCTTATATTCAATTTCCGGAAATTCGGGACTTTCTTTTTTTTCTATTTTAGGATAAGTTCATGAACCTTGATCAAAGTGTTGTTGACGCCATAATTTCGCCCTCTTCTTTGCAAGAATCTAAGGTTGTTCGTTATAAATTTGGAGATAAACTTTCGTTGCTTCAGACGGCAGAATTTTATGCTGGAAATATGGGGTCTCCATTAGCAGCTGGCCATGCAATTTCCGAATTTCGTCAAATGAGTGTAGAGGAAATGGCTGCTGTCCGAAGCATATTTGATATGTACGAAGAATACCTTGATGTAACATTTGTTGAGGTTGGTTCGACCGAGAAGGCCGATATAGATTTTTGCACGATGCCTATGGCTGACTTGAATGCTAATGGAGTTTGGTTTAATGGCATATCGCCTTACCGCCATGATTCAAATACAGCGATGTGCATTTGCATTCATCGCGCTCGCCTATGCGGTTTACAGCTTCATTCAAGGCGATTTTTACATGCCAGCCAAGAATGGGCAGGGAATGCACTTCCAAGGGGCATCGGCATTATTATTGCAATTGATGCTTTTGTTTTCGGCATTGACCAACCTGGCGCCATTAGGTGCGATCTACGACAACACAGCCAGGTTTGATTACGAAAAAATCCGCCGTTACAGTGCTTTTTCTGCCTATGGCATTTTGGGGTTAGGCCTCACACCCAACCTATTCCGCCTCACTGGCGCAGCCGATATATATACATCAAGCTGGCTCTTGCGAGTTTTAGGCTGGATTCTTGTCGGTACTCTATGCGCACAATTTGGAAGGCTGCCCCCTTCATACCTGAAAAAAATGCCCGCACTCAAACGCAGAATGCATCAAAAGGCATTGCTTATGTTACCGCGACCCTGACTGGCGCCATTTCCGTCCTATTTTTCGTACTAGCCGGACTTGCATTTTCAGCGAGGCCTGACTTGGCGCTCTCTCCCACAGTGCTCATTCTTTTGGCACTTGGAGCCGGATCGGCATACTGGACAAGTTCGATCATTAAACGCGGCAAATCGGCTCAATAGGTCCACACACAGTCCAGACCAAAAAAACGCCGGCAACCGCCGGCGTTTTTGCATGCGAAGCATTTCAAGCGCCTGCGTCAAATACCCCAGTGCGCATGCGGCGCCAACGACTGGAAGTCGACCGCCATTGCCACGCTCAGCACGGTGATCGTGACGACCGAGCACTTGAACACCTGCCGCGCCCACTGCGATACCGCGGGCTGGCCGGCGTCGAGCTTGCGGCCCGACAGCGCGATCGCCACCCACCACAGGCTGGTCGCGCAGCTGGCCAGCAGGTAGCCGGCGCCGACATAGCCGCTGGCCGCCAGCGCCGTTGTCGCCAGCGCAAAGGCGATGATGTAGAGCAGGATCTGCTTCTTCGCCTCGTCGATGCCGCGTACCACCGGCAGCACCGGAATGCCGGCGGCGCGGTAGTCGTCGAAACGGAAGATCGCGATCGCGTACGAGTGCGGCATCTGCCACAGGCAGAACATCAGCAGCAGGATGGCGGCGCCGAGGTCGAACTGGCCGCGCGCGGCGCAGTAGGCGGCCACCGGCGGCGCAGCGCCCGACAGGCTGCCGACCATGGTGCCCCAGACCGAATGACGCTTCATATACAGGCTGTAAACGCCGACGTAGATGACGAAGCCGAAAGCGGCACAGGCGAGCGCCACGCCGTTGCTCCACAGCGCCAGCAGGCCAAAGCCCGCCAGCGCCAGCACGCAGCCGTGCGCGAACGCCGCCCGAACCGACATCGCGCCGCTGACCAGCACGCGCTTTTGGGTGCGGGCCATTTTGGCGTCGATGTCGCGGTCGATGCAGTTGTTGAACGCGCAGCCGGCGGCGACGACGAGGCTCAGCCCGATCAGCGTTGCCAGCAGCGCCGACCAGTCGATCTGGCCGTGCGCGGCGAGCAGGAAGCCACCGGTCGACGAGATCAAATTGCCCATGACGATGCCGGGCTTGACGACCTGCAGGTAGCGCTTGAACGGTGCGGCTTTCATCACATCATCAGCGCGTTGGCGCTGAACAGGATCCACACCGACAAGCCGACCAGCATGAAGATGACCAGGCCGGTGAAGGCCAGCGCCATGGTGTTGAGCTTGCCGTCCTTGCTCCAGCCAAGGTGCAGGAAGCTGCGCAGGTGCACGAAGACCTGGGCCACGGCAAAGCTGAAGATCAGCACGGCCGTGGTCCGCGGCGTCAGGCCGCCTTCCATCACCAGCCAGAACGGAATCACGCTGAGGATCAGCGCGAGGACGAAGCCGATCAGATAGCCCTTGATCGTCGGCGCATGGGATTGGCTCATTTACAGCGCTCCTTGCAGGTAAACGGCGGTGAATACGCAGATCCACACCACATCGAGGAAGTGCCAGAACAGCGCCAGGCAGTTGAGGCGACCCAGAACGCGATCGCTCAGGCCCTTGGCGCCGACTTCGAGCATCAGCACGATCATCCAGATCGAACCTGCGGTGACGTGCAGGCCGTGCAGGCCGACCAGGGCGAAGAACGCCGACAGGAAGGCGCTGGTCTGCGGGCCGTGGCCGGCAGCGATCAGGTGATGGAACTCGTTGATTTCCATGCCGATGAACACCAGGCCCAAGAGCAGCGTCAGCGCCAGCCAGCGCAGCGTCGCGGCCTTGTTGTGCTGCTTGGCGCGCACCATGGCGATGCCGTTGGTGAGGCTGCTGCCGAGCAGGACGAAGGTTTCGACCAGCACGTACTTGAGTTCGAAAATCTCCTTGCCGCTGACCGAGCCAGCCGTGTTGCCCGCCAGCACCGCATAGGCGGCGAAGAAGCAGGCGAACAGGATGCAGTCGGTCATCAGGTAGAACCAGAAGCCGAGTTCGAGGGGGCTCTGCCCCTCGTCGTGGCCGTGGTGGCCATGGCCGCCGTGGGCGGCGGCGCTATGTGCAGTACTCATCAGAATTCCTTGTTGTGACTCGCGCGCGGCCGGGCACGCGGCCCGGCCGATTCCGCTCAGATCGTGGCCGTTTCGGCGTCGCGGCGCTTGCCGGTGTTGCGTTGTTGCGGCGCGCTGGCAGGCGCAACCACACCGGCGTCGGCGAGCTTGGCAAAGCGGGCGTTCTCGGTGCGCTCGACTTCGTCGGCATCGATGTAGTAATCGATGTCGTTGTCGTAGGCGCGGCGGACAAAGGCCAGCACCGTGCCGAGCAGGCCGACGATGGCCAGCCACCAGATGTGCCAGATCAGCGCGAAGCCCATCACCGTGGTGAACAGGCCGATCCAGACACCGGCCGAGGTATTCCGCGGCATGTGGATCGCTTCGTACTTGGCCGGGCGCGCATAGGCATCGCCCTCTTCCTTCATGTCGGTGAAGGCGTCGATGTCACGCACTTGCGGCAGCACCGCGAAGTTGTAGATCGGCGGCGGCGACGAGGTCGCCCATTCCAGCGTGTGGCCATTCCACGGGTCGCCGCTGACGTCGCGGTTCTGCTTGCGGTCGCGCACGGCCAGCGCAATCTGCAGCAGTTGCAGGCCGATGCCGGCGGCGATCATCACCACGCCGATGCACGCCACGTACAGCCAGATGTTCCAGTCCGGATTGTTGGTGTGGTTCAGCCGACGCGTCATGCCCATGAAGCCGAGCACGTACAGCGGCATGAAGGCGAAGTAGAAGCCGCCGATCCACAGGCCGGCGATCCACTTGCCGAGCTTGTCCGACAGCTTGAAGCCGAACACCTTGGGGAACCAGAAGGCAAAGCCCGCGAGGTAGCCGAAGACCACGCCACCGATGATGGTGTTATGGAAGTGGGCAATCAGGAACAGGCTGTTGTGCAGCACGAAGTCCGCGCCCGGCACCGACATCAGCACGCCGGTCATGCCGCCTACCGAGAAGGTGATCATGAAGCCCAGCGTCCAGATCACCGGCGCGGTGATCTTCAGCCGGCCGCGGTAGATGGTGAACAGCCAGTTGAACAGTTTCACCCCGGTCGGAATCGCGATGATCATCGTCGCGATGCCGAAGAAGGCGTTGACGTTGGCGCCGGCACCCATGGTGAAGAAGTGGTGCAGCCAGACGATCATGCCGAGGATGGTGATGCAGCCGCTGGCCCAGACCATCGAGCTGTAGCCGAACAGGCGCTTGCCGGCGAAGGTCGAAATCACTTCGGAATAGATACCGAAGGCCGGCAGCACCAGGATGTAGACCTCGGGGTGACCCCAGGCCCAGAACAGATTCATGTACAGCATGGCGTTGCCGCCGCCGGCATTGGTGAAGAAGTGGAAGCCGAGGTAGCGGTCCAGCGTCAGCATCAACAGCGTCGCGGTCAGCGCCGGGAACGATGCAGCGGCGAGCACGTTGGCCCAGGTGCAGGTCCAGGTGAAAATCGGCATCTGCATCAGCTTCATGCCCGGTGCGCGCATCTTGAACACGGTGACGAGGAAGTTGATCGCCGTCAGCGTCGTCCCGAGGCCGGATAGCTGCAGCGCCCAGATGTAGTAATCAACCCCGACACCCGGGCTGTAGGCCAGCTCCGACAGCGGCGGATAGGCGGTCCAGCCGGTGCGGGCGAATTCGCCGACGCCGAAGGAAATGTTGATCAGCGCCATGCCGGCGGCCATCAGCCAGAAGCTCAGCGAGTTGACGAAGGGGAAAGCCACGTCACGCGCGCCGATCTGCAGCGGCAGGATCAGATTCATCAAGCCGGCCATGAAGGGCATCGCCATGAAGATGATCATGATCGTGCCGTGGGCGGTGAAGATCTGGTCGTAGTGTTCCGGCGGCAGGAAGCCGGCGTGGCCGCTGGTGGCAACGGCCAGCTGCGTGCGCATCATCAGCGCATCGGCAAAGCCGCGCAGCAGCATCACCATGGCGACGATGATGTACATCACGCCGATACGCTTGTGGTCGACCGAAGTCAGCCACTCACGCCAGATATAGCCCCACTTGCCGAAATAGGAGACCGCGCCCAGCAGCAGCGCACCCAGCAGGCTGGCGGCGGCCAGCGTCACCATGATGATGGGTTCGTGGAACGGGATTGCGTCGAGGGTTAGTTTTCCGAACATCGCTTATTCCTTACCCTGATGCTCATGCATGGCGGCGTGCGCTTCTGCAGGCTGTGTCTTGGGCATATTCATGTATTGGTGCAGTGCGTAATGGAAGACATCGGTCGGGACCGAGGGGAAATACGTCACCGGGCTGTTTTCGCTGGGCTTGGCCAGTGCGCGGTAGCGTGCCTCGTCCAGCGGCGCTTCCTTGGACTGGCGGACCTTGGCAACCCACTGCTGGAACTCAGCCGGCGTGGCCATCGCCAGCGCCTTGAACTGCATATTGCTGAAGCCGCCGCCGCTGTATGCCGCCGACAAGCCCTGATATTCACCGGCATGATCGGCGATCAGGTGCAGCTTGGTGCGCATGCCCGGCATCGCGTAGATCTGTCCACCCAGTTGCGGAATCAGCAGCGAGTTGAGCACCGAATCCGAGGTGATCGAGAAATTGATCGGCGTGCCGACCGGGAAAGCGATCTGGTTGACCGTGGCGATGCCGAGATCCGGATAGATGAACAGCCACTTCCAGTCCATTGATACCGCCTCGATGCGCACCGGCGCGACCTTGGAGTCCAGCGGGCGATACGGATCGAGCCTGTGCGTCGAAGTCCAGACGACGTACGCCAGTGCGGCCACGATCGCGCAGGGCACCAGCCAGACGATAAGTTCGATTTTCGTCGAATGCGCCCACTTGGGCAGATAGGTGGTGGCCTTGGCATTGCCGGCACGGTACTTCCAGGCGAAGACCAGCGTGAGCACGATGACCGGGATCACGACCAGCAGCATCAGCGCCGTAGCGAGGATGATCAGATTGCGCTCATCGACGGCGACTTGGCCCTTGGGGTCGAACACACCGCCCTTGCAGCCGGAGAGCAGCAAAAGCAGGCCGCAGGGGATCAGACCCCATAAGCGCCGGGATGGAGGGCTCTGTTTCATCAAACGTTCCTCGTGGGGAGAGCATGGGAAGGCGATGCGTCAGCCAGATGCGCGTTGTAAGCCGCGCGGACGCAAAGGGCGGAATTGTCGTCCCCGCCCCCCCGGGCGCTCCATGCTTTTTTTACTAACTGGTAATATTTACGGAACTTTATGCGAAACGGGAATGTCGCCTTTCGCCGCCAGCGATCCCAAAGCGGCATGAAAAACGCCGGCATTCATGCCGGCGTCGTCAGCGGAGCTTGCCGCGATCAGGTAATCACCGTTGGCGCATTGCGCCCGGTCAACCCCTGGATGTTCGCCAGCGTGCGCGACGCGGCAATCAGCGGCGCCAGTGCCGCCTGCGCATCGAGGCCCAGCCGGTCACGCTCGGGCTGCTCCAGATACACCCGCAGGGTCGCCCCATCGGTGCCGGTGCCTGAAAGCCGGTAGACGATGCGCGCGCCGTCGTCGAACACCACGCGAATGCCCTGCTTGGCACTGTGGCTGCCATCGACCGGGTCGTCGTAGGCGAAATCGTCGGCGAGCACGACGCGCTTGCCGGCCAGCTCGCTGCCCGCCAGCGTCGGCAGCTGCGCGCGCAGGCCGTCGACCAGCACATTCGCGGCAGCCGCATCGATGGCTTCGAAATCGTGGCGGCTGTAGTAGTGCCGGCCAAAGCGCGCCCAGTGCGCCTCGAGCAGTTCGTCGACCGACTTGCCGGTTTTGGCAACCAGGTTGAGCCAGCACAGCACCGCCCAGACGCCGTCCTTCTCGCGCACGTGGTCCGAACCGGTGCCATAGCTTTCCTCGCCGCACAGCGTGACCTTGCCGGCGTCGAGCAGATTGCCGAAGAATTTCCAGCCGGTCGGCGTCTCAAAACATTCGATGCCCAACTCGCGCGCCACAACATCAACGGCACACGACGTCGGCATCGACCGCGCCACGCCCGCCAGCCCCTGGGCATAGCCCGGAATCAGCGTCGCATTGGCGGCGAGCACCGCCAGGCTGTCCGACGGCGACACATTGTGGACGCGGCCGACGACCATATTGCGATCGGCATCGCCATCACTGGCGGCACCGAAATCGGGGGCGTCGTCGCCAGCGGCGCCGCCACGCATCGCGGCGATCAGCTCGGTCGCATGCGCCGGGTTCGGATCGGGATGATGGCCGCCGAAGTCCTCGAGCGGCACGCCGTTGACGACCGAACCCACCGGCGCGCCGAGCAGGCCTTCGATGATCCGCGTCGCATACGGGCCGGACGCCGCGCACATCGCATCGAAGCGCAGCGTGTGGCCAGCGGCAATCCAGGCGCGAATGGCGTCGAAATCGAACAGCCGCTGCATCAGCTCGGCATAGTCATCCACCGGGTCGATCACGTCGACGATCATCTCGCCCACGGCGTAGCGGCCGACGACATCGAGATCGAACGCCGCCACGTCGGCGATCTGGTATTCGGTGATGGCCTGCGTCGCCGCATGGATTGCGTCGGTGACCTTCTCGGGCGCCGGGCCGCCGTTGCCGATGTTGTACTTGATGCCGAAATCGCCGTCCGGGCCACCCGGATTGTGCGATGCGGAGAGAATGATGCCGCCGTCGGCGCCGTGCTTGCGAATCACGCAGCTGACCGCCGGCGTCGACAGCAGGCCGCCCTGCCCGACCAGCACCCGCGCGACGCCGTTGGCCGCGGCCATCCGGACGATGATGTCGACTGCCACGCGGTTGTGGAAGCGGCCGTCGCCGCCCAGCACCAGCGTGCAGCCGGCCAGCGGCACGGTATCGAAAACCGCCTGGACGAAGTTCTCCAGATAGTGCGGCTGCTGGAAGACGGTGACCTTCTTGCGCAGGCCGGAAGTACCGGGTTTCTGGCCGTCGAACGGCCGGGTGGAAATCGTCTGGATCGTCATGTCGAAGGCATCAAATTGACACCGCCTGCAAGGCGGAAAAGCCAATGGTAACGCGAACGCCGCACCGTCGTCGTCGTGGAACGGGGCTGCGTGGCGCCACAAAGTCGAGTAAAATACTCGGCTTTGCTGCCCCGCTCGTCTCCGCCATGCTTGCCCGCCTGCGTGAAAACATCCGAGTTGTCTTCGACCGTGATCCTGCCGCCCGTTCGGTCTGGGAAGTGGTCACCTGTTACCCGGGCTTTCACGCACTGACGCTGCACATCGTGGCCAACGGACTGTGGCGGCGTGATTTCAAGCTGCTGGCGCGCTTCGTGTCGCACCTCGGCCGCTTCCTCACCGGCATCGAAATCCATCCGGGCGCGACCATCGGCCAGCGTGTGTTCATCGACCACGGCATGGGCATCGTCATTGGCGAAACCGCCGTCATCGGTGACGACTGCACGCTGTATCACGGCGTGACGCTCGGTGGCACGAGTTGGAACAAGGGCAAGCGCCATCCGACGCTGGAGGCCGGCGTCATCGTCGGCGCGGGCGCGAAGATCCTCGGCCCGATCACGGTCGAGGCCGGCGCCAAGGTCGGCTCGAACGCCGTTGTCGTCAAACCGGTACCGGCCGGCGCCACCGCGGTCGGCAATCCGGCGCGCATCATCCAGAACGACAGCGAAAACGCGCGGATGCAGAAGGCGCAGGAGCTCGGCTTCTCGGCCTACGGCATCTCCGGTGATCTGAACGACCCGGTCGTCAAGGCGATTCACGGCCTGCTCGACCATTCGGTCAACACCGACGCCAAGGTCGAAGCCATCCTGAAGAAGCTCGAACAGCTCGGCGTCGACTGTAGCCAGGAACGCGCTAGCAGCGACAAGTTCGACCCCGATTACCTGAACAAGATCGTCGAGTAAGACCCCGAATAGCCGAGTGAATCAGTCAGGATTTTAGTTGACTAAAACACTAGGGTATTTTACGATCTAGCCGATTACAGAAGGATTGAAGAGCGCACGATGCGACTGACCACCAAAGGCCGCTTTGCCGTTACCGCCATGCTCGACCTCGCCCTGCGCGAAGCCGGTGGCCCGGTGACGCTTGCCGGCATCAGTGAACGGCAGCACATCTCGCTTTCCTACCTCGAACAGCTGTTCGGCAAACTGCGCCGGCGCGAGCTGGTCGACAGCGTGCGCGGCCCCGGCGGCGGCTACTGTCTGGCCCGCCCGTCGGGCGAGATCACCGTTGCCGCCATCATCTGTGCCGTCGACGAACCGATCGATGCGACCCAGTGCGGCGGCAAGGAAAACTGTCTCGACGAGCACCGCTGCATGACCCACGACCTGTGGAGCGGGCTGAACGCGACGATCTTCGACTTCCTGTCGTCGGTGACGCTGGCCCAGCTGGTCGAGCAACAACAGGAAAAGCAGCGCCGCCGTGGCGACGCCGCCAATGTACTTGTCGACGCGCGCAGCGCCCGGCACAGCGAAATACCCGCCCAGCAATGACCGGGCAAACAGGAGCCCCAATGGACAAGAAGCCGATCTACCTCGATTACTCCGCCACCACCCCGGTCGACCCGCGCGTGGCGCAGAAGATGATTCCGTACCTGACCGAAATCTTCGGCAACCCGGCGAGCCGTTCGCACGCCTACGGTTGGGACGCGGAAGCGGCAGTCGAGGAAGCGCGCGAACAGGTTGCAGCGCTGATCAACGCCGATCCGAAGGAAATCGTCTGGACTTCGGGCGCGACCGAGTCGGACAACCTGGCGATCAAGGGCGCGGCGAACTTCTACAAGACCAAGGGCAAGCACATCATCACGGTGAAGACCGAGCACAAGGCCGTGCTCGACCCGTGTCGCGAGCTGGAGCGCCAGGGTTTCGAGGTCACGTATCTGGACGTCAAGGACGACGGCCTGCTCGATCTCGACGTCTTCAAGGCGACGCTGCGCCCGGACACCATCCTCGTGTCGGTGATGTTCGTGAACAATGAAATCGGCGTGATCCAGGACGTCGAAACCATCGGCGAAATCTGCCGCGAGCGCGGAATCATCTTCCACGTCGACGCCGCACAGGCGACCGGCAAGGTCGAGATCGACCTGCAAAAGCTCAAGATCGACCTGATGAGCATGTCGGCGCACAAGAGCTACGGCCCGAAAGGCATCGGCGCGCTGTACATCCGCCGCAAGCCGCGTGTTCGTCTTGAAGCGCAAATGCACGGTGGCGGCCATGAGCGCGGCTTCCGCTCGGGCACGCTGGCAACGCACCAGATCGTCGGCATGGGCGAGGCGTTCCGCGTCGCCCGGACCGATATGGCGCAGGAACTCGAACGCACCCGCCAGCTGCGCGACCGTCTGTGGGCCGGCCTGTCGGACATCGAGGAAACGCACCTGAACGGCGACATGGACCGCCGCGTGCCGCACAACCTCAACGTCAGCTTCAACTTCGTCGAAGGCGAATCGCTGATCATGGCGCTGAAGGAACTGGCTGTGTCGTCGGGTTCGGCGTGCACGTCGGCGTCGCTCGAACCGTCCTACGTGCTGCGCGCGCTCGGCCGTTCGGACGAACTGGCACACAGCTCGATCCGCTTCACGATCGGCCGCTTCACCACCGAAGACGACATCGACTTCGCGGTGAAGCTGATCCACCAGAAGATCGGCAAGCTGCGCGAACTGTCGCCGCTGTGGGATATGTACAAGGAAGGCATCGATATCAGCACCATCGAATGGGCCGCCCACTAATTTTTAGGCGCGCCTCGCAGCGTCATGCTGCGTTGCGCAGCCGCTCGTTTACCCAAAAGTAAACGTCGCGGCTCCACGCCTTGCCTGACACTGCGAGCCGCACCAAAAATTGGCGCGACAAACAGGCAGGACGAACACTGAACTGGAGGTATTCCAAATGGCTTACAGCGAAAAAGTTCTCGACCACTACGAAAATCCGCGCAATGTCGGCGCGTTCGACAAGGGCGACGACGATGTCGGTACCGGCATGGTCGGCGCACCGGCCTGTGGCGACGTGATGAAGCTGCAGATCAAGGTCGGCGCCGATGGCGTGATCGAAGACGCCAAGTTCAAGACCTACGGCTGTGGTTCGGCGATTGCGTCGAGCTCGCTGGTGACCGAATGGGTCAAGGGCAAGACGCTCGACGAAGCGCTGTCGATCAAGAACACCCAGATCGCCGAAGAACTGGCCTTGCCGCCGGTCAAGATCCACTGCTCGATTCTCGCCGAAGATGCGATCAAGGCCGCCGTGGCCGACTACAAGAAAAAGCACGACTGATGTATCGATTGCAGGACGGGCGCGGCCCGCTCCTGCCGCAGGAGTAATAAGCATGGCACTGACGCTCACCGACGCCGCCGCAAACCATATCAGCAACTTCCTTGCCAAACGCGGCAAGGGGCTGGGCATCCGTTTGTTCGTGAAGACCGCCGGCTGCTCGGGCATGGCGTACAAGCTCGAATTCGTCGACGTCGCGATCGAGGACGACCTGGTGTTCGAAAGCCACGGCGTCAAGCTGTATACCGACGCCAAGAGCCTCGCCTACATCGACGGCACCGAACTCGATTTCGCCAAGGAAGGCTTGAACGAAGGCTTCAAGTTCAACAATCCGAACGTGAAGAACGAGTGTGGCTGCGGCGAGAGCTTCCACGTCTGACCGCCTTCGATAGCCCGCCGATGAATTTCGATTTCACCCAGAGCCATTTCGCGCTGTTCGCACTGCCGCCGACCTTCGCGCTCGATCGCGCGCAGCTCGATGCGCGCTACAAGGCGCTGCAAAGCGACTATCACCCGGATCGTTTCGCCAGCCATGACGACGCCACGCGGCGCATGAGCCTGCAGATCGCCACCCGGGTGAACGAGGCCTACCAGACGCTCAAATCGCCGCTGGCGCGTGGTCGCTACCTGCTGACCCTGGCCGGCGTCGACACCGAGGAAGAAACCAATACGGCGATGCCGATGGACTTCCTGATGGCGCAGATGGAATGGCGCGAAGCAATTGCCGACACCAAGACCGGCCGCAGCGTCGATGCGCTCGAGGCCCTGAACCGCGACCTCGCCGCCGAAACCGACGCCTTGACGCTTGAGCTGGGCGCGCTGATCGACGTCGACCGCGATTACCCGGCCGCGGCGATGGCCGTGCGCAAGCTACGCTTCCTCGAAAAGCTGCATGAGGAAATCGGCGACGCGATCGAAGCCGTGCTTTTCTGACGCCACCGGCGCCTGCGCGCCGGCGTTTTGACCCCGGCGCCCCGGCGCCCCGATCCCCCGGCGCTCAGGCGCCCCGATCAATCAACACCGCGAAACCATGGCCCTACTGCAGATTTCCGAGCCCGGCCTTTCCGCCGCGCCGCACCAGCACCGCCTTGCGGTCGGCATCGACCTGGGCACGACCAACTCGCTGGTCGCAACCGTGCGCAGCGGCAGCGCTGCCTGTCTGCCGGACGACGATGGCCGCACGCTGCTGCCGTCGGTCGTCCATTACGCAGCCGATCACAGCGTCACCGTCGGCCATGCCGCGCAGAAACGGCAGAATCAGGACCCGGCGAACACCATCGTCTCGGTCAAGCGCTTCATGGGGCGCGGCCTGACCGACGTCGCCGACGCCGCGACGCCTTACCGTTTCGTCGACGAACCCGGCATGCTCAAGCTGTCGACGGTCGCCGGCATCAAGAGCCCGGTCGAAGTCTCCGCCGACATCCTCAAGGCGCTGCGTACCCGCGCCGAACAAAGCCTCGGCGGCGAACTCGTCGGCGCGGTGATCACCGTCCCGGCCTACTTCGACGACGCCCAGCGCCAGGCGACCAAGGATGCCGCGCGGCTTGCCGGCCTCAATGTGCTGCGCCTCTTGAACGAGCCGACCGCCGCGGCGATCGCCTACGGCCTCGACAACGCGTCGGAAGGCACCTACGTCATTTACGATCTCGGCGGCGGCACCTTCGACGTCTCGATTCTCGAACTGACGCGCGGCGTATTCGAAGTCCGCGCCACCAGCGGCGACTCCAAGCTCGGCGGCGACGACTTCGACCACCGGCTGTATTGCTGGATTCTCGAAGCCGCCGGCCTGTCGCAGCTGAACGACCGCGACGCCCGGCTGCTGCTGACCAAGGCGCGTCAGGCCAAGGAAGCGCTGACCGATCACGCCACCACGCAAGTCACCGCCAAGCTGTCCGACGACAGCGTCATCGACGTCGAACTGACCGCGGAGATCTTCCAGCAGATCACCGAGCATCTGGTGCAGAAGACGATCACGCCGGTGCGCCGCGCCTTGCGCGACGCCAAGCTCACGACCGATGCCATCAAGGGCGTTGTCCTCGTCGGCGGCGCCACGCGCATGCCGCATGTGCGCCGCGCCGTCGCCCAGCTGTTCGGCAAGCCGCCGCTGACCAATCTCGACCCGGACAAGGTCGTCGCGCTCGGCGCGGCGATGCAGGCCAATGTGCTCGCCGGCAACAAGGGCGACGACGACTGGCTGCTGCTCGACGTGATTCCGCTGTCGCTCGGCCTCGAAACCATGGGCGGCCTCGTCGAGAAAGTGATCCCGCGCAACAGCACGATCCCGACCGCACGCGCGCAGGAGTTCACCACCTTCAAGGACGGCCAGACCGCGATGGCGATCCACGTGCTGCAGGGCGAGCGCGAGCTCGTCAGCGACTGCCGCTCGCTGGCGCGGTTCGAGCTGCGCGGCATCCCGGCCATGGTCGCCGGCGCAGCGCGCATCCGCGTCACCTTCCAGGTCGACGCCGACGGGCTGCTCAGCGCTTCGGCGCAGGAACAAAGCTCGGGCGTGCAGGCCAGCATCGTCGTCAAACCGTCGTACGGGCTGTCCGACGACGAGATCGGCCGCATGCTCAGCGACTCGATGGCGCACGCCGGCGACGACCTCGAAGCACGCAAACTGGCCGAAGCCCGGGTCGAATCCGAGAGCATCGTCAACGCGACGCTGGCGGCACTCGCACAGGACGGCGACCTGCTGAATGCCGACGAGCGCAGCATTGTCGACACCGCGCTTGCAGCCGCACAGGCCGCCAACGCCGGCGACAACGCCAACCTCATTCGCACCGCCGCCGAGGCGCTCAATCAGGCCAGCGGCGATTTCGCCGCGCGCCGGATGGATCGCGCCGTGAGCCGCGGGCTGGCTGGCCACAAGGTCAGCGATTTTTAAGGGGACAAGGAAGCATGACCCAAGTCGTAGTACTGCCGCACCCGACGCTGTGCCCCGAAGGCACGGTGTTCGACGCCAAGCCGGGCACCTCGATCTGCCAGGCACTGCTTGAGAACGATATCGAGATCGAACACGCCTGCGAGATGTCCTGCGCGTGCACCACCTGTCACGTGCTGATCCGCGAAGGCTTCAACAGCCTGGAAGCGGCCGAAGAGCTGGAAGAAGACCAGCTCGACAAGGCCTGGGGCCTCGAGCCGTGCTCGCGGCTGTCGTGCCAGGCGCTGATCGCCGAGACCGAGCTCGTCGTCGAGCTGCCGAAATACACGATCAACCACGCGCGCGAGCATCACTGAGATGCGTTCCGAGAGCCAGCTGCGCGTTGCCGCGGCGCTCGATGCCGCCGGGATTGAAACCCGCATCGTCGAGTTCGACGCATCGACGCGAACCAGCGCCGATGCCGCAGCGGCAATCGGTTGCAGCGTCGCGCAGATCGCCAAATCGGTGATCCTGCGCGCCAAGGTCAGCGAGCGTCACGTGCTGGTCGTCACCAGCGGCGCCAACCGCGTCGACGAGAAGGCCGTTGCCGCGCTGGTCGGCGAGAAGATCGGCCGTGCCGACGCCGATTTCGTCCGTGCCCGTACCGGCTTCGTCATCGGCGGCGTTGCGCCGATCGCGCACACCGAAGCACCGATTACACTGATCGATGAAGACCTGCTCGACCACACCGAACTCTGGGCCGCCGCCGGCACGCCGAACAGCGTGTTCGCGCTGGCACCCGATCACCTCGTCACGCTGACCGGCGGACGCGTTGCCAAAGTCAAAGAGGAAAACCAGCCATGAAATGGACCGACAGCCGCCTGATCGCGATCGAACTCGCCGAAGCCCACCCGGACATCAGCCCGCTCAAGGTCAATTTCGTCGACCTGCGCAACTGGGTACTGGCGCTGCCCGACTTCAATGACGATCCGAAACACTGCGGCGAGAAAATCCTCGAAGCGATCCAGCTGGCCTGGATCGACGAAGCCGACGAAGACTGATTCGGCTTCGTTCGCCCCCGACGCCCTTTTTCGGCAATCCCGGCAAAGGGCGTTTGCACATTTACGCCAAACCGGTACGCAGCTTGTCATGGCGGATAAGCTAGAATCTTTGTCACGACCACACCGTGACATCATGCCAGCCCATCCACTCAGCCCCGCCCGACTGATCCGCGCCGCCCGCCACCGCCTCGAAGCGCTGCTGGCCGACGATGAACGCGATACGCCGTTCGCCGCCGATATCGTCAATGTCGCCAAGGCCGTGCAACTGGCTTGCGCGCAGAACCGCGATGTCGCGCTGGCGCAGATCCTCGTCGACCAGCACGGAGCCTATCCGGCGCGGCACGCCTGCGACGTCGCCACCGTGGTCGATCTGGTGCTGGCCCGACTCGGCCGCGCACGCGCCGAGCGACTACCGGTGATCGCTGCGGCGCTGACGATGAATATCGGCATGCAGGCCTTGCAAACGACGCTGGCCAGCCAGACCACACCGTTGTCGGCCGAACAGCGCGACATCATGCAGCGGCATCCGCAACACAGCCGCGACCTGCTGCGCCTGCGCGGCGTTGCCGATACCTTGTGGCTCGACTGCGTGCTGCAGCATCACGAAGCCCCCGATGGCAGCGGTTATCCGCAGCAGCTCAAGGGCGATGCAATCCGTTTCGAGGCCAGGTTGATCGGTCTGGCCGACCGCTACTGCGCATTGCTGACGCAGAGCGCTTGGCGCCATGCGCAACACGCCGACGCCGCGTTGAAGCAAAGCCTGGCCGACGGCGTCGATGCCAAGCTCGCGCGGCTGTTCACCGAAACCGTCGGCGTCTTTCCGCCCGGCGCCACCGTCACGCTGGCCAACGGCGAAACCGCCATCATTCGCGAGACGGCCGGCCGCGAAGACACACCGATCGCGGTTGCCTACCTCGACCACCTCGGCCAGACGCTGTCGCTGCCGGTCTCGCGCGACACCGCGCTGCCGGCCTATCGCGTCGCGGCGGTCATCGACACCGCCAAACTGGCGCTCGGCGCCGGCACGGTCTGGGGCAACGACGCCGTCTGATCGCCCCGTCTGATGCGCCGCCCGATCAGGGCTTGCGCATGGCTTGCCAGCCGGCGCGGCGCTCGTCACGGCTCAGCAGGCCGTCGTGATTGCTGTCGAGCTTGTCGAAATGCACTCCGGCCTTGGTCAGGAAGTCGGCCTTGGCGATATCGCCCTTGATCTCGCGATGCGGCATGGCCTCATCGGTGCCACGGCGGGCTGCACGCTTCTCGGCCAGTTTGGCCATCGCCGCCTCGCGCTCCGGCTCGCTCAGCACGCCATCGTGATTGGTATCGACCTGATCGAAATGACTGGCCGCGCGCTGCAGGTACTCGGCTTTCGAGACACTGCCCGCGGCAGCGAAAACACCACCGGCAGTACCCAGCAGCAAGACGGCAAGCAGAACGTTTTTCATGGCACACTCCTTCACGAATTCGAATCGGGCCAGCCCCGCTGCCCACAACGCGGCAAGCCGCACGACGTTGACACCAGGACACATCATGAGCTTCAAGGATATTCTCGACACGCTGCCGACCATCGACCACCTCGCCGCGCTGGAACTGCTGCACGGCGACGATGTCGTGGCGCGCATCGACAACAAGCCGGGTCAGGCCGGCAGTGTGCGCGTCTACCACGCGCTGTTCCAGGAATTCGGTGCCATCGACGCCATCGCCGCCGACAAGGGCCTGCGCCTGTATGCAGAGCACACCGCCGACGCCGAAGCCTTCCCGGGCAAGCACCCGAACATCGATCGGCTGATCGCGCTGATCGACGGCGGCACGCCGCTGGCGGTACGACTGATCGCTGCCTGAACAAGCCTGAATGAGCTTGAATGAAAAAAGCCGCTGGATTCAGCGGCTTTTTTACTGGGGCGATTGCGGCAATCGAACCGCCACGTACTGGCCAGTGAACCTGACCGCCTCGGTCTTGCCGTCGCCGACCGTCGCGTGCACCGTCAAGCGGGCACGACCGCGGCGGGCCAGGGTGCGATGGAAGACCGCCAGCTCGGCGTCATCAACCGGCATGACCCTCGCGACCAGATCGGCCTGCAAGGGTGTGACGAAATGCGCGTTGCCGGTCTGGATCACGACGTCGATGAGATCGGGATCCAGCGTTTCGCCGGCCGCTTCATTGACGTAGAGCCAGCCGGCAATCGTCGCCAGCGTCGACAGGCTGCCACCGAAGGCGGTGGCGTGGTCGTTGCGGTTCGGATCGAACGGCGCATGCAGTTGCCACGCGCCTGCGTCACCGATCAACCGGACCTGCATCGCTGCCAGCAGCGGAAAACCGCTGCGCAGTCGATCGGTCCAGCGATCGGCGAATACGGTCACTTGCTGACCGGGTGCTTCGGCGGCAGGAACAGCGCGGCGATCTGCTGCCCACGCTTGGGCAGGCTCGGCAGCGGCTTGGTCGGCAGCGGCACGTCGATGTCGTTGCCGCGCGGACGCGAGGGTCGCGGCGCTGCTGCGGCACGGGCTTCAACGCTGTCGCGGCGCTCTTCCGGATGGCGGCGTTCACCGCGATTCGGGCGCTCCGGCTGCACCGGCTGCACCGGCGTCGTACCCGGTGAATAACCCGGTACCGGCGTCAGCGGCAGTTCTTTCTTGATCAGCTTCTGGATCAGGCCGTAAGCCTTGTCCTCGCCCGGATCCACCAGCGAGATCGCCACGCCCTTGGCACCAGCGCGACCGGTCCGGCCGATCCGGTGGACATAGTCCTCGGGGTTGTTCGGCAGCTCGAAGTTGACCACATAGGGCAGCTCGGAAATATCCAGGCCACGCGCGGCGACGTCGGTCGCCACCAGAATCTGCAGCGTACCGTCCTTGAAGCGCTGCAGCGTCTCGAGCCGGGCGCGCTGTTCGCGATCGCCATGGATGGCCTCGCAATTGAAACCGGCCCGCTTGAGTTCGCGCGATACGCTATCGGCGCCGATCTTGGTGCGGTTGAAGACGATGACCTGGCCCATCTGGTGCGTGCGGATCAGGTGCGCCAGCAGCGCCGGCTTGCGATGCGTTTCGCACGGGTGCAGCAGCTGCTCGACGTTGTCGTTGGTCGCGTTCTGCCGCGCCACTTCGACCAGTTCCGGATTGTTCAGGAATTCGGCCGACAGCTTCTTGATTTCGGGCGAGAACGTCGCCGAGAACAGCAGCGTCTGCTTGCGCTTGGGCAACATCGAGATGATCTTCTTGATGTCGAGGATGAAACCCATGTCGAGCATGCGGTCGGCTTCGTCCAGCACCAGGATCTCGACTTGCGACAGGTTCACCGACTTCTGCTGCACGTGGTCGAGCAGCCGGCCCGGCGTAGCAATCAGCACTTCGACGCCGGCACGCAACGCCGGAATCTGCGCCTTGATGTCGACGCCGCCAAACACGATATGACTGCGTAAAGGCATGAACTGCGAATAGGTTTTGACGTTTTCGCCAACCTGGTCGGCCAGCTCGCGCGTCGGCGTCAGGATCAGCGCACGCACCGGATGCTTGGCCGGCGAAACGCTGTTGCTGGCATGCGGCGCCAGCAGAGTCAGGATCGGCAGCGTGAACGCAGCCGTCTTGCCGGTACCGGTCTGTGCTGCACCGAGCACGTCACGGCCGGCGAGCACCAGCGGAATGGCTTTGGACTGAATCGGCGTCGGGTTTTCGTAACCCATGGCCTCGACGGCCTGCTGTACTTCCCGGGCCAAGCCCAGGGTCGAAAAACTCATTAGCGGTCTGCCCTGCGGTTGCTGCGCGCAGAATGCGCCAACAGCTTGAAAGAAAGGCAGAAATGTACACCCAAGCCACCCACGCTGCATCCCCAATTGGCACATTCCGCCCCCGCAGACCGCCATGCGGCGGCAAATGGCCTCTTGCTGCAAGCTATGTGACAGCAACGAGCGAAAATGGGCGCTCGCCGATTCGGGCCGACCGCTCTACACTGCCGGTATTTTCAGCAACAGGAGTCTCGCCCCATGTACGAAGCCGCCCGCCAACACCTCTCCACGGTGCGAGATTGCCTGCGTTTTGCCGTCACCCGCTTCAACGATGCCGGGCTCTTTTACGGCCACGGCACCGACAACGCCTTCGACGAGGCGGTCTACCTGCTGCTGGCGACGCTGAAGCTGCCGCTCGACAAACTCGAGCCCTTCCTCGAAGCCCGGCTGCTGCCGTCCGAGGTCGACAAGCTGGTCGAGGTGATCCGCAAGCGCGCCGACGAGCACATCCCGACCGCCTACCTGACCCGCGAAGCCTGGCTGGGCGAGTACAAGTTCTACGTCGACGAGCGCACCATCGTGCCGCGTTCGTTCATCGCCGAGCTGCTGTTCAATGAAGCGTTCGAACCGTGGATCGAACATCCGGAGCTGGTGCACCGCGCGCTCGACCTGTGCACCGGTTCGGGCTGCCTGGCGATCCTGCTGGCCGACGCCTTCCCCGACGCGGCGATCGACGCCGTCGACCTGAGCCCGGATGCGCTCGACGTCGCCGAGATCAATGTCGCCGACTATCAACTCGGCGACCGCATCGACCTGCTCGACGGTGACCTGTTCGAGCCGGTGACCGGCGAAGTCTACGACCTGATCATCTCGAACCCGCCCTATGTCGACGCCCCGTCGATGGACGAACTGCCAGAGGAATACCGCCACGAACCGGAAATGGCGCTCGGCAGCGGCGACGACGGCCTCGACATCACCCGCAAGCTGATCGATACCGCCAGCGCCTTCCTCAACCCGCGCGGCGTACTCGTCGTCGAGATCGGCCACAACCGCGACGTACTCGAAGCCAGCTACCCGCAGCTGCCTTTTGTCTGGCTGGACACCGCCAGCGGCGACGGCTTCGTTTTCCTGCTGACGCGCGAAATGCTGGTCGAAGCCGGGCTGTAATCACCAACGTCCCATTAAAAACGCCACCTGCAAAGGTGGCGTTTTTCATCTCCGTCCCCATCCGGGCTCATCAGCATCGCAGGCAAGTTCATCGGCCAGCTTGCAGTATTCAGACCCTTATCGATGATTGCCGACACGATCGGAAGGCGGTGAACCTGCGACCGACTGTCCGGCTTCGCTACTGCACCACCAAGGACCCGCTCGACATCGAGACCGCCATACGATGGAACACCCAAGGCAGATCGGGCAGCGAGATCAGATGCCGGACATGCATGTGCTCGACCCCCGGTGGCATGTCGCCGATATCAGCGGATTGCTGGGCATAGGGAATGCCGCTGACCAGATGGTCGAGTTCTGCCGATGGCAGCATCTGCGAATACAGCTCATAGGGCTCGTCGCCCAGTGACAACGTTCTGCTGAGCTTCAACTGCAAGCCGACCATCTGCGGTTCCGGTTCTCGCGCCCCGTCATAAGCTGTCTTAATTCTGACATTTTTTACAGCAGATGCCCCCCACCCCGCATCGCCGCCATATGCGAGCCATGGAGACAAAACCAGCATCCATGCAAGCAAGATCTTCATGGCACGAACTCCGCGATTGTCAGGAGGGCCGTCATTCCGGGAATTTTTAGTGGCAGTCCTCGCCGTAATCTAGGCCGTTTTCTGACAGCTAACCGGAGCGCGTGTATTCCGGCCGACGAACGTACGCAGTGCACCATGCCAGCACTCACGCAGGCCCGGCGACCGTCTCCAGCACCTTGCTCATAAACACACTGAACTCGTTGTCCACGCAGTCGCCGAATGGTCCGCAGCACGCAAAGCCATTGCGTTCGTACAAGCCATGCGCCGGAAAAAAAGCCGGCGACGAGCCGGTTTCCAGGCTCAGCCGCGCATAGCCACGGTGCATGGCCTCATCCTGCAGCACGCCCAGGATGGCCTGTGCCACACCACGGCGCAGATGCCCGCGCGCGGTGCGCATCGACTTGATCTCGCCATGCCCGTCGCCCAAGTCCTTCAGCGCGCCGCAACCGAGCAGCGCCTCGCCGTCCCACGCGGTCCAGAACGTCACCGCCGGCACTTTCAAGCCGGACAGATCGAGCGCCTGCACACAGCCGTCGGGCGAATTGGCCTGCATGCCGGCGAGGTGCTCGCGCAGCAAGGCATGAACCTGCGGATGACTCAGGTCATCGATCACGATACACATGGCGGCGTCCGGTATTTGACCGAGGGGTGGACTCAAGCGCTTGCCTCGACATAGCGCGCGAAGCGATCGAGGATGCTTTGCCAGCCCTGCCGCTGCTGCTCGGCGCTGTGTGCGTCTTCGGCATCGAAGGTTTCACTCAGCCTCACGCCATCGGCAACCGGCTCGAACGTCACGGTCACCGTTCGGCCATCGCCCATCGCGTACTCGATCAGGTGATGCGTGACGATGCGGGTATACACGCCCTCGAAATCAAAACCGAAGCTGCCATCTTTGGCCTCCATCCGCGCGCTGAACGTACCGCCCTCGCGCAAATCCACCCGGCTGCTGGTGGTATGCCAGTCATCGGATGCGGCATTCCAGCGGACGATATCGTCGGGGTTGTTCCAGGCGGCCCAGACTTGCTCCGAACCGGCCTTGACGATGGTTGCCACGGTAATTTTCATTTTTTCTCCAGAAGTACAACGCTTATCGATCCTTCCCGACACGGCCCATAACGGCCATCCCAAACAATGGCACGCCGACTGCGCGGCCCCTGCAGCGCAGTGCCGGTCTTCACGCCCCCGCCAAGAGCAAGCAAATACGCGGCGGATTCAATGCACGATCAACTCGGATATGGAACCGTAGCAAAGAGCACTCACGCCATGGTGGATCCGGTCAAGCCCTCGACGAGTGAGAGTACATTTCATTCCCCATCAAACCCCGCCCCCAAGTTTTATACACTTTCAACCATGAAATTCAAACCGTTGGAAGCAACGAACGCATCCAATCACTTGGCACCAATACAAGCAAGGGCTTCTTGGCCTAACCGCGGCCGAAAATCAAATTCATTCAACGAGTTTTGCCGCAGACAGCCGATTGAAATGATCTCCTTAAATCACCCCAGAGATCGACCACGGCATCAATTTCCCCGCAACGAGCGAGTAAATCATGTTCACGCAGAAAATTCACCCAGCCAGCCCATGCCGGCTGGTCTATTTCTTCGTCAGGGTGTGGATATCGCGAAATTTGACGACTTGCTGATGTCGGGCTCATTAAACCTCAAATAATTAACCCCACAACCGGAATACTCTTCGGCCAATCTCAAGTAGTTCCCGTTCGAGCCCTGCAACGCGTAGACATCGCCCTTGTTAACCCCCAAATTCTGTGACGAGAAATCATAATTCCCGCGACGGACAAAGGTAATGGGCTCGGCGGAGGTCGAATAATTTCGGGAGTACGGATAATCCCCGGTTGTGCCGACGTAGTAGTTTGCGTAGCTGCCGGTCGCAATCTTCAGCTTGCAACGCAGCGAACCGTTGTTATCGGAACAACTTTCCAGGACAACCTTGGCCCCTACCACATTCGTGCGCAACAAATAAGCGGCATAAGAAGACCGTTGTATATTATTGCAGGCGCCACTGACCGGCGCCGCATAGTCGAAGCCGATTGCATCGGTGGTCGGACTACTCGGGCTTGGCCACCCCAGTTTAAGATAGATTGCGTCCCCTTCCTTTAAGGCAAAGGCGGCAGGAGAGAAAAGAAACGAAACGACAAGGCAAAGCCTACAAGCACGCATGACCAACTCCTTTTAAAGCATCGCACAGCAAAACGCGCCCCTGCCCTCGATGTGGCATTCTTCCGCGCCATGAACAACGCCGCGAATACAACGATTCAAGCTAACACAGTTGAATAATCGGATATCGCGTCCCGACCAACGTATTGAATTCAAAATTGCTTATATTCCGATCAACAAAAAGATCCCGGCCACGGCCGGGGGTTTCGGAATTGCATGCGATTACATCGTCTCGAGCTATCCCAACAGCCCCGTCGATACCGGCCGTTACCGAACAGGCTCGCACGGACATCGTGAGCACCGCGCACACCTTGAATCACCGTATTGCAGCTTCAGCAGGCGGCCCGGCGACGCAACTCCAGCGTACCGCCGACTCGATCGGCGACCCGGTGCTCGCCGAAGCGCTCACCGCCTCGGCAACGAAGCTGCACGAGACCGGCTTGCAGCGACTGGAGCAAGCTTGAGCAGCATGCCAACGAAGCGCGCCGTCGGATGGCCACGGCTCAACCGTCTTCGAGTTCAAGCAAGGCCAGCGCCAGGCGGCGTGCGTATCCATCACTCGCACGCTGCGGCGCCCGTTTCACCGCGCCACCTATTCGAGGATTTCCGGCAAGGTCGCGGCGCTGGCGCCGTTGCGGTTGTTGTATGCGTTCACCAGGGCCTGCTCCAGCTTACGACGGTCAACGACATGATCGGCAGGAGCTTCATCATCGCCTTTCAGCCCCAGCGACCCGACGTAGTAGTAACTCACCTTGTCCAGATCGGCACCGTCGCGGGTCAGGCGTCGATCGCCGACGATAGCGAGGCTTTCCTGCGCCAGCCGCCGATACCAGCGCGAATCAGCAAGTCATTCACGCATCGTTTGCTCGCCGACGCTGTTGCGAATGTTCGCTTGTTTGAGCAAGCGCAACAGTTCATCAGCGTCAGCAGCAAGGGGTGACGGTTGATCACCGTCACCGGCCTGATTACCGGCAGACGCGACCCGCGACGGGGCAGGCGTCGCCGGCTGTACCGCAGCCGGGCCGGGATCGGCCTTGCCGCCGACGAGCCCCGACTGGGAAAGCACCCCGATCAATCCGCTGACCGCGACAATGACGCCGACAATGCCGGTCAGAATGCTGGGCAACGTTTTCCACCAAGAACCCTTTTCCTCGTCCATAGCCTTGCCCACCGAATCAGCGGCGCTTTGCACACCTACTTTCCGCTATGGCAGCAAGGCACGACGACGACGCTACGTTCGGATGAACGGAACACTCAATCGCGTATCGCAAGCGACAAACGATCACATCGCTTCGAGCACGTCGATGCCCAGCAGCCCCAAACCAGTCGACAGCGTTTTCGCCGTCGCGGCGCACAGCGCCAGCCGGCTGGCGCGCACCTCGCCTTCGGATTTGAGCACCGGGCAGGCTTCGTAGAAGCGGCTGAACTTCGTCGCCAGCTGGTACAGATAGGCGCAGAGGAAATGCGGGCAGGTGTCGGCGGCGACCTGTTGCAGCAGCTCGGGGAACTGCGCCAGTTGCAGCGCCAGCTGGTGCTCGGCCGGCTCGGCGATCACGATGGCCGCATGCGCGTCGAACTCGCCGGCCTGGCGGAAGATGCTGGCGATCCGCGTGTACGCGTATTGCAGGTAAGGCGCGGTGTTGCCTTCGAAGCTCAGCATCGTGTTCCAGTCGAACACGTAATCGCTGGTGCGGTGCTTGGACAGATCGGCGTACTTGACCGCGCCGATGCCGACGACATGAGCGATCTGCTTGCGCGTCGCTTCGTCCAGATCCGGATTCTTGCTGCTGACCAGCTCGAAGGCGCGCTGTTCGGCCTCGGCCAGCAGCTCGGCCAGTTTGACGACGCCGCCGGAACGGGTTTTGAACGGCTTGCCGTCGTCGCCCATCATTGTGCCGAAGGCGACGTGTTCGAGCTGCATGCTCGCCGGCACAAAGCCGGCCTTGCGCGCCAGCGTGAACACCTGCTGGAAGTGCAGGCCCTGGCGTGCGTCGACGACGTAGAGCGCGCGGTCAGCCTTGAGCTTGCCGGCACGGTAGCGCGCAGCGGCGAGATCCGAGGTCGAATACAGATAGCCACCGTCCTGCTTCTGCACGATGTAGGCCTGCGGCTCGCCGTCCTTGTTCTTGAATTCGTCGAGGAAGACGACCTGCGCGCCTTCGGACTCGGTGACAAGGCCCTGCGCCTTCAGATCGGCGACCACCGGTGCAAGGTCGTCGTTGTAGGCCGACTCGCCCATCACGTCGTCGCGGGTCAGCTGCACGCCGAGCGTGGCGTAAACGGCTTCGCAATGCGTCAGCGAAATGTCGAGGAAGCGTTCCCACAGCGCGCGCACGCGCACGTCGCCGCCCTGCAGCTTCACCACGTAATCACGGGCGCGGGTGGCGAAGGCTTCGTCTTCGTCGAAGCGCACCTTGGCGGCGCGGTAGAAGCCTTCGAGGTCGTTGAGCGCCAGCGTGTCGTCGCTGCCGTCTTCCTCGCGCTCGACCAGAAACGCCGTCAGCATGCCGAATTGCGTGCCCCAGTCACCGACGTGGTTCTGGCGGATCACGTCGTGGCCCTGGAAGCTCAGCACCCGGGCGAGCGCGTCGCCGATGATGGTCGAGCGCAGGTGGCCGACGTGCATTTCCTTGGCGAGGTTCGGCGACGAGTAATCGATGACGACCTTCTGCACGGCCGCTGCGCCGGTACCGAGACGGACGTCGCCGTGCTGGCGCGCCACCTGCGCGGCCAGGAAGGCGTCGTCGAGGGTGATGTTGATGAAGCCCGGGCCGGCGATCTCGATCTTGCTGGCAATGCCGGCCAGATCGAGCGCATCGATGACCTTGGCGGCCAGCTCGCGCGGGTTCTGCTTGAGCTTCTTGGCCGCGCCCATCACGCCATTGGCCTGATAGTCGCCGAACTCGGGTCGCGAAGCCGGTGCCACCGCGGCAGGTGCGTCGGGCACGCCGACGGCGGCAAGCGCGGCGGCAACACGGGTCGAGATCAGTTCGTGGAGGGTCATCGGTCTTCCTGCTTCATGCGTATTCGGGTCAATCGCGCATTTTACCCGAGCCGGCCGGCGAGCGGCCGGCGACGCTTCACCTTCGGTCCGGCGTACAATGGCCGGCTTCCCGCGATCCAAGTCCCCCGATGTCCGCCACCCCGCTTTCCGTCCTCGAACACGTTTTCGGTTATCACGCCTTCCGCGGCCAGCAGGGCGAGATCGTCGAACACGTCGCCAGCGGCGGCGACGCGCTGGTGCTGATGCCCACCGGCGGCGGTAAATCGCTGTGCTATCAGGTGCCGGCGCTGCTGCGCGACGGCTGCGCGGTCGTCGTTTCGCCGCTGATCGCGCTGATGCAGGATCAGGTCGATACGCTGAAGGAACTCGGCGTTGCCGCGGCGTTTCTGAATTCGACCGTCGATCTGGAGGCCGCGCGCGAAATCGAGCGCGACTTCCTCTCGGGCAAGCTCAAGCTGCTCTACGTCGCACCCGAACGGCTGATGACGCCGCGCTTCATGGGCCTGATCAAGAGCGGCCCGGTGTCGCTGTTCGCGATCGACGAGGCGCACTGCGTCTCGCAATGGGGCCACGATTTCCGCCCCGAATATCTGCAGCTGTCGATTCTGGCCGACGATTTTCCCGGCGTGCCGCGGATCGCGCTGACCGCGACCGCCGACCACGCCACGCGCGAGGAAATCGCCGAGCGGCTGGGCCTTCAGCAGGCGCGCAAGTTCGTCTCGTCGTTCGACCGCCCCAATCTGCGCTACACCATCGTCGAAAAACAGAACGGCCGCGACCAGCTGCTCAGCTTCATCCGCCGCGAGCACGAGGGCGAATCGGGCATCGTCTATTGCCTGTCGCGCAAGAAGGTCGAGGACACCGCGGCGTGGCTGCGCGAAAAACAGATCCGCGCCTACCCCTACCACGCCGGGCTCGACGCCAGTACCCGCGCCAATCACCAGAAGATCTTCCTGCGCGACGACGGCGTGGTGATGGTCGCGACCATCGCCTTCGGCATGGGCATCGACAAGCCCGACGTACGCTTCGTCGCCCACCTCGACCTGCCCAAGAGCATCGAGAACTACTACCAGGAAACCGGCCGCGCCGGCCGCGACGGCCTGCCGGCCAATGCGTGGCTGACTTACGGACTGAATGATCTGATGCTGCTGACGCAGATGATCGAAGGCTCGAACGCGCCCGATGAACAGAAGATGGTCGAGCGCCGCAAGCTCGATGCGATGCTCGGTTTCGTCGAAGCCACCGACTGCCGCCGGCAGACGCTGCTCGGCTATTTCGGCGAAGCGACCCAGGCGTGCGGCAACTGCGACAACTGCCTGAATCCGCCCAAGCTCGTCGATGTGTCCGATGCGGCGCGCAAGGCACTGTCGTGCGTGTTCCGCACCGGCAACCGCTTCGGCGTCGGCCACCTGGTCGACGTGCTGCTCGGCAAGGACAACGCCAAGGTGCGCGAGCACTGCCACCAGACGGTGTCGACCTACGGCATCGGCAAGGACACGCCCGAAGCCACGTGGCGGGCGATTTTCCGGCAGCTGGTCGCGCGCGGCGCCCTGCAGCTGGCGACCGAGAGCCGCGGCGGACTGGCGCTGGGCGACTCGGCCCGACCGATCCTCAAGGGCGAGGCCGAGGTCTTCCTGCGCGCGCGCAGCGAAACCTTCACCGCCAAGAGCCGCGACGCCGGCTTCGATTCGCCGGCGGACAACGCGCTGTGGCAGGCGCTGCGACGCAAGCGCAAGGCGCTGGCCGACGCGCAGAACGTGCCGGCCTACGTGATCTTCGGCGACGCGACGCTGAAGGAAATGGTCCGGCTGCGCCCGGCCGATCATTACGAGCTCGGCCGCGTCACCGGCGTGGGCGACCGCAAGCTCGACAAATACGGCGACGATTTCCTCGCGGTGATCGCCGGACACTAGGTCGCCCTTCTGCGGCTGCGGCTGCGGCTGCGGCTGCGCATTCTGTTCCCATGCGCCGGAACCCTGAGGGCGACCTTCGGGCCCTCCTCATGGACTCGCGCCCATTCCGGTTCCCCTGCTTCGGGCGGCCACAAACTGCCTTGGCTCGCTCGCCTGCCCGCATAGGTTCTGAGTCCTGCTTGACCCAGCGCAAGACCCCGCACATCGGCGGGCGTTTTCACGCGCCATGCGGTTGACTTCGCCACCGATGCAGCCTAGATTGGAACCGTTGCGCGCAGACCCTAAGTGGCTGATGGCGCAAGGATTTTTGCAAATTTGTTTCGGAAAAGGGGAGCGGCATGCCGCTCCCCTTTTTATTGGGGCCCCCGTTTTTTTCAACACGCAGTCTGCGCGCTCGAACACCGTTCCGGCGTGCAGGGCCGGTGCACCCCCGGCATTGCCAACGGAGAGGATTACACCCGATGTCCATCGTCACCATCACGCCTGAACTGAACTACGGCGACGTCTACCTCGTACCGCAGAAAACCGTCGTCGACAGCCGCAGGGATTGCGACACCTCGGTCGCGTTCGGCCCGCGCCACTTCACGATGCCGGTGTATGCAGCGAATATGAAGAGCGTGATCAACGAAGCCAGCTGCCGGCACTTTGCCGAACGCGGCTGGTTCTACACGATGCACCGTTTCAACGTCGACCCGGTGACGTTCTGCCGCACGATGCACGACGCCGGGCTGTTCGCGTCGATCTCGATCGGCGTCAACGACGACACCCATGCCCAGCTCGATGCGCTGCGTGCCGCCGGCATCAAGCCCGAATACATGACGCTCGACATCGCCAACGCCTGGTGCGTGAAGGCCGAACGGATGATCGCGCATGTGAAGAAACTGTTTCCGCATACCTTTTTGATCGGCGGCAACATCGCCACGGCCGATGCGGCACGCGATCTGGAACGCTGGGGCTGCGACGCGATCAAGGCCGGCATCGCCGGCGGCCGCGTCTGCATCACCAAGAACAAGACCGGCTTCCACCGGCCGATGATCTCGACCACGCTCGACTGTGCTGCAGCGGTGCAGGTACCGGTAATTGCCGATGGCGGCATCAGCGAACACGGTGACATCGCCAAGGCGCTAGCCTGCGGCGCGACCATGGTGATGGCCGGCTCGCTGTTCGCCGGCTACGACGAATCCGCCGGCGGGCTGATCGAGATCGATGGCAAGCACTACAAGGAATACTTCGGCAGCGCGTCCGAGCACAACAAGGGCGCCTATGTGAACGTCGAGGGCAAGAAGATCCTCGTGCCGTACAAGGGCAGCATCGAGAAGCTGCTGGTCGAGCTGCAGCAAGACCTGCAGTCGTCGATCAGCTACGCCGGCGGCCGCGATCTGGCGGCGCTGAAGGGCACGCCGATGGTACTGGTCGCGCGCTGATCTTTCCGGTCCGGCAGCGGGCGGCGCATTTCCTGGCCGTCCGATGCCCGCCCCGGCAGGGGCCTCCCTTCGGAGCCATCCCCGGCGCTGACCACCACGCGGGCACCGTCCGGGCCTTGCTGCGGGCCCCCCGCTTCGGGCAAAAGCGAACGAGCGCGCTCGCCAGCCGAGCCAGATTTCGGGTCGCGAATTCGCTAACGCCGGGCCGCGCCAAAGCGCAAGGGCATATTCACATGGCGAGCCGGCCGGCCGGCGGCAAGAATGCCGCCGATGCGTTATCTCGCCCCCGCCCTGCTCTGTTTCAGCCTCGCCGCCTGCGGCGACGACACGCCCAAAGACTTGCAGCATGAGCTGCAGAAAATCGCCCGCCACGAGGTGACCAAAACACTCGCCAAACTCGGCGATCAGCTGCTGCAAATCCCCTCGCAAACACATGACTCTGCCACCGGCGCCGCAACGCTGGTCACGCGCAGCAACGCCGTCGGCCACCGCGACTTCGTCAACGCCAAGCGGGTGCTGCCGCGCATCTTTACCGGCGAGCTGCGCGAGGAGTTCTATTGCGGCTGCGATTACAGCGACAAGAAAGTGAACTGGCGCTCTTGCGGCTTCAAGCCACGCAAGAACCCGGAGCGCGCCGCGCGGATCGAGTGGGAGCACATTGTCCCGGCGTGGAACCTGGGCCATCAGCGCCAGTGCTGGCAAAAAGGTGGCCGCAAGCAATGCGCCGACAGCGATCCGGTGTTCCAGACCGCCGAGGGCGACCTCGTCAACTTGGTGCCATCGGTCGGCGAAGTGAATGGCGACCGCAGCAACTACCGCTACGGCGCCTGGACGCTGAATCCGACACCGATGTACGGCCAGTGCCAGACCATCGTCGACTTCCAGCAGCGCCGCGCCCAGCCACGCGAGGAAGTCCGCGGCCGCATCGGCCGCACCTATCTGTATATGTACGAGCGCTACGGCCTGACGATGAGCCGGCAGGACAAACAGCTGATGTGCGCATGGGCCAAGACCTATCCGGTCGACAGCTGGGAAACCGCCCGCGATCGGCGGATTGCGGCGATTCAGGGCAATGGCAACCGCTTTGTCACCGATGCCGGCGCGATCACAGCGGCCTGCCAAGGCTAACTTGGCCACCGCCCGCTAACGTATCGCGCTCAAATCCGGTCGAGCGGGCTTTACTGGCTTTGCTGAACCAAGTTCAGCCCGCGCTCGAAATCCACATCCATGACGCGCCAAGCGCAGCGCCTCAAGCACCGGCATTCCTGCGCGGTGCAAGCGGCGTGCTTCCATGCAGATGTACCGTGCATCAGCGCCACGACCAACCTCGGTCACGCCCATGCCACAGGCAAATGCGCCGCTCGCTTCGGTCGCTCAAAGCCTTCGAGCCACGGCCAATCGACTTGCAGAACCGCTTGCTACAAAAGCAGCAACGCCGACAACGCCCGATTTTGCATGGATGCCGACACCTCGCCTTTCGCTGCCGGATAGGTCAGAAAACACACCAAATCGGACCGCTCCATTTCTACTTGCTTGCGCAAACCGTTAAACTTTATGAAGTATTTTATTCAGTAAATTGTAAGTTTATGCGGTACGCCGACACGCTCGCACCAACGGCCGTGGTGTGTTTGTGGCGTTATCCGACATGTCCAAATACATGGTCAATCTCCCGGCAGAGCGCGTACCTGCTGGAGATTACCGGGCATTTGTTCTACTAAGGGCACAGGGCGTGCCGACTGTCAGCCGTGTTATCCGACAGTTGTCGCGATATATTTTTATGCACCATGGTGCATACACTACGTTAGAGCCAACATCACGGAGACGCATAACCTACATGAAATTAAGTCATAGCTTTAGTGGCGCCCTTAGGACGTTTGCTTATTTCGTGGCAAGTGGCACTCAAAATACACTCGAAGGAATTAACTACCTTGAGTTGTACGGAAGTGATCCGAGCGCTATTGAACAGGTTTTTGCGATTTACGCTAACGTCTTGGAATTGGATGAAAGCGGTAATGTTTTGAATGCCAAGTACGCGGAAAGAAGAGCTGCCGATTATTTGCGCTCATATTTTGATCCAGCTTTTGTTGTTACACCACCATACGAAGAGTGGGAAACCGAACTGTACGAACCGCCACCTAGGAAGGGTTTGGTGTGATTCAATGGGCACAACAGTGAAAATTGGCTCTAACCTTTCGGCCAACGTGACGGCCCAAAGCTGCACTTTGGCTCCCCTCCATGCCTGCGGCATTCCGGCCGCACGTTACCTCCAACGTTAGCCAGCAAAGGAGATATTCATGGATATTCTTACAACTATAGGCACGTCGATTGATCTGGCGAAGCGGCTTCGTGAAATCTCCAAAAACATAGAAGATGCCGAGTTCAGAAATTTGCTAGCTGACCTATCGAATGAACTTGCGGACTTAAAGCTAGAAGCAGCCTCTCTCAAGGAGCGCATTGCCGAGCTTCAAGAAGAAAATGGTCTACTAAAAAAGACATCTCAGCCTTCTGATGAGAAGACAACGAGGAGGCAATGGGGCTGCTACCTATTCGAGGGCGACAGTACCCTTTATTGCCCTGCATGCTGGGATTCAAAACGCCAAAAATCTTCAACTACCCGAGTAAACACTCGTTTTCGCCATTGCCCTGTTTGCAACACACCTATCGGGGCTGGCTAACAATGCGCTCAACTGCCGCTCACTTCGTTAGCTGGACAGCCAAGAGCTACGCTTTTGTTTGCCCGTTAGCATAATCGTTAGCCAACTTAGAGGATACATTGCCATGTCGTTCGAAGAACAGATCCTTCAAGCCATCACATCAGTGATGCCAGAAAATGCAAAAATTCGTCTTGTTCCCGGCATCGGCTCACTGAATGTTGGTGTGTCGTGGAAGCTAAATGACGATCCAGAACGTCCAAACAAAATGTCCAAAACAATTGCTATTTGCGTAACAGATGAAGCAGCCCAAGACATCGCAGATGCATCTGCGGCTCAGCAAGCCGAGGCCTCCCAGCGGGTTTCAGCATTTCTGTCCCAAAAACTAGCTAACTTCGACCCGAACCACAACACTCCAAAATACGAGGCACCTCCGATTGAACAATGGCTAATCGGCAACGCAGTGCTTGTCGGCTAACACTTCAATCAAGCGGACGCCCTTTGGCCTCCGCTTATTTAAAACATTAGCTGCAGGAGTAAAAATGCACAGCGGTAGCTGTTTGTGTGGTGCGGTTTCATTTCGCTTGCTGTCTGAACCCAAGACTGTGTCGAACTGCCATTGCAGAATGTGCCAAAATCAGCATAGCGCTGCATTTACCACGTACTCAAGTGTACCCAGATCTGATTTGGAATATCTATCCGGGCAAGAATTGCTAACTGCTAGCGTTATCCGGAAGTTCTGTAGCGCTTGCCGCTCCAATATTGAATGGAGCGGAAGTGAAAAATTTCCAGACTGGGCATCTATCACCATGGCATCAATCGACACCAACCTTAAACCCAAAAACATCAAAGATGTTCATCTTGAGTCCAGAGTGTGCTGGCTACAAAGCAGCTAAAGTGCGCCGGTTAATTCCAACGTTATACCTCCAACAGGTGCGATATGACCGATCAAAAGCTGACGTTCGCAACCCAATCTGAGTGGGAAGCCTGGCTGGAGCACAATGGAAGCACGGCTCCGGGTGTATGGCTTCGCTTGGCGAAGAAGGCGGCCGAGCAACCCACCGTCACCTATGCGCAAGCGCTCGAAAGCGCCCTTTGCTACGGCTGGATTGATGGCCAAAAACAGGCAGAGAACGAGCATTACTGGCTGCAACGCTTTACGCACAGAACCGCCAAGAGCATCTGGTCAAAAATCAACAAGGCAAAGGCAGAAGCGCTGATGGCTGCGGGAAGAATGCATCCTGGCGGTCTGCTCGAAATTGAGCGTGCCAAGCAGGATGGGCGCTGGGATGCTGCCTATTCATCGGCGAGCAATTCGACCGTCCCCGAGGACTTGCAACAAGCCCTGGATGCCAATCCCAAAGCCAAGGCATTCTTTGCGTCGCTTGACAGCCAGAACCGGTACGCCATTCTGTTCAGGATTCAGAACGTGAAGAAGGCCGAGACCCGTGTGAAGAAGATCGCTCAGTTCGTTGAAATGCTCGGCAATGGCGAGAAGCTTCATCCATAGTTTCTGCGACCTAAACTCAAGCGAGGCGGTTGGCGCAGGCCGCTTCGTTCAGTCGTTAGACATGCCCTGCTAACACCTTCTCACCGACATCCGCCCCGGCGCCGGAAGTAGTCGGTTCTGCTTGTCGCCCAAGCCTGCCAATACAGTTCAATGCCCAGCAAACATGGGCCAACGCATGCAAGTAAAGCACCAATCGTCGCAATTTTGAAACACCGGCATCATTTGAGTCACCGATGACTCATGACAATTATTTTCACGCATTAATTTGTACACTTTTGACTCATTTATTGTTATTACGGGTCAAAAATATCCACTCCACAACCTGCCGGAGCGACAACGGCAACGATTGCTCGGTCATCCCACCCCATCTACTTGACGACAAATTGCCTTGAATTGACCCACCTGATGTAATCCAGCGGTGGTCGACGCCGTGCATTGGCAATACAGGCATGGCGCAGCTGCATGCCGAAGCACAATCAAGGATACGTCATGAAATTCAGCACCCGGATATGGATCATTATTCTTGCCGCCTTGACGGGCATGCTGCTTCTGGCCTCATTGGCCGTATATACGCAGCGCGAAGCCATGCTGGACGGGCGGAAGCAGCAGCTGGATTTGCTGGTAAATCTGGCATACGCGGCCGTAGAAAAAGTGCATCAGCGTGAAATGAACGGTGAATTGACGCGCGAGGCAGCACAACAGGAAGCCAAGGCCATTCTGTCCAGCT
The DNA here is from genome assembly GCF_050916355.1 of Jeongeupia wiesaeckerbachi. Classification (GTDB taxonomy): domain Bacteria; phylum Pseudomonadota; class Gammaproteobacteria; order Burkholderiales; family Chitinibacteraceae; genus Jeongeupia; species Jeongeupia wiesaeckerbachi. Next base: position 379,635 of record NZ_CP136946.1, read on the forward strand.
ACCAACGCGATGACAATTACTACTTCGTCCGTGATTTCACAAGCGATGTATTGCTGGTCCACCCCAATGCGCAACGCATTGGCGCCCCCCCCTCTGCCGAGGCGGTGCAAAAGGGTGATGAATACCGAAACGCCATCGGCCAGGCCAAGACCGACGTGGCTTTCGTGGCCTCGCGTGACGGGACGCGCCCGGGTGTGAGCGGCAAGGTGGCCAAGCTTTATGGCGTCAAGAAATTCGAATCCTGGAACTGGATGATCGGGTTTGGCGAATACATCGACGACATTGAGAATGATTTCTGGCGCAGCGCGCTGTTCTTCCTGTCGATTGCCGGCGCCCTGCTCGTCCCGCTGATGGCCCTGGCCTTGCGTATGCGTGGCACGATTTTGCGGCAGCTTGGCGGAGAACCGGCCGACGTCGCCGACAGCATGCGGAAAATCGCGAGTGGCGATCTGGCGATCGACATCAAGCTGGCCAGCAATGACAACAGCAGCCTGATGGCCTCGCTGAAAATGATGCAGATGAAGCTGAAGAACCTGACTTCGGCGATCCATGAAAATGCGTCCAATCTGTCCGAGCAGGCACTCAAATTCGAGGCATCGGCAAAGTCATATACCGATACCCGCTCGGATGCGGATCTGTTCGAATTGGTACGTGGATTGAAAAAGCTGGGAAAAACCTCGGACATCCTGCTCAAGTCGGTGTCGCGCTTCAAATCCTGACCGCCTGCGTGGCGATGCCATGGCGACAGCGCTGCCGATGCACGCTGTCGCCATCGAATATCGTCTGAGGCGTTAGCGTGCGCACGCGCGAGCCTGCAAGATCAATTGAGAGGCAGCAATGGATTTATCAGCCGACCTGATGATTTCCCCCAAGGGGGAAGAGGAAATCAAAAACCGGACTTTCAAACTGAGCATTCGCAAGCGCAGCGTGCTGCTTCTGCTCGGCAAGCCCCGCAGCTTGCTTGAGTTGCTTGAAAAGACGGTTTATCCCCGCGATGACATCATCAGTGACGTCGTGGAAATGGCTCGCGATGACTTTCTTGCCATCCAAGGCGTGGCCGATATGCGGCAGGGGGCCAAAGCCCCGGCGCCGGCCGATGGGCTCCAGCTTGATCCCGAGCTGATTGTGTCGGAAGCGCGTTTTTTGCTGATCGATTTCTGTGTGGATGCCTTCGGCCCGCACTCGCAGGCTTTCGTCGACGAGATCAGCGCCTGCAAGACGGTCGATCAACTGCTGACCTGCGTGCACACCATTCACCGATTTGCCCTGCAGTCCTTCCCCGCTCAGGTGCTGGCGCTGCACAGCGTGGTCACGGACATCAACAAGACCGCCTGAATCGCCCGGGCGTGCCGCAGCCGCCCGGGGTCTTGCAGATCATCCCGGATCCCGCAGCAAGCGCAGCGCCGACGCCCGCGACAGCTGGCGCCGCTCCCACGCGGTGATCAGGGCGGCGAGCAGCACGCCGGTGCCGAGGCTCCACAGCGGCAACTGCCAGTTCCACGGCACCGTCAGCTCCAGCACCTCGCGCGCCAGCAGCCAGCCCGAGACGCTGGCGGCGACGCCGGCAACCAGCCCGGCCGTCGCGCCGATCGCCGCGCCTTCGATCCACTGCACCTTGGTGATCTGCGCCCGGCTGGCGCCGAGCGCACGCATTACCGCCGCCTCGCGCCGCCGCTCGGGCGCGGTGGTTTCCAGCGCCGCGAGCAGCACGGTCAAGCCGGCGGCGAGGCAGAAGCCGAACACCAGCCGCAGCGCGCTGGCCGCCAGTTCGAGTACGCGGCGGACTTCGGCGAGTACCTCGCCGACGTCGATAAAGGTGACGCTGGGGAATTGCGCCGACCAGCGCGCGACGACCTCGCGGCGCTCGCGCGGCAAATGGAAGCTGGTGATCAGGCTGGCCGGCAGTTCGGCAAACAGCGATCGGGTGCCGACAACGAAGAAGTTGACCCTGAACGAATCCCAATCGACCGTGCGCAGATTGACCACCGGCGCGGAAACCAGCGTGCCGGCCACGTCGAAGGTCAGCGTGTCGCCCAGCTTGATGCCCAGCGTTTTCGCCAGGCCCGCCTCGACCGAGTAACCCGGTTTGGTCTCGTCGAGCGGCGTACCGGCATCCAGCCGGTTGTCGGCGCGCAGCGTTTCGCCCCAGGACAGGTTGAATTCGCGCTCGGCCAGCCGCTGCGCCCTGTCCTCTTCAAAGCGCTTCGGATCGACCGGCTTGCCGTTCTGCGCCATCCAGCGGCCACGGATCATCGGTTGCAGCGCCGGCGGGGCAAAGCCTGCGTCGGCAAACGCCTTGTCGAACGCTGCGGCCTGATCGGGCTGGATGTTGATCGCGAACTGGTTCGGTGCGTCGACCGGCACGCGTTTTTCCCAGGCGCTCAGCAGGTCACGCTCGACCACCGTCAGCAGCCACAGTCCCAGCAGGCCGACCGCCAGCGCGCCAAGCTGCGCCGCCGCCAGCCAGCGCCGCCGGGCGAGCTGGCGAACGGCAATCCGCGCGGCAAAGCCCTTGGCGAAACGGCCGAACAGCAGCAGCAAAGCCCAGCCGAGCAGGCCGGCAACGAGCAGCGCACCGGCAATACCGGCGGCGACGATGGCGGCCAGCGTGGCGTTGCCGGCCACGCCGACAAACAGCGCCGCGGTCGCCACGCCGGTAACCGCCAGCGTCAACCACAGCCGGGGCGGCGCGGTGGTTTCGCGCCGCAGCACGCGGATCGGCGGTGTTGCCGCCAGCCGCAGCAGCGCCGGCCCGGCCACGCCGACCAAGAGCACAAAGCCAAAACCGCAGGCGGCCAGCCACGGCCAGACCGAGCCGGCCGGCAACGGTGCCGGCAGCCGATCGCGCACCGCCCAGCCGAGCACTTCCTGCGCGCCCCAACCGAGGGCTCCGCCGGCCAGCGCGGCAAACAGGAACAGCAGCAGCAGTTCGCCGAGCAGCACGGCACGGATCTGTGCGCGTGTCGCGCCGAGCGTCACGTACAGCGCGACGGCGTCGGCACGGCGGGCGGCGAAACGCCGCGCCGCCAGTAGCACCGCGGTGCCCGACAGCGTCGCCGCGAGCAGCGTCACCAGCCGCAAAAAGGTTTCGGCGCGTTCAAGCGCGGTCTTGACCTCGGGGCGGGCCTCGCGGACGTCCTCAAGCCGTTCGCCCCGGCCCAGCGCACCGCGTGCCTGCTGCTGCCACGCGGCGACCGCCTGCGGCGGACCGGCGACCAGCAGCCGGTATTTGACCCGGCTGCCGAAGCCGATCAGCCCCGTTGGCGCCAAATCGGCGGCGTTCATCATCAGCCGTGGCTGCAGGCTGGCGAAATCGAGCGCGCCGTCGGGTTCGCGCTCGATCAGCGCCGCGATGCGGAACTGGGTATTGCCCAGCCGCAAGCTATCGCCGACGTTCAGCTTCAAACGGTTCGCCAGACGCGGATCAAGCCAGATCGAGCCTGCCGGCGGTGCGCCGACCGTGGATTCGGCGTGCCCGGCCAGCCAGAGCTTGCCGCGCAACGGATACGCGCCGGCAATCACCTTGACACTGGCGAGCACCGCCGCATCGCCGGCGGCCGCCATGCTCGGAAAAGCCTGCGTCTGCACGACGGCCAGCCCGGCGTTTCGGGCGGCATCGGCGAAGTGCGGTGGAATCGCGTGATCGGCGGTCAGCACCGCATCGGCGGCAAGCAGGTTGTTCGCCTCGGTATTGAGCAACTTGGCCATCCGGCCGGCGAACAGGCCGACCGCAGTCAGCGCGGCGATCGTCACGATCAGCGCGGCGATCAGCGTCCGGTAATCGCCAGCGGCGAGGCCCCGGCGGAACTGGCGCAGCGCGATCATGCGCCGAGCCCGCGCTGCTCGACCACCCGCCCGGCCGCAATCCGCAGGCTGGCGCTGCAACGCGCCGCCAGCGCTTCATCGTGCGTCACCAGCACCAGCGTCGCGCCGGTTTCACGGTTCAGTTCGAACAGCAGGTCGGCGATCTTTTCGCCGGTGTGGGTATCGAGACTGCCGGTCGGCTCGTCGGCGTAGAGGATGCGCGGATCGGTGCAGAACGCCCGTGCCAGCGCAACGCGCTGCTGTTCGCCGCCCGACAGCGTGCGCGGCGTGTGTTCGAGCCGCTGACCGAGGCCGACGCGCTCCAGCCAGTTCGCGGCGATATCGCGCGCCCCCTTGCGGGATGCCAGTTCGAGCGGCAGCATGACGTTCTCGAGTGCGGTCAGCTCCGGCAGCAACTGGAAGGACTGGAACACGAAGCCGGCCAGCCGGCCGCGCAGGCGCGCACGACCGTCTTCGTCGAGCGAGGCGAGATCGGTACCGGCCAGCGTCACGCTGCCGCTGCTGGGCAGATCGAGCCCGGCGAGCAGGGCCAGCAAGGTCGACTTGCCCGAACCCGAGGCGCCGACGATGGCGAGGCTTTCGCCCCTGGGCAGGGAGAATGAAATATCGGCGAGCAGATCAAGCGGGCCGTCGGCGACAAGCACACGCTTGCCAAGCGAGCGGCAATCGAGAACGGATTCGGAATCAGGAGCAGGACTGGCAATGGACATGGGGAACCAGATGGGCAAGGTGTGGGTACGCGCGGTGCTTCAGCTTATGGCGTTCTGCGGTGTTGCGCTGCTGGGCGGCCAGGCAATGGCGGCCGGCAAGCCGGTACTGCTGGTGTTCGGCGACAGCCTGTCGGCCGGTTACGGCATCGCCGCGAATCAGGCCTGGCCGGTGCGGCTCGAAACCGAACTGGCGCGCGGCGGCAAGCCGTATACCGTCGTCAACGCCAGCGTATCAGGAGAAACGACCGACGGTGGCCTGACGCGGTTCCCGCAGGCGCTGAAAATCCACAAACCCAAGCTGGTGATCATCGAGCTGGGCGCCAATGACGGGCTGCGCGGGTTGCCGGTCGCCAAAGCCAAAAGCAACCTCGGCGCGATGATCGCCGCGGCGCAGAAGGCCGGCGCCCGGGTCCATCTGGTGGGGATGCAGATGCCGCCGAACTACGGCCCGGATTACACGCGCGATTTCGCCGCGATGTACCCGGCACTGGCCAAGCAGTACCGCGCCGGGTTGACGCCTTTCCTGCTGGCGCCGGTGATCAAGCGGCCGGACTGGTTCCAGCCCGACCAGCTGCACCCGGTCGCCGAAGCTCAGCCGGCGATCGCGGCGATGATCGCCAAGGACATCGCCCCGCTACTCTGAGCCGCCTACCGGCGTGTCGGGCGGCTCGGCCGCGTCGGCCGGCTCGGCTGCGGTCGGCATGACCGGCGCCACGCCGGTGTCGATCAACATCTCGACGCGCGCCACGCCGCCGACGAAACTGGCGGCAATCGCCGCGTGTTCGGCGTAGGTGGATCGGGTACGGCCGAGCAAATAGACAACCCGCCGGTCGGTGACGACCATCAGGTGCAGGGCATCAAGGCTGTCGCTGCCGTAGGCAACGATCCGGGCTTTCACCAGCGCGGTCAGCCGGGTGTCGTTGGCACGCTCGGCCGGGCTCGAAGGCGGCGCAATCACGGTCTTGTCGTGGAGCCGGCGGATGCCGGGCTCGGCGGCGGCCAGCGCCAGCATTCGCTGCCGGGCATCGGCATCCGGCAGTTCGCCGCTCAGCAACACCACGCCATCGAAGGCATTGACGCTGACGTGGGCGGCGTCGGCGAATTCGGTATCGATCGCCCCGCCCAGCCGGCCGGCGAGTTCGAAATCGCTGCGGATCACGCCGAACGGGCGCGGATCGGTGCCGACGACAACACCGATCTCGACCAGATTGACCACCAGCATCAGCGGCACGCAGCCGCCGAGCGCGACGGTCAGCAGGACGATACAGGCGCTCCGCTTCACAACCGTCCCTCATGCGAACGACGGTCGGTGCGGGGCGCCCCTGGCCGCGCAACTTACTTGCGCAGCGCCTCGTCGGCCGGACCGACCGGGTTGGATTCGACCAGCTTCACCACCTGGGCGACGCCGTCGACCATGCTGGCCGAGCGCGCGGCCTGGTCGGCGATGTCGGGCCGGGTGATGCCCATCAGGTAGACGACCTTGCGTTCGGTCACGACCATCAGGTGCAAGGCGCCACTGTCGGACGACTCGGTGATCACGGCCGTCTTCACCCTTGCGGTCAGCTGGGTGTCGTTGAGCCGGTCGGTACTGCCCGACACCGGCGCCACCACGGTTTCATTGTAGAGCTTGCGCAGCCCCGGCTCGGTCCGCGCCAGTTCAGTCAGCTTCTGCTTGGCCGCTTCATTCGGCACTTCACCGGTCAGCAGCACGATGCCGTTGTAGCTGTTGACGTTGACGTGCGCGGTGTCCTTGTAGGCGTCCAGCACCTTGGCGCTGATGCGCGCCCCGACGTCGAAGTCGGTCTTGACCGTCTCGGCACGACGCGGATCCGAGCCGACCATCATGCCAACCGCGGCGGCGCCGGCGATGACGAGCGGCACGCAAGCCGACAGGGACAAGGACGCCAGCAGCGCCACCGCAACGATACGGGACTTCTTCATTTATTCGCCTCCCAACAACATGTAATCGATCGTGTCGCACAGCGCGTGCACGAGGGTGATATGCGCTTCCAGAATCCGCGCGTTGCGCCCGGCGGGCACGCACAGGTGCAGGTCGTCGCCGACCAGCAAGTCTCCGATCTGGCCGCCGTCGTTGCCAGTGAGCGCAATCACACTCATCTGCCGCTCGTGCGCGGCGTTGATCGCGGCAATGACGTTGGCCGAGTTGCCCGACGCCGAAATCGCCAGCAGTACGTCGCCGGCACGGCCGACCGCGTGCACCTGCTTGGAAAACACCAGGTCGTAGTCGTAATCGTTGGCGATGGCCGACAGCACCGACGAATCGGTGGTCAGCGCCACCGCCGACAAACCCGGGCGCTCGCGCTCGAAGCGGCCGACCATGGCGGCGGCGAAATGCTGCGCCACCGCAGCCGAACCACCGTTGCCGCAGGCCAGCACCTTGCCGTCGGAAATCAGCGCCTGCACGACTTTTTCAGCCGCCAGCCCGACGCTGGGGCCGAGGATCTCCATCGCCATCTGCTGCGTGGTGACGCATTCTTCAAAGTGCTCGCGCACCCTTTGCAGTAAATCCATTTGCTTGCCTTTCTAAATTGCGACGAGCCCGACAGCGTCAGGCTTCGATACAGTGCTTGAGCCAGGAAATGGCGTCGCCGTCGATGCACACCGCGTCGAAACGGCAAGGCGGAACGGGCGAAACGCCAAGAAGATAGGACTGCGCCGCGGCGATCAGTTTCGCCTGTTTTGCCGGCGTGATGCTGGCTGCGGCACCGCCAAAACGGCTGGAAGCTCGCTGTCTGACTTCGACGAACACCAGGGTGTTCCCATCGCGGCAGATCAGGTCGATTTCACCGCGACGGCAGCGCCAGTTGCGCGCCACGACACGCAGGCCGCGAGCAACCAGATAATCGGCGGCCAGCGCTTCGGCCACCGCCCCGCGCTCGCCCGGCGGGCTAGAGGATCGGGGCACCGTCGTCCGGTGTCGTGTTGTCGCTCGCCGACGGGATCGCGTTACCTTCGCCAAAACGCTCGGGCAGCAGCCGGCGCTCGATGACGCCATCGGTCCGCTGGCTCAACTGGCCGGTCAGACCGTCGAACGAAACCGCTTGCCCCGGCGCGCGAATCAGCATCGCGGCGATCCGCCACGCATCGACGCCCAGCGCGAACATCCGCTCGTAGTCGTTCGACTGCGTCCGCGGCCGGGCAAACAGCGCATAGTAAGGGTCGTCGGCGTTGACCAGCCACGGCATGTCGAGGAAACGCACGCCGGCCAGATCGGCCACCGCCGTCGCCGGGAGCGGGCCCGGATTGATCTGCGACGTCGCATACACCGGCAAATCGTTGCCGATGAAAGGCCGGACCTTGCGACCGAGCTTGAAGCCGGTGGCGAGGAAGACCGCGTCCGGATTCTTGGCGGCGATTTGCGTGCGCAAACCCGCCAGCCCCTGCGTGGCGTTGCCGGCGTCGACCAGCTGCGGCGCCGGATTGCCGAGCGCCTGCCAGGCGGCGGTGAAGCCCTGACTCATGCGTTGGCTCAGCGGATTGGTGGCGACGAGGATCAGTGGATTGCGCACGCCGTTTTCGCGCATCAGCCGCGCGACTTCGCTGGCCTCCTGCTCGATCGACAGGCTGAAGCTGTACAGGTTTGCGCGGCGCAGGGTGCGGGCATCGAAGCTGTTCAGCGCAATCACCGGCACCGGGAAACGGCCGTTGTCGGCGACGTAATTGACCGCGCTACGCGTCAGCGGGCCGATCACGGCCGCAGCGCCGCCGTCGATCGCCTTGTTGTACTGCGCCAGCACGTCCTCGTCCTGATCGGTGGTCTCGAACACGCGCAACGGCGGCTCCGAACCCTGGGCGAAGACGTGCGCGCCCTTGACCACGCCATCCATGATCTGGTCGACGGCCGGCTTGAGCGCCTTGCTCGACGTCGCGCTCGGCAGCAATACCGCGATATACGCGTCGTGCCGTGCTTCGGTGGCGACGGCCGGTGCTTGCGGCAGCGGTGTGATTTCTACCGGCGCCGGTTTTGGCGGCGCCGGACGCGCCACAACGCTGGGCGCGGGCGTCGGTTGCGACGCGACCGGTGCAGGCCGCGTCGCACAGCCGGTACTGACACCAGCCAGCAGCGCGCCGTATAGTAGCGCCCGCAATCCACGGCCACTGCCGTGCCCAATCCGGCGCAACACGCGCCATGGAGCCTGAATGTGCATCACGATCCTTACCAGGTAGCCCGGGCTACATTATATGTGGTGGCCACGCCCATCGGAAATCTGCGGGATATCAGCCAGCGCGCGCTGGACGTACTCGCCGCGGTCGACGTGGTCGCCGCCGAAGATACCCGTGTTTCGGGTCAATTGCTCCGGCACTTTGGCATCCAGAGGTCGCTGCTCAGCCTGCGCGAGCACAACGAACGTGCGATGGCCGAGCGCATCATCGCCCGTCTGGCCGCCGGTGAGTCGGTCGCACAGATCTCCGACGCCGGTACGCCGGGCATTTCCGATCCCGGCGCCGTGCTCGCCGCCGCAGTGCATGCCGCCGGTTTCCCGGTGGTGCCGGTGCCCGGCGCCAGCGCACTGACCGCCGCGGTGTCGGCCGCCGGCTTCAGCTGCCCGCACACGCTGTTCTACGGCTTCCTGCCGCCCAAGACCAAGCAACGCTGCGACGCGCTGACCACGCTGGCCAGCCTGCCCTGGCTGACGGTGTACTACGAAGCGCCGCACCGGATCGTCGATTGCCTGACCGATCTCGCCAGCGTGTTCGGCGCCGATCGCCAGGTGGTGATGGCGCGCGAGCTGACCAAAACCTTCGAGACGATCCGTCGCACCACGCTGGGCGAACTGGTCGACTGGGTCAAGCAGGACACCAACCAGCAGCGCGGCGAATTCGTCCTCGTCGTCGACGCCGCCGCACCGGTCGAAAACACCGACGAGGCCACGCACGACACCGTGCTGGCCCCCCTGGTCGCCGAGCTGCCGCTCAAGCAGGCCGTCGCGCTGGCGCAGGCGATTACCGGTGCGCCACGCAATCAGTTGTACGAACGGGCGCTGTCGCTGAAGAACGCCGCCGAATAAGCTTGCCGTTCGTCGCGGCTTCGGTGATAATCCCGCCCTTGCCTGCCCGGGTGGCGAAATGGTAGACGCAGGGGACTCAAAATCCCCCGTTGAAAGACGTGTCGGTTCGAGTCCGACCCCGGGCACCAGGCAACAAAATCAAAAAAAACGCGACCTTCGGGTCGCGTTTTTTGCTTTCCGGCGCTTCTCGTCGGGAATTCAACGCGCGGTGTAGCCGCCATCGACCGCCACACTCTGGCCATTCAGGTAGCGCGCCTTGCCGCTGGCGAGGAAAACGATCGTCTGGGCGATTTCGTCGGCTTCCGCCGCACGCGGGTTGGGCAGCGACGTCAGCAGTCCGGTCTGGACGGCCGCGTCGTTGCCGGTGAAGCGCTCGAACATGTCGGTCCGCACCGGCCCCGGCGCGACGGCGTTAACGGTGACGCCGTGTGGCGCAGCCTCAAGGGCAGCACTCTTGGTCAGCCCCTCGACGGCGAATTTGCTCGCCGCATAGACCGAGGCGCCGGCCATGCCGACCTGGCCCACGATAGACGACAGGTTGACGATCGCGCCGCTGCCCTGCGGAATCATCACCGCCAGCTCGTGCTTGAGCGACAACAGCACACCACGCACATTGGTTTGAAACGTCGCCTCGTAGTTTTCGACGGTCTGCTCGACCAGCGGGCCGGATTGCCCTTCGGTGCCAGCATTGTTGACGGCGACGTCGAGCCGACCGAAGCGCGCAACGGTACGCGCCACCAGCTGCTGCACATCGGCCTCGTTATGCACGTCCGCGTGGACGTATTCGGCTTCGGCGTCGAGCGCATGCAGTTCGGCGACCAGCGCGGCACCGGCCGCGTCGCGGCGGCCACTGACAATCAGCCGGGCGCCTTCCCGTGCAAATGCGATGGCGGTGGCGCGGCCAATGCCGGTCAGGGCGCCGGTGATCAGGACAACGGGCTTGCTCATGGTTTCACTCCTTGGGTTCAGGTCGTGACGCCGATCTTCGTCCATTCCCAATCAATCAATAAGCCAACTCGATCGCCTATCATTTATTCCTTGATGGACTTTATTGGCGCGACTCATGGACCGGCTTCAAGCCATGCAGACCTTCGTTCGGGTCGTCGAAACCGGCAGTTTTTCGGCCGTGGCGCGCGAACGGCACACCACGCAGAGCACCATCAGCAAGCAGATCGCCGCACTTGAACACGCGCTGGGCGTGCGCCTGCTGAATCGCTCGACCCGGGCACTGGCCTTGAGCGAGGCCGGCGCGCACTACTTCGAGCAGGCCCGGCGGCTTGTCGCCGAAGTGAGCGAACTCGAAGCCGCATTGCAGCAGAAGGAGCATCGCCTCAGCGGGCCGTTGCGGATCGCTGCGGCAGTCGGTTTCGGCCGGCTCAAGCTGATGCCGCTGGTGCAGCGCTTCCTGGCCGCCCACCCCGATGTATCCATCGATCTGCGGCTGCATGACGGCTTCGTCGACCTGGTCGAACAGGGTGTCGATGTGGCGATCCGGATTGGCGAACTGGGCGACAGTGGCCTGATTGCGCGGCGCATCGGCACTTCGCAGCGGATGGCACTGGCCAGTCGCGGCCATATCGCGTCGCTGCCGGTCGTGCCCTGCACCCCGGCCGAGCTGGCGCAACACAATTGTCTTGTCTACACCGAGCTCAGCGCCGGCAACGCCTGGCTGTTTACCGCAGGCGCGCACGCCGGTGTCGCGGCCGGGACGACCCAGACGATCCGCGTGACCGGCAACCTGCAATCGAACAGCAGCGAAGTCATCCGCACCGCGGTGCTGTCCGGCATCGGCATCGCCTACTCGCCCAGCTGGCTGTTCGACGCTGAGATCGCCAGCGGCGAGGTGGTCCGGCTACTGCCCGGCTGGACGGCGACCAGCCCGCCAATCCATCTGGTCTATCCGCGTGCCCGCGCGCAGGCGGCCAAGGTCAGGGCGTTCAGCGACTTCGTCGCCGAAGCGCTGTCGCACGAACTGGGCGGCGATACTCAGGCCGTCTGAGTGCGGTTGGCCAGGTAATCCGACTGGAACAAGCACATCCGCAGCACGTTGTGATAGCGGCCGTTGCTGAAGTATTCCTCGATCAGCTCGGCCTCGGTAACGAAGCCGCACTTCTCGTAGACGTGGATCGCCGCCCGGTTCGACACGTCGACCACCAGATACAGCTTGCGCAGGTTCAGCACCGAGAACGCATAGTGGATCGCCAGCCGGGTGGCGCCGGAGGCAAAACCGCGGCCCTGCGCGCCCGGCGCGATGATGATCAGGAACTCGCCGCGGCGATGGATGTAATCGAGCTCGATCAGCTCGACCAGACCCACCGTTTCACCATGCTCGTCAACGGCGACAAAACGCCGTTCGCGCTGGTCGTGCACGTGCTGATCGTAGAGCTGGGACAGCTCGGCAAAGGTTTCATACGGTTCCTCGAACCAGTAACGCATGATTCCGGCGTCGTTGTTCAGCGCGTGGACGAAACGCAGGTCGTCGCGCTCGAGCGGGCGCAATCGCAATCCATTCGGCATGGTCATCTCCTTCAGGCCGCCCCGACAGCAGGCGGTGCGGGTTCGGCGACCGGAAACACCCAGTCGTAAGCCCAGTTGAACACGAAGGCGTAGACGAGATAGAACACGACAATCGCCAGATCCATCACCAGCGCCTGCCACAGGCTGATCTGCAGATAGAGCGCCATCGCCGGCAGCAGGATCAGCAGCAGGCCGCCCTCGAACAGCAGCGCATGCAGGATGCGCTGCCGCAGCGTTTTGCGCGTCGTGCCAGTGTGGCGCAGCATCAGCCGGTCGAAACCGAGGTTGTAGACGTAGTTCCACACCGTGGCGACCAGCGCGCTGCCCACGCCGATCACGCCCATCTTGGCCGGCGCCAGGTCGAACAGCAGAAAACCGTAGGGAATCACCAGCAGCACGCCGAGGAGTTCGAACAGCACGGCATGGCGGATGCGGTCGGCAACGTTGCGCACGTCAGCCTCCTTGTTACAACGAAACCCGCAGTCTATTCATCTGCTGGCACTGATCCAGTCAGTATCCATCGATTTTGCAGATGGGTTCAGCCGTGCCATCGCCCGACAAGCTGCGGGCCACTGACTCAATCCGGCGTGTGCGCCAGCGGTGGCAGCCGCAGCAAGCGGGCGTCGCCAACGCGCATCGTCGTCTGCTCCATCAACCAGCGCATCAGCGTCTCGCGCTTGTAGTTCAGTTCGTCGACGCCAAGACCGACCAGATCGATCACGCGGGCGGCACCGCTAAGCACCACCTCGCCTTCGAACGTCAACGCCGTAGCCAGATAGCGAAAGCCGTCCTGCTCGGTCAGCCAGTAGACCTCCTCGCCATCGTCGACCAGCGCCAGCGTGCCCGGCCGCTGCGCCGCCAGCTCGGTGGCGACGAGTTGAGCAACGGCGTGAAACCACTGCCACGCCTGCTCGGTGTCATCGTCGGCGCCGTAACGGGGAATGTCGGTATTGAGTGGGAAGGTCATCGACTCGTCGTACAAGGACACGGAAAGGGCGGATTGTGCCAGACCGGAAGCATCGGCCGCCGTCAAGAATCGAATCAGCAACTGTTATCATATTGATTTGCTTGCCCCCGTCCCCGTCATGCCCCGCATTCAGGTCCTGTCCGATACCCTCGTCAACCAGATCGCCGCCGGCGAGGTCGTCGAGCGGCCGGCGAATGCGCTGAAGGAATTGCTGGAAAACAGCATCGACGCCGGGGCCGACAATCTGAACGTCGAGCTCATGGCGGGCGGCACCAAATTGATCAAGGTGATCGACGACGGCATCGGCATCGGCCGCGACGATCTCGGCCTGGCGCTGCACCGGCACGCGACCAGCAAGATCCGCGATTTCGACGATCTCCAGCGCGTTGCGACGCTGGGATTTCGTGGTGAAGGACTGGCGTCGATCGCGTCGGTCTCGCGGCTGGTGCTGACGAGCCGGGAACGTGACGGCACGCACGCGTGGCGGGTCGAGGCCGACCACGGCCGGCTGACCGAGCCCGAGCCGGCGGCGCTGGCGATGGGCACGATGATCGAAGTGCACGATCTGTATTACCAGCTGCCGGCGCGGCGCAAGTTCCTCAAATCCGACAGCACCGAATACGCCCACTGCGCCGACATGGTGCAGCGGCTGGCGTTGGCGAATCCGGCCAAGCAGTTCACGCTGACGCACAACGGCCGCGCACAACAGCGCTATCTGGCCGGCGACCTCTCCAAACGCGCCGCGGCCATCCTCGGCGACGAATTCGCCGCCAGCGCGATCGCGATCGACGAAGCCGCCGGGCCGCTGCGCATCCACGGTCTGACCGGCAGCCCGACGCTGGGCAAGGCCAGCCGCGATGCGCAGTATTTCTTCGTCAACGGCCGCTTCGTCCGCGACAAGGTGATCCAGCACGCGCTGCGCGAGGCCTATCGCGACGTGCTGCATCACGACCGCCACGCCGCCTACTGCCTGTTCCTCGACCTCGAACCTGAGGGTGTCGACGTCAACGTCCACCCGACCAAGATCGAGGTGCGCTTCCGCGAATCGCAGGCGGTGTACCGCTTCTTGCTGCATTCGCTGAAAAAGGCGCTGGCCGATACCAAGGCCGGCGCCGACCCGATGGCCGTTCCGGCCCATATCGACCCGGACACCGGCGAAGTACTCGCGCCGGCCTCGCCTGCGGCTGGCCTGCCCATCGGCCAGTCCCGGCCGCAAAGCTACGCCGACCTCGCCGCGCGGGGCGCTTACAGCCAGCAGCCGATGCCCTTGCCGATGGCGAACGAGCCGCTGGCGCTGTACGAGCGGATGTTCGGCGATCTGCGCAGCAGCCCTGCCGATGCCAACTTGCCAGCCGGGCAATCCGGTCGCGAACCGCAAGCCGTCTTCGCGGCCGCGCCGCCGACGCCAGCGCCCTTCCCGGCCCGCGACGACGCCGGCATTCCGCCGCTCGGTTTCGCACTGGCGCAATTGCACGGCGTCTACGTGCTGTCGCAAACCGCCGACGGGCTGATCGTCGTCGACATGCATGCGGCGCACGAGCGCGTCGTCTATGAAAAGCTCAAGAACGCGCTGGACCTCGAACAACTGCCGACGCAGCCCTTGCTGATCCCGCACGTCTTCCCGGCCGACCGGCTCGACGTCGCCACGGTCGAGGACCACGGCGACGCGCTGGCGCAGCTCGGCTTCGATCTGTCGGTGCAGTCGCCGACGCATCTGGCGATCCGTGGCGTGCCGCTGCTCCTGAAAGACGCCGACGCGGTCGAGCTGGCCAAGTCGGTGCTCGCCGACATCCGCGACGTCGGCGCCAGCCAGGTATTGACCGGCCGGCGCAACGAGATCCTCGCGACGATGGCCTGCCACGGCTCGGTGCGCGCCAACCGCGCGCTGACGATTCCGGAGATGAACGCGCTGTTGCGCGAGATGGAAATCACCGAACGCTCGGGCCAGTGCAACCATGGCCGGCCGACGTGGTTCCGGCTGACGATGAACGACCTCGACAAACTCTTCATGCGCGGCCAGTGATGAGCAGCGTGATCGCGGTCAAGCTGTTTGCCGGCCCGCTGGTGATCGGGCTGGCCAGCCTCGCCGGCAAGCGCTGGGGCCCGGCCGCCGCTGGCCTGCTCGGCGGGCTGCCGCTGATCGCCGCCTGCGTGATCGCCGCGCTGTGGCTCGAACACGGCCAGGATTACGCGCTCGCCGCCGCCAGCGCCGCGCCGGCCGGCTTGTGGGCCAATATCGTCTACATGCTGGCGCTCGGCTTTGCCAGCCGGCGCTTTGGCTGGCCCGGCATGCTCGCCTGCGGCTGGCTGATTTATCTGTGCACCGCGGTCGCACTGGCGTTCGGCGGGCTAGCACACAGCCTGCCGCTTGGCGTCACCGCGCTCGCCGGGCTGCTGATCGCCGTCGGCTGGCTGCTGCCGCGCATCGTGCCGCTGCCCAAAATCGAAATCGCTACCCGGATGGCCGCCGCCTTCGCGCTGGTCGTTTCGCTGACCGCGCTGACCTTGCCACTCGGCCCGGCGCTGACCGGCGTGCTGTCGGCCGGCCCGGTCGCCGCGACGGTGATCCCGGCGTTCACGCTTGCCAACGCCGGCCGCGATGCGGTGCTGGTGCAGCTGCGCGGTTTTCTCACCGGCCTCGTCGGCACCGGCGCAAGCCTGCTGTGCCTCGCGCCGCTCGCCGCCCATCTCGGCGGCTGGGCCGCGCTGCCGGCGGCGGCCATCGCCCTCGGTGCCGGCTATGGCGCCAACCTTCTGATGCAAAGACTGCAACGATGACCCCGGCCATTTTCCTGATGGGCCCGACCGCGTCGGGCAAGACCGCCAGCGCCATCGCACTGGTCGAGGCCGGCCTGCCGGTCGAACTGATTTCGGTCGATTCAGCGCTGGTGTTCCGCGACATGATTGTGGGCACCGCCAAGCCCGATGCCGGCGAACTGGCGCGCGCGCCACACCACCTGATCGACATCATCAGTCCTGAGCAGAGCTATTCGGCCGCGCAGTTCCGCAACGACGCGCTGGCGCTGATGGCCGACATTTCGGCCCGCGGCAAGGTGCCGGTGCTCGTCGGCGGCACGATGATGTATTACAACGCGCTGCAATACGGGCTGCACGACCTGCCGCAGGCCGACGCCGCCTTGCGGCTGCAGATCGAGGCCGACGCAGTCGACATCGGCTGGCCCGGCATGCACACGCGGCTGGCGACACTCGATCCGGTCACCGCCGCAAGGCTGGCGCCAAACGATGCGCAACGGATCGGCCGGGCGCTGGAAATCTGCATCCTTGCCGGCAAGCCGATGAGCGAACTGCTCGCCGCGCCGACCGCCGAGCCGCTGCCGTACACGCTGCACAAGCTCGCGCTGGCGCCGAACGATCGCGCCTGGCTGCACGCGCGGATCGCGCAGCGTTTCGACCTGATGCTCGAAGGCGGCCTGCTGGCCGAAGTGCGCGCGCTGCAGCACAAGTACACGCTGTCGCTCGACCTCCCCTCGATGCGCTGCGTCGGCTACCGTCAGGCCTGGGAGCACCTTGCCGGCGAATACGACGCGGCAACGCTGCGTGACAAGGGCATCGCCGCTACGCGCCAGCTCGCCAAGCGCCAGCTGACCTGGTTGCGCGGCATGGACGACGTCGAAACGTTGGACTGCCAGCGCGCCGACCTCGCCGACGCGGTCACCACGCGCATCGCCGACTGGGTTCGCGGCTAGGCACCGGTCCCGTCAGGCCGCTGCGCTTGCGTGCAGCGATCCGAAGCGTGGCATGCCGCTGCGGGGCAAGCTCGGCTCACGCTCGCGTCGCGCAATCGCAAACAGGCTTGCTTCGTTCACCGATCGGACCCTGCGCCAGACGCTGCCAGTACCGCCGGTGGCGTTGCGCCGCCGTCCATCGCGCATCGCCCGCGTTTCGCGCAGCCTGACCGCGCCGTTACACTGGGCCATTGCCCCGCCAACGCCCTTGGGGCATTCGCCGCACCCAGCCTTCTAAACGGAACCGACGATGTCCGACCTGTCTACCGCCATCCTCGGCACGCATCTGGCCGATTACGAACAGACACGCGACTGGGCGATCACCTCGCTGTTCCGTTCGTTCGAAACGTTTAGCGAAGGCACCGTCATCGTCGACGCCGACACGCGCGTCGTCTGGATCAACGCCCGCTACGCCGACCGTTTCGGCTTCAAGAATCCGGACGACGCGCTCGGCCGCGACGTCGAGGAAGTAATTCCGTCGAGTCTGCTGCGCGAAGTCGTCCGCACCGGCAAGCCGATGCTGCTCGACCTGATGCCGACGCGCAGCGGCTCGCTCGTCGTCACCCGCCTGCCCTTGCGCGACGAAGCTGGCCGCGTCGTCGGCGCGATCGGCTTCGCGCTCTACGACGAAGTACACTCGCTATCGCCGCTGATCGCCAAGGTCGGCAAGCTGAACGCCGAACTCGCCGCCGCGCGCGAGTCGCTGGCGCAGACGCGCCGCGCCAAGTATTCGTTCGACAGCTTTGTCGGCAGCGCGCCGGCCAGCGAGGAGGTCAAACGCCAGGCGCAACGCGCCGCGACAATGGATTCGCCGGTGCTGCTGCTCGGCGAAACCGGTACCGGCAAGGAGGTGCTGGCGCACGCGATCCACAGCGCATCACGCCGGGCGAACAAGCCGCTGGTGACGCTGAACATGGCGGCGATTCCGGAAGCGCTGCTCGAGGCCGAACTGTTCGGCGCCACCGCTGGCGCCTACACCGGCGCCGACCGCAAGGGCCGGATCGGCAAATTCCAGCTCGCCGACGGCGGCACGCTATTCCTCGACGAAATCGGCGACCTGCCGCTGGCCCTGCAGGCCAAGCTGTTGCGCGTGCTGCAGGACAAGGAGTTCGAAGCACTCGGCTCGAATCAGGTGGTCCGCTCGGACGTGCGCATCATCGCCGCGACGTCGGCCCGCTTGTTGCAGCAGGTCGAAACCGGCGCCTTCCGGGCCGACCTTTTCTACCGGCTCAATGTGCTGTCGATCCATTTGCCGCCGCTGCGTGAACGAAGCTCGGACATCGCCGCACTGTGCGAAACGATTTTCGCCGAGCTGGCGGCGACCGAGGGCGGTGCGCGCCGGCGGATCACCCCGGCCGGTATCGCCCTGCTGCAAGGCTACGACTGGCCCGGCAATGTGCGCGAACTGCGCAATGTGCTCGAACGCGCGACCATGCTCAGCGACCATCTGCAACTCGACGTCGCCGAGCTGCAGCCGCTGTTGCGCCCCGGCCAGGCGCCCAGCCGGCGGGACGCGCCGCCCAGCCACGCCGACGCCATGGCCTGCTTCGAGAAACAACTGCTCGAAGACGCGCTGGCGGCGTGCAGCGGTCGCGTCATCGATGCCGCCGCCCGCCTCGGCATCGGCCGCGCAACGTTCTACAAGAAGATGGTGCTGCACGGCTTGCGTAGCAATCAGCCTTAGATCCCACCCCGCTCGGCGGCGACACCATTCCTCCCCACGATGCCCGCCCCACAAAGGGGCCATCGTCGGCTCATCTCTCCTAGCTCAGCGGGACGGCCGCGCTCCGGGGCGCAATGCGCGGCGCTGATCGCCGACCGCGATCGCCAGTTGGAGCGCCCGCACCATCGGCATCGGTGACGCCCGCCCCTGTCTCCATCCAGAGACGACCGTCTCCAATCGGAGACAATGTCCTCTCCGCACTCAAGCGCCTGATATCGTGATGAATTTTGGTGCCAGCGTGTCGTCAGCATTGTCTACGTTTGGAGACGACCGGCATTGCCATGCAAACCGCAAAGCCAGCATTGGCGCGGTTTTCGCTGGTCCGCCTCGCCTGGTACGGAAACTGCTCCTATACCGGTAGCGCACCGGCACGGGGTCCTCCCCGCAGGCCGGCGCCAGCGCGACGCGCGGTGACAGGGGCACGATCACCGCCGCTCGCTCTCATCCACTGGAGGAGCATTCATGGATTTTGTCATTGCACTTGCCGCACTCGTCTTTCTGATGCTGGTGGCCTACCGCGGCTACAGCGTCATCCTGATGGCACCGATCGCCGCACTGGGCGCCGTACTGCTGACCGATCCGTCGGCGGTCGCACCGGTCTTTTCCGGCGTGTTCATGGAAAAGATGGTCGGTTTCATCAAGCTCTACTTCCCGGTCTTCCTGCTCGGTTCGGTGTTCGGCAAACTGGTCGAGCTGTCGGGCTTCTCCAAGGCCATCGTCGCCGCAGTGATCCGCTGGATCGGCGCCAGCCGCGCGATCACCGTCATCGTCGTCGTCTGTGCGCTGCTGACCTACGGCGGCGTCTCGCTCTTCGTCGTCGTGTTCGCCGTCTACCCGTTCGCGGCCGAACTGTTCCGCCAGAGCCAGATTCCGAAGCGGCTGATTCCCGGTGTCATCGCGCTGGGCGCATTCTCGTTCACGATGGACGCGCTGCCGGGTACGCCGCAGATCCAGAACATCATCCCGACCACCTTCTTCAAGACCACGACCTGGGCCGCGCCGATGCTCGGCACCGTCGGGGCAATCTTCATCATCATCGTCGGCATCGCCTACCTCGACTGGCGGCGCCGCTCGCTGCAGGCCAAGGGTGAAGGCTACGGCACCAGCCTGTTGAACGAGCCCGAACCGGTCGACACCAGCAAGCTGCCGTCGCCGTGGCTCGCCGTCGCGCCGCTATTGCTGATCGGCATCGCCAACTTCGCGTTCACCAAGCTGATCCCGCTGTGGTACGGCAAGGAATACGCGCTCAAGCTCGCCGGCATGGCCGAGCCGGTGACGACGGCGATTCCCAAGATCACGGCGATCTGGGCGGTCGAGGCCGCGCTGCTCCTCGGCATCATCTTCGTGCTGATCACCGCGTTCAAGACCGTGCGCGAGCGGATTGCCGACGGCACCAAGACGGCGATCGGCGGCGCAATGCTCGCGGCGATGAATACCGCGTCGGAATACGGCTTCGGCGCGGTCATCGCCGCGCTGCCGGGTTTCATCGTCATCCGCGAGGCGCTGCAAAGCA
The DNA here is from genome assembly GCF_050916355.1 of Jeongeupia wiesaeckerbachi. Classification (GTDB taxonomy): domain Bacteria; phylum Pseudomonadota; class Gammaproteobacteria; order Burkholderiales; family Chitinibacteraceae; genus Jeongeupia; species Jeongeupia wiesaeckerbachi. The sequence continues at coordinate 399,666 of NZ_CP136946.1, forward strand.
TCCCGAATCCGCTGGTCAACGCCGCGGTCACCGTCAGCGCGCTCGCCGGCATCACCGGTTCGGCCTCGGGCGGGATGAGCATCGCGCTCGCGGCGATGTCCGAGCATTTCATCGCCGCCAGCCAGGCCGCCGGGATTCCGCTCGAGGTACTGCACCGCGTGGTCGCGATGGCCAGTGGCGGCATGGACACGCTGCCGCACAACGGCGCGGTGATCACCGTGCTCGCCGTTACCGGCCTGACGCACCGCGAATCGTACCGCGACATTTTCGCCGTCACGGTGATCAAGACGCTCGCGGTCTTCGTCGTCATCGCCACCTACTACCTCACCGGTCTGGTTTGACCCCTGCCCCGATCGGCGGCCGCGCTGTTGCCGCCGATCGGGACTGGCTCCAAGGGAATGGATATGAGCACACTGAAAGGCAAGACAGCCCTCATCACCGGCTCGACCAGCGGCATCGGCCTCGGCATCGCCCGCACACTGGCGCAGAATGGCGCGAACATCGTCCTCAACGGTTTTGGCGATGTCGAATCGGCGGTCGGCCAGATCGAACGGCTCGGCGTCAAGGTACGCCACCACGGCGCCGACATGAGCCGCCCCGAGGAAATCGACGCGCTGATCCGCTATGCCAACGCCGAATTCGGCGGCGCCGACATCGTCGTCAACAACGCCGGCATCCAGCACGTCGCGCCGATCGACGACTTCCCGCCCGAAAAATGGGACGCCATCCTCGCGATCAACCTGTCGTCGGCATTCCACACGACGCGGCTGGCCATCCCGGGCATGAAGGCACGCGGCTGGGGGCGTATCGTCAATATCGCCTCGGTACACGGCCTGGTCGCATCGGCACAGAAATCGGCCTATGTCGCGGCCAAGCATGGTCTGGTCGGGCTGACCAAGTCGGTCGCGCTCGAACTCGCGGATACCCGGATCACCTGCAACGCGCTGTGTCCGGGCTGGGTACTGACGCCGCTGGTGCGCAAACAGATCGACACCCGCGCCAGCCAGAGCGGCCGGGATTTCGCCACAGAGCAAAAAGCGCTGCTGCTCGAAAAACAGCCGTCGGGCGATTTCGTGACGCCGGAGCAGCTCGGCGCGCTGACCTTGTTCCTGTGCAGCGATGCGGCGGCGCAAGTGCGTGGGGCGGCGTGGAATATCGACGGCGGTTGGGCAGCCCAATGAAGCCAAGCTCATCGGGCGGCTGCGCCTGCGCATTTCGTCCCCGGCCAGTGCTCGGAATCCTCATGGACATGACGTCCATTGCGGTGCCTGCGCTTCGGGCGGCCACGAACTGCTTTGGCTCGCTCGCCCGCTGAGGCTGGCTTGCGCTGAATGCCGAAGCCCGAAATCCCGAAGGAGAAACACCATGAACAAGCTCTACCCCAATGCCGCGAGCGCGCTGGCCGACATCGTGCGTGACGGCCAGACCGTCGCCGTCGGCGGCTTCGGCCTCTGTGGCATTCCCGAAGCGCTGATCGCGGCGCTGCGCGACAGCGGCGTGCGCAATTTGACCGCGATTTCGAACAACGCCGGCGTCGATGGCTTCGGTCTTGGCCAGCTGCTCGAGAGCCGGCAGATCAGGAAGATGATTTCGTCCTACGTCGGCGAGAACAAGGAGTTCGAGCGCCAGTACCTCGCCGGCGAACTCGAACTCGAATTCACGCCGCAAGGCACGCTGGCCGAGAAGCTGCGCGCCGGTGGCGCCGGCATCCCGGCCTTCTTCACCCGCACCGGTTACGGCACGCTCGTCGCCGAAGGCAAGGAGGTGCGCGAGTTCAACGGCGTGCCGCACATCCTCGAGCACGCTCTGGTCGCCGACATCGCCCTCGTCAAGGCGTGGAAGGCCGACACCTCAGGCAACCTTGTTTACCGGCTCACCGCGCGCAACTTCAATCCGAACGTTGCAACCGCCGGACGGATCACCGTCGCCGAAGCCGAAATCATTGTCGAAGCGGGCGAACTCGACCCGGACGAAATCCACACGCCAGGCATCTTCGTCCACCGGCTGGTGCACAACCCGCTGCCGGAAAAACGCATCGAACAGCGCACGACGCGCCAAGGAGACTGAGATGGCCTGGACCCGCGAACAGATGGCCGCGCGCGCGGCGCAGGAACTGAAGGACGGTTTTTACGTGAACCTCGGCATCGGGCTGCCGACGCTGGTCGCCAACTACATCCCCGCCGGCATCGACGTCTGGCTGCAATCGGAAAACGGCCTGCTCGGCATCGGCCCCTTCCCGCTTGAGGCCGACATCGACGCCGACCTGATCAATGCCGGCAAGCAGACGATCACCGCGCTGCCGGGCTCGGCAACGTTCAGTTCGGCCGACTCGTTCGGCATGATCCGCGGCGGCAAGATCAACCTCGCCATCCTCGGCGCGATGCAGGTCAGCGAACAGGGCGATCTGGCCAACTGGATGATTCCGGGCAAGATGGTCAAGGGCATGGGCGGCGCGATGGATCTCGTCGCCGGCGTCCGTCGCGTCATCGTGCTGATGGAGCACGTCGCCAAAAAGAAGGACGGCAGCGAGGAGCACAAGATCCTGCCTCACTGCACCTTGCCGCTGACCGGGCTCAAGGTCGTCGACCTGATCATCACCGATCTGGGGGTGCTGCAGGTCGGCGAGAACGGCCTTGAAGTACTCGAACTCGCCCTCGACGTCAGCCGTCACGACATCGCCGAGCGCACCGGCGTGCCACTGGGGTTTGCCGCGCTGAATCGGTAAACAAAAACCGGCCTGCAAGGCCGGTTTTTTATGTGACTCAAGCGCTCAGACCGCGGCGCCCGGCCAGAACGACGGATCACGCAGCAAGCCGGCGATACCGTCGATGAAGAACTGGATGCCGATGCAGATCAGGAAGAAGCCCATCAACCGGGCGATGGCGTTGAGGCCGGTCTCGCCGAGCCGCCAGTACAGCTTGAACGCGACGCGTAGCAGCAACCAGTTGATCAGCGCGGTCAGCATGATGCCGATGCACACCGACGCATAACCGAGCCACAACGGCAGCACGACGTTGTTGTGGATCGACGACGACAGCGAAATCACCGCGGCAATCGACCCCGGCCCGGCCAGCGACGGCATCGCCAGCGGTGTGAACGAGACATCCTGCTTGCGCTTGGCCTCCTGCCGGGCGGCGCTCGGCAAAGGGCCGTTCTCGGGCGGGAACAGCATACGGAAACCGAGATAGCTGATGATCAGCCCGCCGGCGATCCGCAAGCCCGGGATCGAGATGCTGAAGAAATCCATGATCAGCGCCCCGAGCAGCAGGAAGGTGATCAGGATCAGCGCCATATAAATGCACGCACGCTTGAGCTGCCGCTGCCGCTCCTCGTCGGTGAGGTCGGCGGTGATCGACAGCACCAGCGGTGCCGCCGACAGCGGATTGGTAATCGGCAGCAGCGCCAGCAGCGCGGCCAGGACGTAGGAGAGGATTGCGGCGATCATCCCCTCACCCTAGCAACTAGCCCCGTTCGAACGGAATCAGTTTTTTCGGCATATGGGAAAATTGCCAGCGCGGATACGCCGGCAGACCGTCGACGAACGGCGGCGGCGCTTCGCCGACGATCAGCGGCGCGAAGTAATCGCGGCCGGCGGCGGACAGGCGCCAGCCGTCGGCGTCGAGGTAATCGCGCGGCAAGGGCTTTTCGCGGTTGGCAACATCGTGCAGCGGCACCGCGTCGATGCGCCAGCGATAAGGCTCGCTGTCTTCGCGGATGATCGCCGGCATCACGCTACGCTGGCCCTTGACCGCGAATTCGACCGCGGCCTCGCCGACGGCGATCGCCTGCGCCAGATCGGTGCCCGAGGCGATATGCCGCGCTGCGCGCTGCAGGTAGTCGGCAACGGCCCAGTGGCATTTGTGGCCGAGTTCGTCCTTGATCAGCTTGGCCAGGATCGGTGCGACGCCACCGAGCTGAATGTGGCCGAAGGCATCGGCGCCACCGGCTTCGGACAGGAAGGTGCCCTTGGCATCGCGCGTGCCTTCGGCGGCGACGATGGTGCAGTAGCCGACGCGGGCGATGGTTTCCTTCACCGCCTTGAGGAAGCGGCCCGGCTCGAAGGCGACCTCCGGCGTCAAAATCAGGTGCGGCGACGCGTCGTTGTCCTGCGCGGCCAAACCGGCGGAGGCGGCAATCCAGCCGGTGTGGCGGCCCATCACCTCGAGGATGAAGACCTTGGTCGAGCTGGCGGCCATCGACGCGACATCGAGGCCGGCTTCGCGGATCGCGGTGCCGACGTATTTGGCCACCGAGCCGAAGCCGGGCGAGCAATCGCTGTGCGGCAGGTCGTTGTCGATGGTCTTGGGGACATGCACCGCGGTCAGGTCGTAGCCGTGGTACTGGGCGAATTCGGCGACCTTGAGGCAGGTATCGGCCGAATCGCCACCGCCGTTGTAGAACAGATAGCCGATATCGTGGGCGGCGAACAACTCGAACAGCCGGGTCAGCTCGGCGCCGTGACGCAGCTTGTGGCGGCAGGAGCCGAAGGCGCCGCCTGGCGTGGTCTTCAGCGCGGCGAGTTCGGCGTCGCTCAACTGGGCGGTATCGATCAGCACTTCGTCGAGCGCGCCGAGAATGCCGTTCTGTGCGGCGTAGACGGTGCCGATCGCGTCGGGATGGCGCCGGGCGGCGCTGATGACGCCGTAGGCGGAAGCATTGATCACAGCGGTGACACCGCCCGATTGGGCGTAAAGCGCATTTTTCGGCATGGCCGGCTCCGAGCAGGGATTCGCTTATCAATTTGGCATGCTGCAGTGCAATCAGACCATCGGGGGTTTCCGACATGGGGCAATCCCTGTTCGGGATTGCGCACCGCGCACCATCTCGGGGCGGTGCACGATGCACCATCACCGCCGCGCACAGCAAATACGCCGGGCTGCACCGGGCACGTTCCTTGCTCAGTTCTTAAGCTGTAGCCCGAAGCCAGGAGCCCGCCATGCATCGCATTCACCCGCCGCTCGCCGGCTGCTTTGACGAGATGCTCGCCGACGACGGCGAAACCCGTGGCCACTACCGCGAGTTCCTGCAATGGCTCGGCGCGCAGACACCCGAAAACCTCGACCGGCGTCGTCATGAGGCCGAGCTGCTGTTTCACCGCGTCGGCATCACCTTCGCCGTTTACGGCGATGACAGCGGCGCCGAACGGCTGATCCCGTTCGACACGATTCCGCGCATCGTGCCGGCCAGCGAGTGGCAGACGCTCGAGGCCGGATTGCGGCAGCGCGTCACGGCGCTCAATGCCTTCCTGCACGACATCTATCACGAGCAACACATCCTGCGCGCCGGCTTGGTGCCGGCCGCACAGGTCATGGTCAACAACCAGTACCAGGTCTCGATGCAGGGGCTCGATCTGCCGCACCAGACCTACGCGCACATCGCCGGCGTCGACGTGATCCGCAATGCCGATGGCTACTACGTGCTCGAGGACAATCTGCGCGTGCCGTCCGGCGTCAGCTATATGCTCGAAAACCGCAAGATGATGATGCGGCTGTTTCCGGAGCTGTTCGCCCGCTACGCCGTCGCGCCGGTCGAACATTACCCGAGCCTGCTGCACGATACGCTGCGCGAGGCGACGCACGTCGACAATCCGACCGTCGTGGTGATGACGCCGGGCCATTTCAACAGCGCCTACTTCGAGCATGCCTTCCTGGCACAGCAGATGGGTGTCGAGCTGGTCGAGGGACGCGACCTGTTTGTCGAGCGCGATCGCGTCTTCATGCGCACCACCGCCGGACCACGACAAGTTGACGTCATTTACCGGCGAATCGACGATGTTTTCCTCGACCCGCTGGTCTTTCGCGCCGATTCGATGCTCGGTATTCCGGGGCTGCTGTCGGCCTACCGCAAGGGCAATGTGATCGTCACCAACGCCATCGGCACCGGCGTCGCCGACGACAAATCGATCTACCCCTATGTGCCGGAGATGATCCGTTTTTACCTGTCGGAAGAGCCGATCCTCAACAATGTGCCGACCTGGCAATGTCGCAAACCCGACGAGCTGTCACACGTCCTCGCCCACCTCGACGAGCTGGTCGTCAAGGAAGTCCACGGCGCCGGCGGCTACGGCATGCTGATCGGCCCGAAGGCCAGCCGCGCCGAGATCGACGACTTCCGCGCCCGGCTGCGCGCCGATCCGGCCAACTACATCGCCCAGCCGACGCTGGCGCTGTCGACCTGCCCGACCTTCGTCGACGAAGGCATTGCCCCGCGGCATATCGATCTGCGCCCCTTCGTACTGTCGGGCAAGGACATGCGCATCGTCCCCGGCGGCCTGTCGCGAGTCGCACTGGCGCGCGGCTCGCTGGTGGTCAACTCTTCGCAGGGCGGCGGCACCAAGGACGCCTGGATACTGGAGGCATAGGAGATCCAACCATGATGCTGAGCCGCACCGCCGATCATCTGTACTGGATGAGCCGCTACCTCGAACGCGCCGAAAACCTTGCGCGGCTGCTCGATGTGAGTTTCAGCCTGTCGCTGTTGCCGCAATCGCAAGGCGCCCGCGCCGAGATGAGTGCGCCGCTGGTGATCACCGAAACGCTGAAGGCGTACAACACCCGCCACGACACGCTGACTGCGCAAAGCCTGTTCGCCTTCATGGCGCTCGACCGCGACAACCCGGCGAGCATCGTCGCCTGCCTGAAACTGGCGCGCGAAAACGCCCACGCGGTGCGCGGCAAGATTCCGGTCGAGATGTGGGAGAACATCAATGCGACGTGGCTATACGCGAAAAACCTGCCAAATGAGGTGAACGTCGGCGATTTTTTCGACTGGGTCAAGGAACGCTCGCACCTGTTCCGCGGTGTTGCCTACGGCACGCTTTTGCGCGGCGACGCGTATTCCTTCGTGCGACTGGGTACCTTCGTCGAACGCGCCGACAACACGACACGGCTGCTCGACGTAAAGGCCAGCCTGATGGATGCCGGCCACGGCGTTGACGATTACTACGCCTGGAGCGCATTGCTGCGCGCACTATCGGCGTACGAGGCCTATCTGGAGCTGTATCGCGAGCCACCGAATGCGACGTCGGTCACCGAACTGCTGCTGCTGTCGCCACGGCTGCCGCGATCGCTGCGCGCCAGCATGGAAGCAATCTGCAAGATCCTGGCGCAGATCGAGGGCGAGGACAGCCGCGTCGCCCAGCGTGACGCCAACGCCATCCGCAACGAGCTGCATTTCATTCGTGCCGACGAAATCCTCGACTTCGGCCTGCACGACTATCTGAATCAGCGGCTGATCGACATCAACACACTGGGTGAGCGGATCTACGATGCTTACCTGAAAGCAGCCTGAAGCGGATCCCGATGAAACTCACCATCCAGCATGAAACGCTGTACCGCTACGCCGCGCCGGTGCATTACAGCATGCAGCTGCTGCGGCTGACCCCGCAGAGCGATACCGGCCAGCAGGTCCTCGACTGGCGGCTGACGCTACCGGCCGAGGCCAGCGCCGGCCATGACGGTTACGGCAACGTCGAGCATCTGCTGAGCCTGTCCGGCCAGCACCAGGAAATCCGCCTGCTGGCTTGCGGCATCGTCGAGACCGGCGGGCGCGATGCTCCACGCCGCGAGGCCCGCTCGCCGCTGCCCTTCCTGCGCAGCACGGCGCTGACGCAGCCCGACGCGGCAATCCGCGATTTCGCCGAAGGCTACCGCGACCACGTCGGCCGTCACGGCGCACCGGCGCTGTCCGACCTGATGGCCGATCTGCTCGACCGGATGCCGTACACGCCCGGCGCCACCGACAGCGCGACAACGGCCGCGCAGGGCTTCGCACTCGGCGCCGGCGTCTGCCAGGATCATACGCACGCCTTCGTCAGCGCCTGCCGGACGCTCGGCGTGCCGGCTCGCTATGTCAGCGGCTATCTGTACACCGACCACGACCACCACATCGCCAGCCACGCCTGGGCCGAGGCATGGCTCCAGGATGGCTGGTACGGCTACGACATCAGCAACGCCTGCCGCCCGGACGAACGCTACGTTCGGCTGGCGATCGGTCTCGACTACCTCGAAGCCGGACCGGTGCGCGGACTGCGCCGCGGTGGTGGCGACGAAACCATGGCTTCGCACGCGCGGGTCAGCCTTGCCGAACAGGCTCAATAAGGGGGTAGGCGATGACTTATTGTGTCGGCATGAATCTGGAGCAGGGCCTGCTGTTCGCGTCCGACTCGCGCACCAATGCCGGCGTCGACCACATCGCCACCTTCTGCAAGATGCACATCTTCGAAACTGCGGGGGAACGGCTGATCGTCCTGTTGAACGCCGGCAATCTGGCGACGACCCAAAGTGTCGTCAGTCTGCTGCGGGCGCGCTGCAATGGCGACGGTGCCAACCTGCTGACGATCCGATCGTTGTACGAGGCCGCCGAACTCGTCGGCGCAACGCTGCGTGAAGTCATCGCCCGCGACGCCGGCGAAGCCGGCATGGGTCAGGGCGTCGACTTCGGCGGCTCATTTTTGGTCGGCGGGCAGCTTCGCGGCGAGGCACCGCGGCTCTTCAATGTCTACCCGCAGGGCAACTTCATCGAAGCGACGCCGGACACGCCGTATTTCCAGATCGGCGAGGCCAAGTACGGCAAGCCAATCATCGATCGGGTGATCCACTACAGTACACCGCTGGCGGAAGCCGCCAAGTGCACGCTGATTTCGTTTGACTCGACGATACGCAGCAATCTGTCGGTCGGCCTGCCGATCGATCTGCTCCAGCACCGCAATAACAGCTTCGTGCCAGCCACCCCGTATCGGGTGACCGCCGACGACCCTTACTTCAACCAGATCCGTGCAGCCTGGGGCTGCGGGCTACGCAAGGTCTTCGCCGAATTGCCCGACGCGGACTGGCTCAGCCCAGACTGAGGCTGAGCCGGGTCACGCTACCGAACGGTACAGCCAGTTCAGCAATTCGCCTGGATCGCCGCGCATGATCTTGCGCAGCTCCAGTCGGACGTCTTCGTGCGGCATGCCCTGCGCGGTCAGCGCGTCGAGCACGTAATCGAACTCGCCGCGCAGATCACGGTGGCTGCGACGCTCCACCTGACAGGTTTGCATCACCTCGCCGCAGCGGCAACGACGCCAATGGCTGACCGAACCGGCCAGCGCTTCGACTGGCAGCGGTGCGCCAACCTCCGCGGTCTGTTCAAGGAAGGCATCGTAGCTGTCATAAGTACGGCGACAGCCCGGACACCCATGCGGATAGGCGAGAATCTGCTGTGGCAGCATCATTTCACCTGTGTAACCACTCGGCTTGCTCATCTCTCACCCCGTCTATTCGCTGACGTATTTCTGTTATACGCCGCACAAGGACACGCAAGCCGATGCAAACTAAAACAAGCCGATGATCGTCACAGACTGTCAAAAAGTCTTTCCTGAATAACGCCATCAAGCAAGGTTAACTCGCGATTCATCGTCAGCAGATAATCGATGCGCGCCTGCAGCGACACCGCGGCATAGCGAGCACTGACGCCGTTGGCAGCCAACAGCGCATCGCGCCAGCGCTCGAGATCCTGCGGCGCCGGCCTGTTCGCCACGTCGCCGGAGGGCCACAGCCAGTACGGCGACAGCGCGGCATGAACCGCCAGCAGATCGTCATCGACGGCCACGCCCATCGCCACCAGTTGCTGCCGCCACAACGCCAGCACCGCCGGATGCGGCTGACCGGGCGACAGTGCCGCGGTCATTTGCGCCGGGTGCAGCCGGTAGTCGACCAGCGGCACACCGCAGCTGCCAAGCCGGCCGCGCTCGGCCAGGCGAATGAAAAAGTCCCAGTCCTCGGCCATGCCCATGCCGGGTGTACGCCAGACATCGAGCCTTTCCCACGTGGCGCGGCGCAGCATCAGCGCCGGCTGCGCCATCGCGCAATAGAACAGCAGCTCGACCCGGATACCGGCATCGTCCTGCGGAAAACGCCGGCAACGGCCGCGACGGCCATCCGGTAGCAGTTCGATCATGTCCGCCCCAGCGGCGACCAGATCGGGATGGGCCGACAGATACGCCGCCTGCACCGAAAAGCGCTGCGGATGCGTCAGGTCATCGCCGTCGGCAAATGCCAGCCAGTCGCCGTTGGCAGCGGCCATGGCGGTATTCAGTGCATTGGCCAGCCCGCGGTTGCCGTCGTGATGCAGGTGGCGGACCGGCCACGGCGACATCCGCGTCCAGGCGTCGACCGCATCGGCCAGTGCCGCATCCGAGCCGTCGTCGACGAGGAGCAGTTCCGCGCCAGCAAAGTCGCGGACGTCGGCGCGGGCGATCGAATCGAGCTGCGCCTGCAGCAAGGGCCAGGGGGTATTGAAGTACGGGAGCAGAACGGAAAGACGCATGCGCGGCACCGGCGGCTGGATACAACAACGCCCCGCAAGGCGGGGCGTCGTCGCGGAATGGCTCAGGCGATCAGACCAGTGCCTTGAAGATGTCGTCGCGAATCGTTTCGACCGCACCCACGCCATTGACCTTGACGTACTTCGGCGCCTTGACGTCGCCCGACGCAGCAAGCTGGCCGTAGAAACCGACCAGCACGGCGGTCTGCTCATGGTAGACGCCGAGGCGCTTTTTGACGGTTTCTTCGACATCATCGTCACGCTGGATCAGATCTTCGCCGGTCACGTCGTCCTTGCCTTCAACCTTGGGCGGATTGAACTTGACGTGGTAGCTGCGGCCCGAGGCCGGATGGACGCGACGGCCGGCCATCCGTTCGACAATGGCTTCGTCCGGGACGTCGATCTCGACCACGTAGTCGATGTCGACGCCAGCTTCGCGCATGGCTTCGGCTTGCGGGATCGTCCGCGGGAAACCGTCGAACAGGAAGCCATTGGCACAATCGGCGTCGGTGATGCGTTCCTTCACGAGACCGATGATGATGTCGTCACGCACCAGGCCGCCCGCATCCATGATCGCCTTGGCTTCGAGGCCCAGCGGCGTGCCGGCCTTGACCGCCGCGCGCAGCATGTCGCCGGTGGAGATTTGCGGGATGCCGAACTTTTCCTTGATGTAGTTCGCCTGCGTGCCCTTGCCTGCGCCGGGCGCGCCGAGGAGGATCAGTTTCATCGTGGTCTCTGTTTTTAGTTGGTTAGTAATTCTGTTGTGCCAGCAGCTGCCGCACGCGCTCGAGGTCTTCCGGCGTATCGACGCCGGCGGCCGGTGCGTGCGCTGCAACATGAACACCGATGCCATAACCATGCCACAGCACCCGCAGCTGTTCCAGCGCTTCGATCCCTTCGAGCGGCGAAGGCGACAGATCACGGTAAGTACGCAGGAATCCGGCACGATAGGCGTAGATGCCGATATGCCGCTGCGGAACGATGTCCAGCGGCAGCGCGCTGCGATCGCCGGCAAACGCATCGCGCGGCCATGGAATCGGCGCGCGGCTGAAATACAGCGCCCGGCCCGTCGCGCCGGTCACGACCTTGACGACGTTCGGGTTGAGGAAATCGGCGATCGCGCTGATCGCGTGGCTGGCCGTCGCCATCGGCAGCGCCGGGTCGGCGGCCAGCGTCGCCGCGACCGCATTGATCAGCGCCGGGTCGATCAGCGGCTCGTCACCCTGGACATTGACGATGATTTCATCGTCGGCCAGGCCGAGCCGGTCGACGGCCTCGGCCAGCCGGTCGGTCCCCGACGGGTGATCCGCTCGCGTCAGCACGCAGGCGTAGCCGGCCAGTGCCACCGCATCCTGGATGCGCATGTCGTCGGTCGCGACGCAGACCATGCTCGCCTCGGACTGCAGCGCCTGTTCGACAACGCGAACGATCATCGGCTTGCCACCGATGTCGGCCAGCGGTTTGTCCGGCAGCCGCGTCGACTTGAGCCGGGCGGGAATGATCACCGTGTAGTTCATCGCGCGCTCCGCGGCTCAGCCGTTGACTTCTTCGGTCGGGTCAAGCTCGCGCGCTTCGCCTTCGAGCATCACCGGAATGCCATCACGAATCGGATAGGCGAGGCGATCGGCCTTGCAGATCAGCTCCTGCTTCGTTTTGTCGAAGACGAGCGGGCCCTTGCAGACCGGGCAGACCAGAATTTCAAGCAGCTTTGCGTCCATTTTGCAGCCTTGTTGCGAGCCATTGCCCCAGATCCGGGGACAGCATGGCGTTGACCGGTAAAACCCAGATTCTATCACCGTCGCCCCGGATCGCCGTTTGCGCGGCCAGTTTCACCGCATCCTTCTCGGTGGTGATCAGTGTGCCAGCGGGCAGTTCATCGGCAGCGTAGGCATGATGGTCGGCAAAGGCATGACGGGAGAACGTCAGCCCGAGCGCTTCAAGCGTCGCGAAGAAACGCGCCGGATTGCCGATGCCGCAGACCGCCGCCAGCGTCTCGCCCTGCAAGGCGTCGGCGGTGCAGCTGATGGCCGGGTCGTCGAGCCGGTACAGCCGCCCCGGCTGCAGCGTCATTGCAAAACACTGTGGATGCGCGACCGCCGCCGGGCCGCCGTTGACGACCACCGCGTCGACCTTGGCCAGACGCGCAATCGGTTCGCGCAACGGTCCGGCCGGCAGCAGCCAGCCGTTGCCGAAGCCGCGCGCGCCATCGACGACGCACAACTCGATCTCGCGCCCCAGCCGGTAATGCTGCAGGCCGTCGTCGCACAGCAGCACGTCAACCTGCGGATGCGCCACCAGCAAGGCCCGGCCAGCGGCGGCACGATCACGGCACACGAAGACCGGCACGCCGGCGGCACGCACCAGCAAGACCGGCTCGTCGCCGACCTGCGCCGGATCACTGTCCGGCAAGACCGGTGTCGGCCCTTCGGCCTTGCCACCGTAGCCGCGCGACACGATGCCGGGCGTGTAGCCATGCGCGACCAGCACGCGCGCCAGATACGCCGTCAGCGGTGTCTTGCCGGTGCCGCCGGCGGTCAGGTTGCCGACGACGACGACCGGCACCGGCAGACGCTCGATCCGCTTGAGCCCAAGACGGAACAGCGCACGTCGCCCCGCACCGATCACGGCAAACAGCAGCGACAACGGCGCCAGCGCCCATTTCAGCAGATGCGTGCCGTACCAGATGCGTTCAGGCAGGGACATTGAAGCTCCTTGGCGCCATGGACCGAAAAAGCAAAACGGGGCATCTGCCCCGTTCTGTCGCTTGCACACGCAGACTTATTTGCCCGTCTGCGTGGCGAATGTCAGCTTGCTGTAGCCGGCCAGCCTCGCCGCCTCCATCACGTTGACGACGGTCTGATGCGTCGCCTGCGAATCGGCGTTGATGATGACCATCGGGTCGTTGTTGCCACCCGCGGCGCGGCGCAGTTCGGCGGCAAACGCTTCCTGACTGCCGAAGGTCGTGACCTGGTTGTTGATGCTGTACTGGCCGGCGGCCGAGATGGCGATCTGGATCGACTGCGGCATCTCGACGACCTTTTCGGCGTCGGCGGTCGGCAGGTTGATCTTCAGCTCGGCAAAGCGCGAGTACGTCGTCGTGGCCATCAGGAAAATCAGGATCACCAGCATCACGTCGATCAACGGGATGAAGTTGATCTCCGGCTCCTCGCGATGGCGGCCTTTGCGAAATTTCATCGCCCCGCCCTCAGCTGCGGTCGCCGTGGACGACTTCGACCAACTTCACCGCCTGCTGCTCCATCTCGACGATGAAGTCGTCGATCTTGCCGCGGAAGTAGCGGTAGAACATCAGCGCCGGCACCGCAACCATGATGCCCGAGGCGGTGTTGTACAGCGCCACCGAAATCCCGTGCGCCAGCACCGCCGGATTATTGCCGCCGGTCGGCGATTGCGCGCCAAAAATCTCGATCATGCCAATGACGGTACCCAGCAGGCCCAGCAGCGGTGTCACCGCGGCGATGGTGCCGAGCGTATTCAGATAGCGTTCGAGCTGGTGCGCCACGGCGGCACCGGTTTCCTCGATCGATTCCTTCATGATGTCGCGCGAACTTTTGACGTTCTTGAGTCCGGCGGCCAGCACCCGGCCCAGCGGGCTCGATGCGGCGAGTTTGCCCAGCATGTCCGGCGAAACACCGTTGCTGCGGTATTCCTGCACCGACTTGGCCAGCAGCCCCTCGGGCAGCACCACCGATTTGCGCAGCGACAGCAAGCGCTCGATGATGATCGTCACCGCGGTGACGGAACAGATGATAATGGTCCAGATCGGCCAACCGGCGGCCTCGATGATGGCGAGCATGTGCGAATCAACCCAGTGTAGGCATGCGGAAAACCGCGTAACTGTATCGGGATTGGCGGCAACGGGAAAGCCGCAATGCGCTCGGGCGCTGCGGGCCGGCAACAACGCCGATCCGCGCCGCCCCGGCGCGCGTGCCGAGACCCGCACTTGGACACGTCAGCGGACGACGCAAGCCGGTACCGATGGGCGGGCAATACCATATTCGATCGCATGCCGCAGCCGTGATTTCTGACAGTCGACGGCTTACGCACAGGCTGTGGATAAAAATGTGCACAAAGCCTTGCGCAAGGCCACCAGACTATGCCCACTACCACCACACCAGCGCCATCGCACTGCACAAAAACAGACAAATATTCAATATAATCATTGAGTTAAAAAACAAACCTCAACTACACTCCGGGCAATCGGCACAAAGCCAGCCGTAGTGCGGCCTCTGTGGATTACAGGACCTAAACCGACGATGTTTTCCCAAAAGTCAAGCGCCAATGTCATTACAGTCACCGAGCTCAATCGCCAGGTTCGCGACTTACTGGAAGGCGCATTTCCGATCCGCTGGATCGCCGGCGAGATCTCGAATTTCAAACGTTACGACTCCGGCCACTGCTATTTCAGCCTCAAGGACGCCAGCGCGCAGGTCCGTTGCGTGATGTTCCGCAACCGCGCCGCCTTGCTCGATTTTCAGCCCAAGGAAGGGCTGCAGGTCGAAGTACGGGCCGTGGTCTCGCTATACGAAGCGCGCGGCGACTATCAACTGACGATCGAAGCCATGCGTCCGGCCGGTGTCGGCAACCTGTTCGAGGCCTTCGAAGCGCTGAAAAAGAAACTGGCCGCCGAAGGCCTGTTCGACGCGGCGACCAAACGCGCCCTCCCCGCCTTTCCGCGCGCGATCGGCATCGTCACCTCGCCCAAGGCCGCCGCGCTGCGCGACGTGCTGACGACCCTCAGGCGCCGTCATCCGGGCCTGCCGGTCATCATTTATCCGACCGCCGTTCAGGGCACGACCGCGGCCAACGATATCGCCGCGGCGATCCGCAACGCGGCCAAGCGTAATGAAGTCGACACGCTGATCGTCTGCCGCGGCGGCGGCAGTCTCGAAGACCTGTGGTCGTTCAACGAAGAAGTCGTCGCCCGCGCCATTGCCGCCAGCCCGATGCCGGTGGTGTCGGGTGTCGGCCACGAAACCGACTTCACCATCGCCGACTTCGTCGCCGACGTCCGCGCACCGACGCCGACGGCGGCGGCCGAGCTGGCCAGCCCGAATCGCGACGAATGGCTGATGCGGCTGGACCAGCAGTCCGCGCAGCTGAAACGGGCGCTCGAACGCGGTCTGCACACCCGGATGCAGCTGATTGACCAGCTCGGCCGGCGCCTGCGTCATCCCGGCGAAGCCTTGGCGCAGCGCCGCGAGCGGCTCGCCGCACTGAGCCTGCGGCTGAACCAGGCCAGTTCGCGCCAGCTTGCCGACCGGCATACCAAGCTCGAACGGCTGGCGCTGCGCTTGGCGCACCGGCAGCCGCAGACCGCCGCGCAGGCGCAGCGACTGGCCGAGCTGCAACGCCGGATGACACAGGCTGCGGCCCGTCATGGCGACACCGCCCAGCGCCGGCTCGATACCCTCGCGGCGCGGCTGACCGCGTTGAATCCGCGCGCGGTGCTGGCGCGCGGCTATGCGCTGGTCGAGCGCCCCGACGGCAGCGTGGTACAGCACGCCAGCGAACTGACCCGTGGCGATCAGGTTGCCCTGCACTTTGCCGACGACCGCGTCGACGCGCAGATCGTTGGTCGGCCCGCGCAGCAGCAAGACCTGTTTTGAACTTGATGACAATGGCACACTCGAAGACTGACCCAATTAGCAAGGAACGTCCGATGAGTCACATCGCCCTCCCCCTGTTGTCACACGTCTCGCTCGGCACCAATGACTTCGAGCGCGCCATCGCTTTCTACGACGCGGTGATGCCGGCACTCGGCTGCAAGCGCCTTGAGCAGTTCCCCGGCGCTGCCGCCTACGGCCGCGACTATCCGGAGTTCTGGATCCAGACACCGATCGACGGTCAGCCTGCCAGCATCGGCAACGGTACCCACATCGGTTTCACCGCCACCGATCCTGCGGCGGTCCAGGCGTTCTACGACGCGGCACTGGCCGCCGGCGCGACCGCCGACGGCGCGCCCGGTCCGCGTCCCGATTACGGCGAACCGTATTTCGGCTGCTTCGTCCGCGACCCGGACGGCCACAAGATCGAAGCGGCGTTCTGGGATTTCTCGCTCGACACCGCCCCGCCGCACCAGTGTTGATCCCGGAGCTGCGCCCATGAAAAAGCCCCGCGATGCGGGGCTTTTTGACTGACTGCGCGACCTTGGGCCGGTGAATACCCAAGGTAGCAGCCGCGCTTAACCGAAGCGGCGCTGGCGCATCCACTTGGTCGCAATCCACTTTTCACCGCCGGTGACCGGTGCGCCGCCGTGCAGCGTCAGCGAATCGACCTCGCTGTGGCTGTTGGTGTACTCGAAATACACCGCACTGCCCTTCTTCGGCGCAACCGACAGGCCCAGCTCCGGGAAGATCGTCTCGCCGCCGGCGTCGACGTCATTCAGATACATCACCATCGTCGATACACGCTGGCCACCGTTGGCCAGATGAGCCTGGCTGCCCGGGTCGGCCGTCGGGAAATAATCGTAGTGCGGCTTGTACTCGCCGGCCGTCTTGTAATTGAGGATCTGGATGCCCTCACCGTTCTCGATCGGCCAGTTCATCACCGTCGCGATGCGGGCATCGAGCTTGGCGATGAAGTCGTTCTCGTTCAGCGTGAAGAAGGTGCCGTAGCTGGTGCGATCGGCGATGACCTCGTGCTTGCCGGTCAGCGGGTCGACGATGGTCGAGCGCTCGAGCTTGCGCTCGGACTGGCGGACCAGCTCGTCGCACTCTTCATGCGACAGCAGGCCATCGAGGACCGCGATCACCGGTTGGCCGACGCGCGAGACGATGCGTACATCCCGGTCGGCAGTGCGGATGACGTTGCCTTCATGATTGAAGCGCGGCGCCTCGTAGCGGTAGCCGGACACCTGCGGCTGGGCGGTTTGCGGCGGCGCGCTGCTCGAGAGCTGGAACACCACGGCGTTGGCGAACATCGGGTCAAAGTTCTTCTCGACCATCACCTCGACCAGCGACATCGGCGTACACCCGCGCTGCAGGTTGTCGGAAATCCAGCCCTGCCAGTCGGGCGAGAGGTGCGTAATCCGGTCCATGATCTCCATCCTTGTTTTTTTCCGTTCTCAGCGGGCCATTTTCGATGGCCCTTGTTGTGCTGTCATCCATCGGACGCATTGCAATGCAACATCTGCGACACCGGAGCTTGCAACAGCGGTCTGCTGCGACGCAGCAAGCACTGACAGGCGGACACGACCAGGGCACGAACGGCAATCTTGCCGCAGCCAGCGTGCCACGGAGCGGTCACGCGGTCTGTGATAGAATTTCCCGTTCGATTCAACCGCTTGTGTGCTCCGCCATGGAATTGTCTGCACTGACCGCCCTTTCGCCGCTCGACGGCCGCTACGAAAAACAGCTCGCCGACCTGCGCCCGCATTTCTCCGAGTACGCGCTCGTCAAGAGCCGCGTCACCGTCGAAATCGCCTGGCTCAAGGCGCTTGCCGCCGAGCCGGCCATTGCCGAGATCAAGCCGTTCTCGGCCGCGACGATCGCCGAGCTCGACTCGCTCGTCAGCCGCTTCAGCCCGGAGCATGCGCTCGAGGTGAAAACGATCGAACGCACGACCAACCATGACGTCAAGGCGGTCGAGTACTGGATGAAGGAACGCCTGTCGGGCAACGCCGAAGTGTCGGCCGCCAGCGAGTTCATCCACTTCGCCTGCACCTCGGAAGACATCAACAACCTCAGCCACGCGCTGATGCTCAAGGCCGCGCGCGAAACCGTGCTGCTGCCGCGCATCGAAGAGATCGTCACCAAGTTCAAGGAACTGGCGCACGCGCTGGCCGATGCACCGATGATGAGCCGCACCCACGGCCAGCCGGCGACGCCGACGACGATGGGCAAGGAAATGGCCAATATCGCCTACCGGCTCGAACGCCAGCTGGCGCGACTCGAGAAGATCGAGCTGCTCGGCAAGATCAACGGCGCGGTCGGCAATTACAACGCCCACCTGTCGGCCTACCCGGGCTTCGACTGGGAAAGCTTCTGTCATCGCTTCGTCGAGAGCCTCGGCATCACCTTCAACCCGTACACGATCCAGATCGAGCCGCACGATTACATGAGCGAGCTGTACGACACGTTCGCACGCGTCAACACCATCCTGATCGACGCCAACCGCGACATCTGGGGTTACATCTCGCTGGGCTTCTTCAAGCAGAAGGTCAACAAGAACGAAGTCGGTTCGTCGACGATGCCGCACAAGGTCAACCCGATCGACTTCGAAAACTCCGAAGGCAATCTGGGCCTCGCCAATGCACTGCTGACGCATCTCTCGCAGAAGCTGCCGGTATCGCGCTGGCAGCGTGACCTGACCGACTCGACCGTGCTGCGCAATATGGGCGTCGGCCTCGGCTACGCCCTGCTCGGCTACGCGTCGGCACTGAAGGGCCTGAACAAGCTCGAAGTGAACCGTCAGGCGATGCTCGACGACCTCGATGCCAACTGGGAAGTACTGGCCGAGCCGATCCAGACCGTGATGCGCCGTTACGCCGTGCCGAATCCGTACGAGCAGCTGAAGGCGCTGACCCGCGGCCAGCGCGGCATGACGCGCGAAACGCTGGCGGTGTTCATCGACGGTCTGGCGATTCCGGACGACGAGAAAACCCGCCTCAAGGCGATGACCCCGGCGAGCTATCTGGGCCGCGCCGAGGAACTTGCGCGCCGGATTTGATTCACTAAGAACCTGCTCATGAGCAGGTTCTTGGACATTTGAAACGGCCCGGCGTCGCCGGGCCGGATTGGGAGTGGGACGTTGAAACGTAAAGTATTGATCGCCAGCATCGGCACGGTTGCCGTACTCGCGGTGGCCTATGTCGGCGGCACCTGGTACGCCGGGCGCGCAGCGCAGGACACGATGCAGAAACAGCACGAGTGGCTGGCGAGCCTGCCGTACTTCATCGTCAAGGACCGCAGCTATCACCGCGGCTGGTTCAGCTCGACCGAAAGCGCCACGCTGCAGGTCAACCCGGACTACTACCGCTTCCTGCTCGAACGCGAAGGCGAGCCGCTGCCGGTGTTCGAGCTCAAGTACACGCAGCATGTCACCCACGGGCCACTGCCGCTGCTCGGTCACTTCAACCTGCATCCGTACAAGGCGGTCGTCGAGACCGAGTTCAAGTACTCGCCCGAGACGCAGAAATTCCTGTCGCGCTTCTTCGGCGAACAGAAGCCGATCCAGATCGAAAACCGCATCGGCTTCTCCGACGATGGCGTGATGAACATCAAGGTGCCGAGCTTCGATTACGAAGAAGCGATCTCGGGCGTCAAGGCCAAGTGGCAGGGTCTGGAAGCGACGCTCGACTACGGCGGCGACTTCAACAGCGTCAAACTGACCGCGCTGGCGCCGGGCCTGTCGGGCGAGGCCAAGGACAAGGGCAGTTTCGCCTTCCAGAACCTCAGCGCGACGCTCGATCACACACGTGGCAAAACCGGCATCATGATCGGCACGTCGAGCATCAAGCTCGATCAGCTGAACCTGAACATCGCCGAAGGCCAGCCGCTGAAGCTGCAGCTCGACAAGCTCGCCTACAACGGCCAGATCGGCGAAAAAGGCGAATTCATCGACGGACTGGCGCGCTTTACGCTCGACAAGCTGCTGCTCGACGGCAAGCCCTACGGCCCGGCCGAAATGGTCGCGACCGCCAGCCATCTGCACGGTCCGACGCTGGCCAAGCTGTCGGACGAGCTGACCCGCTTGCAAAAGCAGAAGCTCAGCCGCGACCAGTTCACCGATGCGGTGGTCAAGCTGGCCAAGACCGAAGGCATGCCGCTGCTGACCAATGATCCAAAGCTGGCGATCCAGTCGTTCAACGTCAAGCTGCCCGATGGCGCGATCCGCTTCTCGGCTGAAGTCGGCCTGAAGGGCTTTGTCGCCGCCGACATCGACAAGCCGGTCGATCTCGTCAAGAAGCTCGACGCACGCGCCGACTTCAACGTACCGCGCAAGGTGATCGAAACCGTCGCCAGCTGGCAGGCGCGCAATATGTTCGGCGGCAGCGATTCGGGCATCTCCAACGACGATCTCGACTATCTGGTCGGCCAGTTCGTCGAAGGCCAGATCAACCGCCTCGCCGAGCAGAAGCTGATCCGCGTCGACGGCGATCTGCTGTCGGCCGATGCCAAGCTCAGCCAGGGTACGTTCACGCTGAACGGCAACAAGGTGCCGCTGCCCTGGGATCAGGTCGGCACGACCGGCGAAGCCGCTGCCGAACACTGAGCGACGTCGCGCTCCCGCAACACCGACAAGGCCGCCCTCGGGCGGCTTTGTCGCATTCCAGCGTCGTACCGCCCTGCAAACGCCCTCCTAGGGTTCAGCCCCAGATTGACGCCGTCTCGCCCGGATCGCGACCATCGACGCCAACTTCACCACCGGGCCTCACCATGCGTATCGGCGTCGTTACCGATTCCTGCTGCGATCTGCCACGCGATTTCATCGACGCGCATGGCATCGAGATCATGCCGATCGCGATCCATGGCGACGGCGCGAGTTTCGTCGACCATCGCGACCCGACGGCGACGCGGACGTTCTACCGCGATGAACTGGCGCAGATTGGCGACTACACCTCGGCACCACTGACGACCGAGCAGATCCGCAGCCTGTTTCTGGATCGCCTCGTCATCGACTTCGACTACGTCTTCTGCATCACCGTCATGCAGTCGCGCAGCCGGATTTTCGAGCATGCCAGTCAGGCCGCACGCGGCGTGCTCACCGACTACCGGCCGAGCCGCGAGGCGGCCGGCCACAGCAAACCGTTTTCGCTACGGGTGTTCGACAGCCAGAACCTGTTCCCCGGCCAGGGACTGGTCGTCGCCGAGGTCGCGCGGCTGGCCGCCGAAGGCGCAACGACCAGCAAGATCATCGCCCACGTCGAGCGTCTGACGCAGACGACACAGGCCTTCCTGATGCCGGCCGATCTGGGCCAGTTGCGCCATCAGGCAAGACGCAAGGGCGACAAGAGCGTCGGCCTTGCCGCCTATCTGCTCGGCAGCGCGCTCGACATCAAACCGATCATCCGCGGTTTTCGCGGCGACACGCATCCGGTGGCCAAGGTGCGCGGCTTCGATGTCGGTGTCGACAAGCTGTTTGCAACGGCGATCGAACACATCGAAGCCGGGCTCGAAGCGCCGCTCGTCTGCGTCAGCTACGGCGGCGACCCCCGCATGGTCACCACGATGAATGCCTACCAGACGATGTGCAAGGTCGCCGCGCGTCACGATGTCACGGTGCATCTGGCCGAGATGAGCGCTACCGCGGGCGTCAATATCGGTGCCGGCGGGCTGGCGATTGCCTTCGCATCGGCCCGCGAGGCCGGCTTCGATTGAGCGTGTAGGTCGTTTGTTTTACGGATTCCGGCACGCAGCCGGGGCTGCGTAGCGAAGCGCTCCCCATGAAAAACGGACGCGAGAGCGTCCGTTTTTCATGGCCGCCCAAGCAACAGGCTTACTGGATGATGCCGCCGCCGAGGCAGACATCGCCGCTGTACAGCACCATCGACTGCCCCGGCGTCATCGCCCACTGCGGTGCATCGAACACCAGCTCGACGCCGCCCTCAACGTGGCGCAGCGTGCACGCGGTGTCCTGCTGCCGGTAGCGCGTCTTCGCGGTATAGCGCCCCTCCGCCGGCAGCTCACCCAAAATCCACGAGCAGTCGAGCGCCAGCAACGTCGACTTCAGCAGCAACGGGTGATCGTGGCCCTGGACGACGATCAGCTCGTTGCTGGCCATGTCCTTGCCGCCGACGAACCACGGCTCGCCGCTACCCGACTTGTCGCCGCCGATGCCGAGGCCCGAGCGCTGGCCCAGCGTGTAGTACATCAGCCCCATGTGCTCGCCCATCGACTTGCCCTCCGGCGTGACCATCCGCCCCGGCACCTTGGGCAGGTAACGGTTGAGGAAGTCGCGGAACGGCCGCTCGCCGATGAAGCAGATGCCGGTACTGTCCTTCTTCTTGGCGTTCGGCAGGCCGATCTCCTCGGCGATGCGCCGCACTTCGGCCTTCTGCAGCCCGCCAAGTGGGAATACCGCCTGGCTCACCTGCGCTTGCGACAGCCGATACAGGAAATAGGTTTGATCCTTGCCCTGATCGGCGGCGCGGATCAGTTCGGTGCGGCCGTCGGCGCGCACGCGATTGCCGCAATAGTGGCCGGTCGCCATCTTGGCGCCCCCCAGTTCGATCGCGTAATCGAGGAAGCACTTGAACTTGATTTCGCTGTTGCAGAGGATGTCCGGATTCGGCGTGCGGCCGGCCGAATACTCGGCGAGGAAGTACGAAAACACCCGGTCCTTGTACTCCTTGGCGAAGTTCACCAGCTCGATGTCGATGCCCAGCAGGTCGGCGACGGCGATCGCGTCCATGCTGTCTTCCTTGATCGAGCAGTATTCGTCGTTGTTGTCGTCTTCCCAGTTCTGCATGAACACGCCGTGCACGTCGAAGCCCTGCTGTTTCAGCAGGTGCGCGGTCACGCTCGAATCGACCCCGCCCGAGAGGCCGACGACAATCTTGCTGCGCTCGCTCATACGGCCCCCACCGGCTGTTCGGCGCGATCAAAATCGCGCAGCAGTTCAAGCGGATAGCGTTTGCCGGCCAGATAGTCGTCGATGCAGGCCAGCAGCAGCGGACTGCGGTGCTCGTCGGCGCGCGCGGCGATCTCGTCACGGCTCAGCCATACGGCGGCCTCGATGCCGTCGTCGAGCGGACGAGCCGGCTCATGCCCGGTGATGGCACCGGTAAAGGCAAAGCGCAGATAGGTCAGCTCCGGACGCTCCGGCGGACTCCATTGGTAGACGCCGACCAGCGCGCTCGGCGCGAAGTGATGGGCGGTTTCCTCCAGCGTCTCGCGCGCCGCGGCGGCGACAATGGACTCGCCGTGCTCGACATGGCCGGCAGGCTGGTTCAATTTGCGCTGACCGAGAATGCGTTCCTCGACCAGCAGAAAGCGGCCGTCGCGTTCGATCACTGCGGCGACGGTGGCGTTGGGCTTCCACATACGCAAGAGTTCCAAGCAAAACAGGATTTTACCCGAAGCGCAGCGCGCTTTCAGCGGGCTTTGTTCGGACCACGGCGGCCACGCTGCTTCGGTCGTCCCGGCGCAGCGGGCACCGGCGGCGGATTCGGCGCGGCCACGCGCAACTCGTGCCACTGCCCCGGCGCCAGTCCGGCCAGCGTGTATTCGCCGACCGCAGCGCGAATCAACCTCAGGGTCGGAAAACCGACCTTGGCGGTCATGCGCCGCACTTGCCGGTTCTTGCCCTCGGCAATAATGACCTCGAGCCACGTCGTCGGGATGTTCGCGCGAAAACGTACCGGCGGCACGCGCGGCCATAACCCTTCGGGTTCGGCGATGACGCGCACCTGCGCCGGCTTGCTGACGAAATCGCCCAGATCAACGCCGTGCCGCAAGGGTTC
Source organism: Jeongeupia wiesaeckerbachi (assembly GCF_050916355.1). Lineage (GTDB taxonomy): Bacteria > Pseudomonadota > Gammaproteobacteria > Burkholderiales > Chitinibacteraceae > Jeongeupia > Jeongeupia wiesaeckerbachi. Next base: position 423,394 of record NZ_CP136946.1, read on the forward strand.
GAGATCAGCGTCACACGGTGCGCCGTCGACCTGCACCCAGTAGGTCTTGGGCAGTTTGTGCTTCGGATCGGCGATGCGCGCCTGCAGCGGCCCCGAGTCGGTGAGCAAGAGCAGTCCTTCCGAGTCGGTGTCGAGCCGGCCAGCCGGATAGACATCGGGCACGCGCACGTAGTCGGCCAAGGACTGATGGGGGGGGCTGGGCGAGAACTGGCAGATCACGCCGTACGGTTTATTGAGCAGGATCAAACGGGCCATGCCGCGATTTTACCGCTTGATTTGCCTGACCGTTGCACGGATGCCTTTGCATGACGTGAATCTTCACGCCATAATCGTAGTTTGTCTGCTGCTGTTACAGCATTGTCATAACCATCAGGAAGCCCGCGATGAGCCACATCCAAGTCCCCGCCGAAGGCGCCAAGATCGTCCCGAACCTGGCAACGCCCGATAATCCGATCATTCCGTTCATCGAAGGCGATGGTATCGGCGTCGACATCACTCCGGTGATGAAGGACGTGGTCGACGCAGCCGTCGCCAAGAGCTATGGCGGCGCCCGCAAGATCCACTGGATGGAAATCTACTGTGGCGAGAAAGCCGCCAAGGTTTACGGCAACGACAACTACCTGCCGGAAGAAACCCTCGCTGCACTGAAAGAATACGTCGTGTCGATCAAGGGCCCGCTGGCCACGCCGGTCGGCGGCGGCATCCGCTCGCTCAACGTCGCCCTGCGCCAGCAGCTCGACCTCTTCGTCTGCCTGCGCCCGGTGCGTTACTTCCAGGGCGTGCCGTCGCCGCTGAAGCGCCCGGATCTGACCGACATGGTGATCTTCCGTGAGAACACCGAAGACATCTACGCCGGCATCGAATGGGAAGCCCAGACCGACGGCGCCAAGCAGGTCATCGATTTCCTGCAAGGCCAGATGGGCGTGAAGAAGATCCGCTTCCCGGAAAGCAGCAGCATCGGCATCAAGCCGGTCAGCAAGGAAGGCACCGAGCGCCTCGTGCGCAAGGCGATCCAGTACGCGATCGACAACAACCGCAAGAGCGTGACCCTTGTCCACAAGGGCAACATCATGAAGTTCACCGAAGGCATGTTCCGCCAGTGGGGCTACGACCTCGCCAAGCGTGAATTCGGTGGCGTCGAAGTCGACGGCGGCCCGTGGCTGCAACTGCCGAACGGCATCGTCATCAAGGACGTGATCGCTGACGCCTTCCTGCAACAGATCCTGCTGCGCCCGGCCGAATACGACGTCATCGCCACGCTGAACCTGAACGGCGACTACGTGTCGGACGCGCTGGCTGCACAAGTCGGCGGCATCGGTATCGCTCCGGGCGCCAACCTGTCGGACAACGTGGCCTGCTTCGAAGCCACCCACGGCACCGCACCGAAGTACGCCGGCCAGGACAAGGTCAACCCGGGTTCGCTGCTGCTGTCGGCCGAAATGATGCTGCGCCACATCGGCTGGAAGGAAGCCGCCGATCTGATCATCAGCGCCACCGAAAAGACCATCAAGGACAAGGTCGTGACCTATGACTTCGCCCGCCTGATGGACGACGCCGAAGAAGTGTCGTGCTCGGCCTTCGGCAAGGCGATCATCGCCCGGATGTAATCCGCCGGCACCGCCGTTTGAAAACCCCGCTACGGCGGGGTTTTTCTTGTGCCGCGCCAAACGCGACGCGCACAATGAAAAAAGCCCCGCCGAAGCGGGGCTTTTTCAACACCAGGAGCAATTAAGCGCCTTGGATGTTGGCAGCTTGCTTGCCCTTCGGGCCTTGCGCGACTTCAAAGTTCACGCGTTGGCCTTCCTTCAAGGTCTTGAAGCCCGGCATGTTGATCGCGGAGAAGTGAGCGAAGATGTCTTCGCCGCCTTCGTCCGGGGTGATGAAGCCGAAGCCCTTGGAATCATTGAACCACTTAACGGTACCCGTTGCCATTTGGCGTCTTTCTCCAAAAAAACTGTTAACGCATTGCACCCTTGCGGGAGTTCAGGTTTGACATCAAGGCCCGCACAACAGGACACCGATACGGCATGATGCTTGGCTATCAAACGCCGTTCATTTTTACGCGATATTGACGAAACAGGTCAAGCAGATTGCTGGGCAGAATATTTGAGTGTTGTTTGGCCGGCACGCTTGAAAAGCCACCCTTACAGACCAAAATGAAAGAGCGGAGACAATTGGAAAATCATGGCGACTCAGCACCAACTCGACCCGGCACTAGCCCATCAGGAACAACGCGCTGCACCACCACCGATGTATCGCGTGGTGTTGCTCAACGATGATTACACCCCGATGGAGTTCGTGGTGGATGTACTGCAGCAGTTTTTTGCACTGGGTCTTGAACAAGCAACGGTCGTGATGCTCAAAGTTCATAACGAAGGGCGCGGTATCTGTGGGGTCTACCCCAGGGATATTGCGGCAACCAAAGTCAGCCAGGTCGGACAGTACGCCCGCCAGCACCAACACCCGCTTCAATGCATCATGGAGGTGAACGAATGATCGCCCAGGAACTGGAAGTGAGCCTCCACATGGCCTTCATGGAGGCCAGACAAAAGCGCCACGAGTACATCACGGTCGAGCACCTGCTGCTTGCGCTGCTCGACAATCCGTCGGCGGCGGAAGTGCTGCGCGCGTGCAGCGCCAATATCGACGAGCTGCGCCGCCAGCTGTCCGACTTCGTCACCGAGCACACACCCGTTGTGTCGGGCACTGGCGAGGTCGAAACCCAGCCGACCATCGGCTTCCAGCGCGTCATCCAGCGCGCAATCCTGCACGTGCAAAGCTCGGGCAAGAAGGAGGTCACCGGCGCCAACGTGCTGGTCGCGATCTTCGGCGAGAAGGACAGCCACGCGGTCTACTTCCTGCACCAGCAAGGGATTACCCGGCTCGATGTCGTCAATTTCATCTCGCACGGGATCGCCAAGGCGGGCGGCAGCGCCCAAGCCGCGCCGAAGCCCGAATCGTCCGGCGAAGAGCACGAAGGCGAGGTCGCCGCGGGTGGTGCGCTGGAGAACTTCACCCAGAACCTGAACCAGCAGGCGCTGGCAGGAAAGATCGACCCACTGATCGGCCGCGATAGCGAGCTGGAGCGCGTGGTGCAGATTCTTTGCCGCCGCCGCAAGAACAACCCGCTGCTCGTTGGTGAAGCCGGCGTTGGTAAAACCGCGATCGCCGAAGGCTTGGCGCGCCAGATCGTCGAAGGCGATGTCCCCGACATTCTGGCCGACGCGACGGTCTACGCGCTCGACATGGGCGCCCTGCTTGCCGGCACCAAGTACCGCGGCGATTTCGAGCAGCGTCTCAAGGCCGTGATCAAGCAGCTGAGCGAAGAACGCAACGCGATCCTGTTCATCGACGAAATCCATACCCTCGTCGGTGCCGGCGCGGCGTCCGGCGGCACGCTCGATGCCTCCAACCTGCTGAAGCCGGCGCTGTCGAATGGGACGCTCAAGTGCATCGGCGCCACCACGTACACCGAGTACCGTGGCATCTTCGAGAAAGACAACGCGCTGTCGCGCCGTTTCCAGAAGATCGACGTCGTCGAACCGACCGTGCAGCAGACCATTGAAATTCTCAAGGGCCTGAAAGAGAAATTCGAATCGCACCACGGTGTGAAGTACACGCTGTCCGCGCTGACGACGGCGGCCGAATTGTCGGCCAAGTACATCAACGATCGCCATTTGCCCGACAAGGCCATTGACGTGATCGATGAGGCCGGCGCCGCACAAAAGATTCTGCCGCGCTCGAAGCAGAAAAAAACGATCAACAAGCACGAGATCGAAGAGATCGTCTCGAAGATCGCCCGGATTCCCCCGAAGAGCGTATCCAACGACGACAAGAGCGCGTTGAAAACACTGGACCGCGACCTGAAGAACGTCGTGTTCGGCCAGGACAAGGCGATTGAAGCCCTGGCGACGTCGATCAAGATGGCGCGCGCCGGCCTGGGTAACCCGCAGAAACCGATTGGCGCCTTCCTGTTCAGCGGCCCGACCGGTGTCGGCAAGACCGAAGTCGCGCGGCAATTGGCCTATACCCTCGGCATCGAGCTGATCCGCTTCGATATGTCCGAGTACATGGAACGGCATGCCGTGAGCCGGCTGATTGGCGCGCCGCCGGGGTACGTCGGTTTCGAACAGGGCGGGCTGATGACCGAGGCGGTCAACAAGCATCCGTATTCGGTACTGCTGCTCGATGAAATCGAGAAGGCGCACCCGGACATCTTCAACGTACTGCTGCAGGTGATGGACCACGGCACCCTGACCGACAACAACGGCCGCAAGGCGGATTTCCGCAATGTGATCCTGGTGATGACGACCAACGCCGGCGCCGAAAGCCTGAATCGGCCGGTGATGGGCTTCACGGCGAAGAAAGAAACCGGCGACGAGATGCAGGAAATCAAGCGCATGTTCACGCCGGAATTCCGCAATCGCCTCGACGCGGTGATTCCGTTCGCGCCGCTGTCGCACGAAATCATCCTGCAGGTCGTCGACAAGTTCCTGCTGCAGCTTGAAATGCAGCTGCAGGAGAAGAAGGTCGACGCGCACTTCACGCCGGCGCTGAAGGACATGCTGGCGCAGCAAGGTTTTGATCCGCTGATGGGTGCACGTCCGATGGCAAGGCTGATTCAGGACACCATCCGCAAGGCGCTGGCCGACGAGCTGCTGTTCGGCAGGCTGACGCACGGCGGTGACGTGACCATCGACGTTGATGACGACGACAAGGTCGTATTGGACTTCCCGATCACCGAGCCGGTACCAGCCTGATTTCCGCTGCCCCAAAAACAAACCCCGCCGAAGCGGGGTTTGTTTTTGGGTGACGACTGGTTATGGCTGCTGGACGATGACCGTCTGCGCCGGCATCGGTGCCGGGAAGTCGGCACCCAGTACATCCTTGATCATTTTGTTGGTGTCGAAGTACACCTGCCAGTAGTTGTCGTTGTGGCAGTAGGGCCGCACCGCCAGCACCGGACCAACGAGGTTGAACTCGAGAATCTCCACATCGACGACCGGCTCGGCCAGCACGTTGGGGATCGCGGCAATACGCGCCTTCAGTGCGGTGATCGCAGCCTGATAATCAGCGGTGCCGGCCAGCTGCGCCTTGAGATCGACGCGGCGGAACGGGTTGTGGGTGAAGTTCTGGATCGTATCGCTGAAAATCTTGTTGTTTCCGACCAGGGTCAGCACATTGTCCGGCGTGTTGATCGCCGTGGCGAACAGACCGATTTCCTTGACCGTCCCGGTCACGCCCCCCGCAGAGACGAAATCACCGACCTTGAACGGGCGCAATACGATGATGAACGCACCACCGGCAAAATTCGCCAACAACCCCGACCAGGCCATCCCGACCGCGAGGCCAAGCGCAGCAATCAGCGCAGCAAACGTCGTCGTCTGGACACCAAAGTAGCCGAGGATGCCGACCACCAGCAGGATGTTGAGCGTCACGGTGATGACCGAACCGACATAGCGCAATACGGTCGGGTCGACCTTCTGTTTTTCCAGCGACTTCTGCACCAATCCGACGGCAAAGTTGATCAGCCAGCGACCGATCACCCAGAAGGCGATCGCGACCAGAATTTTGACGCCAAACGCCGCAGCGTAATCGGTGACCAGCGTTTGCAACTGGCCTGCTTTCTGGATGCCTGCGTCGACAATGCTTGATTCAGCCATGGTTCTCCCCTTAAGTTCGGCTTGGTCTTACGTCAAGCTAGCATATGTGAATTCACCCGCTCTCGCCTCAGCTTTTTCGCCGTGGATGGTGCTGATGCAGCGCCTGCAGCCGGGCTCGGGCGATATGGGTATAAATCTGCGTCGTGCCAATATCGGCATGACCAAGCAGGCTCTGCACGATGCGCAGGTCAGCGCCGTGATCAAGCAGATGCGTGGCGAACGCATGGCGCAAAACATGCGGGCTGAGCTTGCCCGGGTCGATGCCCGATTCGGCCGCATATTGCTTGATGATGTACCAGGCCCCCTGACGCGTCATCGGCTCGCCACGCTGATTGACGAAGACGGTTGGTGCGAACCGCCCGGCAACCAGCAGGCTCCGCGCCTCCTGGAGATAGCGCTTGAGCCAGTCCTGCGCCACCTCACCGACCGGCACCAAACGCTGCTTGTCGCCCTTGCCGTGCAGCACGGTCAGATAACCATCGCCCAGATGTAGGGCGTCGCTGCCGAGCGCAACGATTTCAGACACGCGCAGACCGGTGGCATACATCAACTCGAGCATCGCCCGGTCGCGCAAGCCGGCCGGCAAATCGGTATCGGGCGCGGCCAACAGCGCCTCGACCTGCGCCTCGGTCAGCGCCTTGGGCAGCGGTCGTACCCGCTTGGGCGAACGCAGCGTGTCGGTCGGATCTTCGGCGATGCGGTCGTTCTGCTGCCAGTGCCGATAAAACTTGCGCAGGCTGGCCAGTCTGCGCGCCAGCGTTGCGGCCTTGAGCGTGCGCGCCTGCCGGGCGAGGAAGGCCTGTACATCGTCGCGTCGGGCCGCCAGCAGCCCGATGCCGTTCTCCTTCAGCCAGTCCGCCCAGATGCCGAGGTCGAGTCGATAGCTGTTCACCGTATGCATCGCCAGCTGCTCGGCCAGCCAGATCGCATCGACGAATTCGTCGATCAGCGCCTCGTCCTCGGGGCGTCTCAACGCAGCCAGCCTTCGTGCCCCAGCAGCCGTCGCTTGATCGGCAACCAGTCGATTCCGAGCCGATTGGCGTTGAAGCCACCGAGCCCGTTGCCTGCCACCACGCGATGGCACGGAATCAGGATTGGCAAGGGATTGGCGCCGCAGGCGCCACCAACAGCACGGGCGCTCGAACTCAGCGTCGCGGCAATCTCGCCGTAGCGCAGCACCTGCCCCGGAGGAATGGCTGCAATCGCCTGCCAGACCCGCCGCTGATGCTCGGTGCCTTCCGGTCGGTACGGCAGGTCGAAACGAAAGCATGCATCGTCAAAATAGGCGGCGAGCTGCCTTGTCGTTTCGACCAGCAAGCCGGCAGCCGGCGCGCGAAGCGGTGCATCGGCGGGGAGAAAATCCAGCCGCAGCAATACATCGTCGGCTGCGTACAGGCCCAGCGGCCCGACGGGGCTGGCAACAATGGCGTGATAATCGGCGTACTCGATCGGATTCAGCATGGGCCCCTCGATGGCAAGTGTGCGTGTACGACATGATATCGCCGGGCATAAAAAACGCGGGACCGAAGTCCCGCGTTTTTCCGCAGAAGGCGTCGCCTTACTTGGCGGCAGCCACGGTCTTGCGAGCCGGCAGCTTTTCCTTGATACGTGCGGACTTGCCCGAACGATCGCGGAGGTAGTACAGCTTGGCGCGACGCACATCACCACGACGCTTCACTTCGATCGCAGCGACCAGCGGCGAGAACGTCTGGAAGGTACGCTCAACGCCTTCGCCCGACGAAATCTTGCGAACGATGAACGAGCTGTTGAGGCCGCGGTTACGCTTGGCGATCACGACGCCTTCGTAAGCCTGCAGACGCTCACGCGTGCCTTCCTTCACCTTGACCTGAACGATCACGGTGTCACCCGGTGCGAATTCCGGCACGGTCTTGCCCAGGCGAGCGATTTCTTCTTGTTCGAGTTGCTGAATCAGGTTCATTGCATTACTCCTTGCGAAGCTTGTTCCTTCTACCCGCAATCGGGCGAGCCGGTCAGGCCGGACTCAGACTGGAATTCAGTCAGAAGACGAGCTTCCTCTTTGGAAAGCTGGCGATCCGCGAGCAAATCCGGGCGACGCAACCAAGTGCGGCCCAGCGCCTGCTTCAAGCGCCAGCGACGTATGTTGGCATGATTTCCCGAAAGTAGAACTTCCGGAACCGCCATACCGCGGTAATCTTCGGGACGGGTGTAATGCGGGCAATCCAGCAACCCGTCCACAAACGAATCTTCTTCGGCACTCGCCTGGGTATTGAGCACCCCGGGCCAGAGCCTGGCGATCGCATCGATCAGCACCATCGCCGGCAATTCGCCACCCGACAGCACGTAATCGCCGATCGAGACTTCCTCGTCGACCTGCCGCTGGATCAGCCGCTCGTCGACGCCTTCGTATCGGCCACACAACAGCACCAGACCGTCCAGCCCGGCAAGTTCGACCGCCTTGGCATGCGACAGACGCTGCCCCTGCGGCGACAGATACACCACCCGACTCGTTGCCCCTCGCTCGCGCTGCCGCAGCTTGGCGGCTTCGATTGCAAGTTCCAACGGCTCGGGTTGCATCACCATGCCGGGACCGCCGCCAAAGGGGCGATCATCGACACGCCGATAATTGTCGGTGGTGAAATCTCGCGGATTCCACGTTTGCAGCGCGAAGATGCCGAGGTCCACTGCCCTGCGCGTCACCCCATGCAGGGTAATCGCATCGAACATTTCCGGAAACAGCGTGACGACGTCGATTTGCCGCGTCATACCGCTCAGTAATCCAGGCCCCAGTCGACCGTGATGCTGCGCGTCTCGGTATCGACCTTGAGCACCACCTGCGCCACGAAAGGCAGCAGGCGCTCGGTTTCGCCGTCACGCACGACCAACACATCGTTGGCGCCGGTGGCGAACAGCTTGTCGACCACGCCCAGCGACTCGGCAGCCGTGTTGACCACGGCCATACCGACCAGGTCGGCCCAGTAATACTCGCCCTCTTCGGCGGCCGGCATCAGACTGCGCGGCACAGCGACTTCGCAACCTTTGAGCGCAAACGCGCCATCGCGGTCATCGACGCCGAGCAGCTTGGCAGCAAGCTTCTTGGTATGCACCGCGCCCTCTTCGAGGACACAGGCGCACCACTCGCCGTTACGCTTGAGCCACCAGGTGTCGTAGTCGAGCAGGCTATCGGCGTGTTCGGTATCGGCAACGACGTTCAGCCAGCCGCGAATGCCAAACGCCCCGCTCACATACCCCATGACGACCAGGTCGTCCGGGACAATCTGCGGGGCAGAAGGAGTGCGTACCACGGCGAGCTTACGCTGCGACCGGGGTGTAGCCCTTCAGCAGCTTGGCAACCGAGTCGTTCACTTGTGCGCCGACGCCGATCCAGTAGTTGACGCGGTCCATCTTCAGACGCAGGCCTTCTTCGCTTTCAGCAGCCAGCGGGTTGTAGAAACCCACGCGCTCGATGAAGCGGCCGTCGCGACGGTTGCGCGAATCGGAAACAACGACGTTGTAGAACGGGCGGTTCTTGGCGCCGCCGCGGGCAAGACGAATCACAACCATGTCAGATATCCAGTAAATCGGTTTATGCGAAACAGGCGATTGTACGAGAAAAAGTCAAGCCTGTACAAGCCCGTCGAGCGGTACAACAGCGATGCGGCGCTCACATGCCCGGGAGCATGCCCTTCATGCCGCGCATCATCTTCGCCATGCCGCCCTTGCTGAACTGCTTCATCATTTTCTGCGTCTGCTCGAATTGATTGAGCAGCTTGTTCACTTCCTGCACCGTGACGCCGGCACCGGCAGCAATGCGGCGCTTGCGGCTGGCCTTGATCAGCTCCGGCTTTTTGCGCTCGGTCGGCGTCATCGAATTGATGATGCCCTCGATACGTGCCACGGCCTTGTCGGTGACCTGCTGATTGGCGACCTCTCCAAGTTGGCCCATGCCTGGCAGCTTGTCGAGCAGTGCCGACATGCCCCCCATCTTCTTCATCTGGCCGATCTGGGCCTTGAAGTCTTCAAGATCGAAGCCCTTGCCGGACTTGACCTTCTTCATCATCTTCAGCGCTTCAGCTTCGTCGACGGTCTTCTGCACGTCTTCGATCAGGCTGAGCACGTCGCCCATGCCGAGAATCCGGCTGGCCATCCGGTCCGGGTAGAACGGCTCGAGCCCGGTCAGCTTTTCGCCAACACCGATGAACTTGATCGGTTTGCCCGTGATATGTCGGACCGACAACGCAGCACCGCCGCGCGAATCGCCGTCCATCTTGGTCAGCACGACGCCGGTCAGCGGCAGCGTCTCGTTGAACGCCTGCGCGGTATTGACCGCATCCTGCCCCTGCATCGCATCGACAACGAACAGCGTTTCGACCGGCTTGACCGCAGCGTGGACCGCCTTGATCTCGACCATCATCGCTTCGTCGATCGCCAGACGACCGGCGGTGTCGACGATGAGGACGTCATGGAAGTGCTTCTTGGCGTAATCGAGCGCAGCCAGTGCGATGTCGACCGGCTTCTGATTCACATCGGACGGGAAAAATTCGACCTCGAGCTGACCTGCAATGGTCTTGAGCTGCTCGATCGCTGCCGGACGGTAAACGTCGGCCGAGACGACCAGCACTTTTTTCTTCTGTTCTTCCTTGAGCCGCTTGGCGAGCTTGCCCGTCGTCGTGGTCTTGCCGGCGCCCTGCAGGCCCGCCATCAGCACTACGGCCGGCGGTACGGCAGCAAGATTGAGGCCGTCGTTTTGCGCGCCCATCAGCTTGGTCAGCTCTTCATAGACGACACCGACCAGCGCCTGACCCGGGGTCAGGCTGCCGATGACTTCCTGGCCCAGCGCCCTGACCTTGATGTCGGCGACAAAGCCCTTGACCACCGGCAGGGCAACGTCGGCCTCAAGCAGCGCCATGCGCACTTCGCGCAGCGCGTCCTGGATATTGTCTTCGGTCAGACGGGCGTTGCCACGCAACGTCTTGACGACGCCGGAGAGGCGACTGGACAGATTCTCAAGCATGAATACGACCCTTTGCCGGTCCGCGCGGGCGCGACCGCTGTTAAACTGTGGATTCCCGCATTCTACCCGATTTGGCTTCGTGACCTGGTTCGCAGCTTCCGCGCTCGTCGTCTACCTTGGCCTGGGGTGGCACTTCTGCCGCACCCGCCTTTCCGCTGCCGCACCGCAGCGGCCGCTGCTTGAGCACGGCGTGCTGCTGCTCGCGCTGGCGTTGCACGGCTTGTCGCTGTGGCCGCACCTTGCTCAGAGCCCGCTGCACTTCGGCGCCGCCGAGGCGTTGTCGCTGACGGCGTGGCTGGCCCTGCTGCTCTACCTGGTCGGCCATCTCGCCTATCGACTGGAGGGCTTGCAGCCGGTCCTGCTGGTCCTCGTCTGCACGATGCTGGGCATCAGCTTGATGCTACCGCCCGGGCACGCACTGACCTATCCGCAAAGCGCTGTGTCGCGATTGCATTTCCTGACGGCCATGCTGGCCTACGGCCTGTTCGTCAACGCCGCCGGCATCGCGATCCTGATGCGGGTGGCCGACCGTCGCCTGCATCACGCCGATGCGCATGTGCTGATCCGCCAGCTACCCCCATTGCTGGCGCTTGAGCGCCTGCTGTTCGCCTGCGTCGGCGTCGGCTTTGCCATGCTCAGCGTTGCGCTGATCACCGGCACCGTGTTTGCCGAGCATATCTATGGCCGTGCTCCGGGCATCGGGCACAAGATCGTCTTTTCGGTCGCCGCCTGGCTGTGCTTTGCGGCACTGCTACTGGGCCGATCCTTGCTTGGCTGGCGCGGCCGGATCGCCACGCGCATCACGCTCGCCGGCTGCATTCTGCTGCTGCTCGGCTATGCCGGCACCCGTTTCGTGCTCGAAACGCTGCTGCGTCACGGCGCCTGATCGCCTGCTATAACCCCTTTCTATACTGACCGGGCGCCAGCCCAACGACACGGACCTCTGCGTGGAAGACATTCCGATATCGGCCTTGTTCATCGCCCTGCTCGCCTGCCTGGCAAGCTCTGCGTTCTTTTCCGCCGCGGAAACGGCCATGATGGCGATCAACCGCTATCGCCTCGCCGGCAAGGTTCGCCAAGGCCTCCGCGCTGCCGTGCGCACGCAGAAACTGCTGAACGAAACCGAAAAGCTGCTCGGCGTCATCCTGCTCGGCAATACGATCATCAATACCGCCTCGGCAACGCTCGCCGCCTTGATCACCGCACGGCTGTTTGCCGGCAACGAGCTCGCCCTTGGCGTCGCAACGCTGATGGTTGCGTTTGCGATTCTGGTGTTCTCCGAAGCGACTCCGAAAGTGATCGCTGCCACCCATGCCGAAGCGGTCGCCTATTTCGCCAGCGGCCCGCTCGCAGTCCTGCTGCGGGTGTTCTACCCGGCGGTCTGGATCGTCAACGTCGTCGTTGATACGCTGCTGCGTACCTTGCGCCTGCGCAAACCCTCGGGCGACAACACGGCGCTGTCACCGGACGAGCTGCGCTTGCTGGTGCTGGAATCCGGGCGCTTTATGGAGAAGAAGCACCACACCATCCTGCTCAACTTGTTCGAGCTGGCCAACGTCACCGTCGACGACGTCATGACGCCCCGCCACCAGATGGAAATGGTCGACCTGGACCTGCCGAGCGACCTGCTGCGGCAGGAGCTGTTCACCAGCCACCATTCCCGCCTGCCGATCTACGCCGGCAATCCGGACAATGTGCTCGGCATCCTGCCGGCGCGCAAACTGCTGTCGTTGACCGAGGCCGACACCGATGCCGACGCGGTGCGCTCGCTGATGCGCCAGCCTTACTTCATCCCGTCGGGCACGCCGCTGTTTACCCAGCTGCAGAATTTTCAGGAAAACCACCGCCGCATGGGGCTGGTCGTCGACGAATATGGCGAGCTGCTCGGGCTGGTCACGCTCGAAGACATCCTTGAGCAAATGATCGGCGAATTCACCACCCAGTCACCGGCGACCGGCGGTCAGCTCGCGCGCCAGACCGACGGCAGCCTGCTGCTTGACGGCTCGATCAGCCTGCGCGACCTCAATCGCAAACTCAAACTCGGCCTGCCGACCTCCGGTCCCAAGACACTAAACGGTCTGATTCTCGAATACTTCGAGGATATCCCCGAGGCCGGCACCTGCATGGTGGTCGCCGGTCAACGGCTCGAGGTAGTCCAGACCCAGGATCGCAGCATCCGGATGGTGCGTTTGTATCCACAATGAAACCATGATGGGCCCCAACGCCCATGCCCGGACACACAGTGCTAGACTCTGCGCGAGGAGACGTCGGCACGCGCCGCACGTACAAGACTAGACCCGAAGAGTCCTAGCGCAGCTTATATGTCCACTACACCCTCAATTTCCGGCCTCGCCCGGCTGCTGGTTCAACACGGCCGGCTCAGTGACAGCGATGCCGAAGCGTTGCAAGGCAGCGCGGCCAGCAACAAGGCGCCGTTCATTGCGCAATTGCTGCAAAGCGGCAAGATGAACGCCAAAGAAGTCGCCGAGTTCAGCGCCCAGGCCTTCGGCTACCCCTTGCTCGATCTCGACCAGATCGACACCAGCTACGTGCCTGTCGGCGTGCTTGATACCAAGGTGATGCAAACGCAGCGGGTGGTGCCGTTGTACAAGCGCGGCACCCGGCTTTTCATCGGCATCTCTGACATCACCAATCTGCAGGCTGCCGAAGAGGTACGCTTTCAGACCGGCGCGCAAATCGAGCCTATCGTTGTCGAAGACAATAAGCTGATCAAGCTGCTCGATCATCTGCTCGAAGCGTCCGGCGCCACCCTGAAGAATCTCGAGATGGACGAGTCCGAACTCGACATCCGAGGCGGTGATGACGAGCCACAATCCGACGCGCCCAATATGGATGTCGACGACGCCCCAATCGTCAAGTACCTGCAGAAAATCCTGCTCGATGCGATCAATGCCGGTGCGTCCGACGTTCATTTCGAACCCTACGAAAAGTACTACCGGATTCGCTATCGGCAGGACGGCATCCTGCGCGAAATCGCCCAACCACCGCTGGCGATCAAGGAAAAAATCGCCTCGCGGATCAAGGTCATTTCCAAGCTCGATATCTCCGAAAAGCGCGTGCCACAAGACGGCCGAATGAAGCTTGTGCTCTCGAAGAGCCGGGCGATCGACTTTCGCGTTTCAACGCTGCCCACGCTGCACGGCGAAAAAATCGTCATGCGAATTCTCGACCCGACGTCGGCAACGCTCGGCATCGACGCGCTCGGCTATGAACCGGACCAGAAAGCGCTCTTGCTCGATGCGGTCAGTCGCCCCTACGGCATGGTGCTGGTCACCGGCCCGACCGGCTCGGGCAAGACGGTATCGCTGTACACCTGTCTGAATATTCTTAACGAGCCGGGCACGAATATTTCCACCGCCGAAGACCCGGCCGAAATCAACCTGCCCGGCGTCAACCAGGTCAACGTCAACGACAAGGCCGGACTGACCTTTTCGGCGGCGCTGAAGGCATTCCTTCGACAGGATCCCGACATCATCATGGTCGGCGAAATCCGCGATCTGGAAACCGCCGACATTTCGATCAAGGCCGCACAGACCGGCCACATGGTGTTTTCGACCCTACATACCAACGATGCACCCGGCACACTGACCCGGCTCTTGAACATGGGCGTCGCACCGTTCAACGTCGCCAGTTCGGTCATTCTGATCACTGCCCAGCGCCTGGCGAGAAAACTGTGCGCGCATTGCAAGACGCCGGTCGATATCCCGGCCGAGGCATTGCGGCGAGCCGGCTTCACCGAGGAGCAACTAGATGGCAGCTGGACCCCCTATAAGGCGGTCGGCTGCGACCAATGCAAGGGCACCGGTTACAAGGGACGGGTCGGCATCTATCAGGTGATGCCGATTTCAGACGAAATGAACCGCTTGATCATGAAAAACGGCACGTCGATCGACATCGCCGACCAAGCCCGACGCGAAGGCATACGCGATCTGCGACAGTCGGGTCTGTTGAAAGTAAGACAGGGCATGACCTCGCTAGAGGAAGTCATGGCCGTGACCAACGAATAATTCGTGCAAGCAGTCGGGGGAGAGTGCGATGGGTGTACAAGCGAAAGCCGCAGCGGTCAAGGAAATGACCTTTGTCTGGGAGGGTAAAGACCGCAGTGGCAAGGCCATCAAGGGTGAAATGCGCGCGGCCGGCGAGGCGATCCTGAAGAATCACCTGCGCAGACAGGGCATCAACGTCGTGCGCATCAGAAAGCAACGCACCAGGGGCGGCCGGCGCATCACCGATCAGGACATCACCATGTTCACCCGGCAACTGGCGACCATGCTCAAGTCTGGCGTACCGCTACTGACGTCATTCGATATCGTTGCCAAAGGGCATTCCAACCCATCGGTCACCAAGTTGCTAATGGAGATCAAGAACGACATCGAAACGGGCTCGTCGCTAACGCAGGCATTCCGCAAACACCCGGCTCATTTCGACGCCCTGTATTGCAACCTGATCCAGGCCGGCGAGCAAGCCGGTATTCTCGATAGCTTGTTGGCCCGCTTGGCGACGTACAAGGAAAAAATTCTTGGCGTCAAAAAGAAGATCAAATCGGCGATGTTCTATCCAACAGCGGTCATCGTCGCGGCCTTCGTCATCACCGCCGTCATCATGATTTTCGTCATTCCGGCCTTCAAGGATCTGTTCTCCAGCTTTGGTGCAGACCTGCCGGGGCCGACGTTGATGGTGATCACGCTATCCGATCTGTTCGTCAGCTATTGGTGGCTGATTTTCGGCAGTATTTTTGGTGGCGTTTGGCTCTTCATGAAGGCTTGGCGCAGGTCGGAGGCGATGCAGATTGTCATGGACCGTTTCCTGCTCAAGCTCCCCGTGCTCGGACAGATTATGCGGAACGCAACCATCGCGCGTTGGTCGCGCACGCTGTCAACGATGTTCGCTGCCGGTGTGCCGCTGGTCGAATCGCTGGAGTCCGTCGGTGGAGCAGCAGGTAATCACATTTACAAGATTGCGACAAAAAAAATTCAGTCCGAAGTGAGCACCGGCACCAGCCTGACGCTGTCAATGCAGAACACCAATGTATTTCCGAATATGGTCATGCAAATGGTGTCGATCGGCGAGGAGTCCGGCGCGCTCGACGCGATGCTCGGTAAGATTGCCGACTACTACGAGGAAGAGGTCGACAATGCCGTCGAGGCGCTGTCTAGCCTGATGGAGCCAATCATCATGGTCGTGCTTGGCACTCTGATCGGCGGTCTGGTGATTGCCATGTATCTGCCCATCTTCAAGATGGGCGAGGCCATTGGTGGATGAGCGACTATCAAATCTTGTTTCAACAAAGCCCGCCGCTGTTCGGCGGGTTTCTGTTCGTGCTCGGGTTGCTGGTCGGCAGCTTTCTCAACGTGGTCATTCACCGGCTGCCGAAAATGATCGAAGCCGATTTTCGCCATGAATGCAGCTGCATCGACCTTCCGCTCGAAGCACCACAGCCGCAACGCCCACGCTACAACCTGCTGACGCCGCGCTCTGCGTGCCCGCACTGCGGGCATCAAATCGGCGCACTCGAGAATATCCCCGTCCTCAGCTGGCTTGCACTGCGCGGGCGTTGCCGGCGCTGTGGCGCCGGCATCAGCCCACGCTATCCAATCGTCGAACTGGCGACCGCTGCCCTGACGATGTGGGTTGGACTACAGCTGGGCGCGACTGCAGCAGGGCTGGCGGGAATCGGCCTGACTTGGGCGCTGATCGCACTGGTCGTGATCGATGCCGACACCTACCTACTCCCAGATAGCATCACCCTGCCCCTGCTCTGGCTCGGCCTGCTGGTAAACCTGAATGCCACCTTCGTGCCGCTGTCGCAAGCCGTGATCGGAGCAATGGCTGGCTACTTGGTCTTGTGGAGCATCTTCTGGCTATTCAAGCTCACCACCGGTAAGGAAGGCATGGGCTACGGCGACTTCAAGCTCCTGGCCGCATTGGGTGCGTGGTTCGGCTGGACCGCCCTGCCGGTGATCATTCTGCTGTCGTCAGTCGCCGGCGCCGTCATCGGCATTGGTCAGGTTGTCGCCGCCAAGCGCGGCTGGGGCAAGCCGATTCCATTTGGCCCCTATCTTGGCATCGCCGGCTGGCTGACCCTGATGTGGGGCGGCTGGCTCGGGCAAATCCTGTTCAGCGGACTGGGCTAGACCATGCATCTGATCGGACTCACCGGCGGCATCGCCAGCGGCAAATCGACGGTCAGCACGCTTTTCATCCAGCACGGCGTACCGGTGATCGATACCGACATGATCGCGCACCGCCTTTCCCAGCCCCCGTCGACCGCATTGGACGCCATTCGCCAGGCGTTTGGCCCCGCCGCCATTGATGCAAATGGTGCGCTGGCGCGCGAATGGATGCGCCAGCATGTGTTTGCGCACGCCGACGCGCGCGCACGGCTCGAAGCGATCCTGCATCCGAGGATTCTGGCCGAGCTAGACCAGGATATCGCGGCCTTGCCGGCCAGTACGCCCTACGCCCTCGTGGCCGTCCCGCTGCTATTTGAAGCCGATGGCTTTCGCGCACGCGTACAACGCACCCTCGTCGTCGACTGCAGCGAGGCACGCCAGCGTCAGCGCCTGTTGAGCCGGCCAGGCATGGATGAGGCACTGGCCGATGCCATTATTGCCAGCCAGTTGTCACGCACCCGCCGGCGCGCGTACGCCGACGACGTCATTGACAACGACGGAACGCTCGAAACACTCGCCGACGCCGTTGCGCGCCAACACCAGCGCTATCTGGTCTGGATCGGCGCCGAACAGCCTTAATCATGTCACCGGCTATCCAAAATGACTTCCTTGCTGCAGAATTGCATATCTTTGCCGCTGAGCGCACCGTGATCAGCTACGAATTCCCCATCAATGAGCGCATCCGCACGCTGCTGCGTCTGGAGAACCTCTACAATCGCACCGCCCATTTCGTTGGCGGTGCGCATGCGCTCGACCACCACAGCGCATTGCTGGGGATATTCGAGATCATGGAAGTGGCCAGCCGGGCGGATCTCAAGTCCGATTTGCTGCAGGAACTGGAACGGCAACGACAGACGCTCACCGGCTTGCGACACAACCCGCAGATCTCCGAAGCGGCACTGGAACAAATCCTCGACGATATTGAAAGCACGCACGGCCGCCTGCTGCAAATGACGGGCAAGTTTGGCCAGTTCCTGCGTGACAATGAATGGTTGATGGCGATCAAGCAGCGCGCCAACATTCCAGGCGGCGTCTGCGAGTTCGATCTGCCGTCGTACCACTATTGGCTACAACAAGCAGCGCCCCGCCGGCAGGCTGATCTGGATCGGTGGTTTACTCCATTGCTGCCGATCAAACACGCCCTCGATATCGTACTGCGCCTGCTGCGCGACTCAGCCAAGGTCTGTCACTACTCGGCCAAAAACGGCAATTTCCAGCAGATGTCCGGTGGTAAATCGGTGCAGTTGCTCAAAGTCAGCCTGATTTCGGACCTGCCTGCCGTGCCCGAACTGTCGGCCAACCGCTACGCCATCAACATTCGATTCATGCTGCCATCGACGTCAGGCGAGCGCGCCCGGTCGGTCGATGCCGATGTCGATTTTTCGCTCAGTTATTGCAATCTGTGAACCCACGCATCGTCAATTGTCCGCAATGCGGCGAACCCGCCATCTACGGCCCTGACAATCCATTCCGGCCATTTTGCAGCCGCCGCTGCCGACTGATCGACCTTGGCCAGTGGGCTGACGAGCAATACCGCATCCCCGCGGCCGAATCACCGCAGCTCGACATTCCGCCGCTCGACGCCTGATTTCGGCGCGTCACGGCATTTTCAAATGCCGGTCATTTCTTCGTCATCTGCAGCGCTTAATTTTCCTCCACCAACTAGGAGGATTCCTCATGCTGCAGCAGTTGCAATCCGCAACCAGCAAATCCCGCAAGCGCCAGCTTTCCGTCTCGCTCGCCAGCGACAACGAAACGGTTCGTGCCGCCCAGGCCCTGCGTCACCGGGTGTTTGCCGGCGAAATGGGCGCCCGGCTCTCCAACCGCGAGCCGGGTATCGACCATGACCTGTTTGATCCCTACTGCGAACATCTGGTCGTCCAGGACGATGAAACCGGAGAAGTAGTCGGCACATATCGCATTCTGCCGCCGCATCAGGCCCGCACACTGGGCAGCTATTACTCCGACACCGAGTTCGATCTGACCCGCTTGTCGCATCTGCGCAACCAGTTGGTCGAAGTCGGTCGCTCCTGTGTCCACCCCGACTACCGTACCGGCGCAACCATTTCTCTACTCTGGTCGGGCCTCGCCGACTACATGGGCCAACGCGGCCACCACTATCTGATCGGCTGCGCCAGCGTTTCGCTGATCGACGGTGGGCATTTCGCAGCAAGTCTGTACGCCAAACTGGCCAAGACAGCCCTCTCGCCGGTCGAATGGCGCGTATTCCCTCGCTGCCCGCTGCCGCTTGCGGCGCTCAATCAAAAACTCGACGCCCCCATTCCCCCGCTGCTACGCGGCTACCTGCGTGCGGGCTCGTACATTTGTGGCGAACCTGCCTGGGACCCGGACTTCAACACCGCCGATCTCTTCCTCTTGCTGCCGGTGCAACAGATCGAACAGCGCTACGCCAAACACTTTCTGCGCTGACGACGTGATCGATACACATTTTTACAATGAGGCAATAGGGACATGGTCCGAGGCCTATGAAGCGGCTACACTGCCTGAGGATTCTTACGCTAGGCCTCGGCCCAACTCGCTGTCCATGCCGCATTTCTGTACCCGTCTTTGTCGTCTGCTCCGCTTGGCGCTACACCTTGCCCACGGCACCTGGGCCGTTTCCTGGCGACTTCCTGGTCTGAGCGAAGGCGAGCGCATCGCCTACATCCATCGCTGGTCCAATCGATTGCTGACCTTGCTGCAGATCCGCGTACAGGTGCACGGCATATCACCCGGCGTCTCCCCGCCCAACCATCTGTTGCTGGCCAACCACATCTCCTGGTTGGACATTTTCGTGCTTAACGCCGTGACCGTTTCACAGTTTGTCGCCAAGTCCGAAATCCGCAACTGGCCATTGGTGGGTCGGCTGTGTTGCGGTGCGCGCACGCTGTTCATCGAACGTGAACGCCGCAAAGACACCGCCCGGGTCAACGGTGCCATTCTAAATTCGCTGCAACGCGGCGAATGTGTGGCCATTTTCCCAGAAGGCACAACCAGTGATGGCGCGAGCATTCTGCCGTTCCGCTCTTCGCTGCTGCAGGCCGCCATCGACGCCAGCGCGACAATCCAGCCGGTCTATCTGCGCTACACCAACGGCCAGGGCGAGCGTTGTGGCGCCGCAGCCTATATCGATGAAATTTCTTTCGGCGAATCGCTATGGCGGGTGCTCGGCCACCGCGGGCTCACTGTTGAGCTGAGCTTCCTGGCCCCATTCCCCGCCGGCGAGAGCGACCGCCGCACGCTGACCCAATTCGTGCAGTCCCGAATCCAAGCAGCGCACCAGGCCTTCGAAACCGGCCACTGCGTACACTGAGTACTCGACCAGCACGAGTGCGGCGCTACGCCGCCAATAACGACTGATACTCACGTCTAGCCGGCACTTGGTACAGGCGGCCGCTATCAAGGTCGACGCCCGTCAATGCGCCCCCCCAGATGCAACCGGTATCGAGTGCAATCAACTGATCGCGAACTCGCAAGCCGAGCGCTGACCAGTGACCGCAAACGATGCGCGAGGTCGGCACGCGCTGCGGCCAGTCAAACCACGGATAAAGTTCGGCCGGCGCATCGGCCAGTTCACCCTTGAACTTCAGTTGCAGCGCACCAGCCGCGTCAACAAAGCGCATCCGCGTCAGCGCATTCACCACGAAACGCCATCGCGCCCAACCATCTAGCGTCTCGTCCCAGCACGCCGGCTGATTACCATACATCTGCGTCAGACCGTCGCGCCAATTTCGCCCAGCCAGTTGCAACTGCACTTCGCTCGCAAGCTCGATCGCCTGCTGCTGCGTCCAGCCTGGCCAGATACCGGCATGAACAATCAGTGTGTCCTCTAGCGGCAACACCAGCGGCTGCAGACGCAACCAATCGAGCAGAGCCGATGCATCATCGGCCTCCAGCACAGCAGCCATGGTGTCGCCGGGGCGCGCTTTGCCGATGCCCGCCGACAGCGCCAACAGGCTCAGGTCGTGGTTACCGAGCACGACTCGCACCGCATCATCATGCCTTTTAGCCCAGCGCAGCACTGCTGCGGAGTCCGGCCCTCGGTTCACCAGATCACCGACGAGGTAAAGCGTATCGCGACCGGGCTCAAACCCCATTCGCTCGAGTAGCAGCTGCAACTCATCAAAGCAGCCCTGAATATCGCCAATCGCAAACCGCGCCATAACTCACCCGATCCCGTAATCTCGCAACGCAACATAAACAGTCTACGATCAGCGCGGGACCAATCCAAGTCCGCCGCGAACCGCTTCCAAAAAAGCAAAAAGGCCAGCTGACGCCGGCCTTTTCACTATATCGCTGCGATTACTCGGCAGCTTCAACCACTTCGGCTTCTTCCGGGCGGTCAACGAGTTCGACGAATGCCATCGGGGCATTGTCGCCATCGCGGAAACCGCACTTCAGAATACGCAGATAGCCACCATTACGGTTGGCGTAACGCGGGCCCAGCACGTCGAACAGCTTGACGACCATCTCGCGATCGCGGGTGCGATCGAATGCGAGACGACGGTTTGCCAGCGACGGCTTCTTGCCGAGGGTGATCAGCGGCTCTGCGACGCGGCGCAGTTCCTTGGCCTTCGGCAGCGTGGTTTTGATGACTTCGTGACGCAGCAGCGCATTCGCCAGGTTGCGCAGCAGCGCTTGGCGGTGAGCCGAGGTACGATTCAGTTTGCGGTTGCCATTACCATGACGCATTTGTCAGTTCCTTTCCGTTGACCGCTCAGGGCTTTTCCAAGCCAGCCGGCGGCCAGTTCTCGAGGCGCATACCCAGCGACAGGCCCTTCGAGGCGAGCACTTCCTTGATTTCATTCAAGGACTTGCGGCCCAGATTCGGCGCCTTCAAGAGCTCAGTCTCGGTGCGCTGGATCAGATCCCCGATGTAGTAGATGTTCTCGGCCTTCAGGCAGTTTGCCGAACGGACGGTCAACTCAAGATCGTCCACCGGACGCAGCAGGATCGGATCGATCTGCGGCGCAGCGGGCTTCTCTTCCTCAACCGGCGTCCCTTCGAGATCTGCGAACACCGACAGCTGGTCCATCAGAATACGGGCCGCTTGGCGAACCGCATCTTCCGGCGTCAGCACGCCATTGGTCTCGATATCGAGGATCAGGCGATCCAGATCGGTGCGCTGCTCGACGCGAGCGCTTTCGACCTGGTAGCTGACCCGACGGATCGGGCTGAACGACGCATCGAGCTGGATGGTACCAATGCTGCGGTTCTCGTCCTTGTTCAGACGAGCCGGTGCAGGCTGGTAACCACGGCCCTTCTCGACCTTGATTTCGACGTTCAGCTTGCCACCTGCGGACAGGTGAGCAACCACGTGATCGGGGTTCACGACTTCGACATCGTGCGGCAGCTGGATATCACCGGCCTTGACCACGCCCTCGCCGTCTTTGACGAGCGTGAGCGTGACCGAGTCACGGCCATGCAGCTTGAGCACGACCCCTTTGAGGTTCAAGAGAATATCGACGACATCTTCCTGCACGCCATCCAGAGCGGAATATTCGTGCACGATGCCTTCGATCTTGACCTCGGTGGGGGCGTAGCCCGGCATCGACGACAACAGGATCCGGCGCAGGGCGTTACCGAGCGTATGGCCGTAACCGCGCTCGAACGGCTCCATCACCACCCGTGCTTGGGCGGAAGATTGAGCCTGCACGTCGATGATGCGCGGCTTGAGCAACTCGTTAGCGAGGTTTTGCATGTATCAGTATCCCTTGGCCTGAAAACGGTTCAGTGTTTACTTGGAGTAGAATTCCACCACCAGCGACTCATTGAGATCGCTGGAGAGATCGGAACGCTCCGGCGTGCTTTTGAACACGCCTTCCATTTTCTTGGAATCCACCTGAACCCAGCCCGGGAAGCCAATGCCTTCAGCAAGCGACAACGCTTCCTGAATGCGAACCTGCTTCTTGGCCTTCTCACGGATAGCGACGACGTCGCCAGCCTTGACTTGGAAGGACGCGATGTTGACGACGTTACCGTTCACGGTCAGCGCGCAGTGGGAAACCAGCTGGCGAGCTTCGGCGCGAGTCGAGCCGAAGCCCATACGGTAAACGACGTTGTCCAGACGCGACTCAAGCAGCTTCAGCAGGTTTTCACCCGTGGAGCCCTTGCGAGCGCTGGCCTGTTCGAAATAACGACGGAACTGACGTTCCAGCACGCCGTAGATACGACGGATTTTTTGCTTTTCACGCAGGTGAACGCCATAGTCCGACAGACGCGGCTGTTTGCCGTTAGCGCCGTGCTGGCCTGGGGCTTGTTCCAGCTTGCACTTGCTGTCGAGCGAGCGGCGTGCGCTCTTGAGGAAAAGGTCAGTACCCTCACGGCGTGCGAGTTTGCACTTGGGTCCAATATAACGAGCCATGTCTTACTCCGGGATTAGATACGACGCTTTTTCGGCGGACGGCAGCCGTTGTGCGGCACCGGGGTCACGTCCGAAATGCTGGTGATCTTGAAGCCGAGTGCGTTCAATGCACGCACGGCGGATTCGCGACCCGGACCAGGGCCCTTGATACGAACTTCAAGGTTCTTCACACCATATTCTTGGGCAACTTTACCAGCGTGCTCCGCGGCCACCTGGGCTGCGAAGGGTGTACTTTTCCGAGAGCCCTTGAAACCAGCACCGCCCGAGGTAGCCCAAGAAAGTGCATTGCCTTGGCGATCGGTGATGGTAATGATCGTGTTGTTGAACGAAGCGTGCACATGCACGATCCCTTCAGACACGCTCTTTTTGACTTTCTTCCGTACACGCACTGTGTTTGCTTTAGCCATTCTTTGTATTCCTTAGATTACTTCTTGCCAGCAATCGCCTTGCGCGGACCCTTACGAGTACGAGCATTGGTGCGAGTGCGCTGGCCGCGAACAGGCAAGCCCTTGCGATGACGGAAACCGCGGTAGCAGCCAAGGTCCATGAGACGCTTGATTGCCATCGTGTTTTCACGGCGAAGATCACCTTCAACGATGTACTTGCCGATTTCTTCACGCAGCTTGTCGAGCTCAGCTTCACTGAGATCTTTGACCTTCTTGGCAGTATCAATGGCAGTAGCAGCGCAGATCGCGTAGGCGCGAGTGCGGCCGATGCCGAAGATTGCCTGAAGGCCGATCACAGTATGCTGATGATTAGGGATGTTAACCCCAGCAATACGGGCCATAACTTCCTTACCCCAGGTTAAAAAAGTTGCAGATTATAACGCCTGCGGCCGATTGACTCAAATCAACCTTGGCGTTGCTTGTGCCGCGGGTCAGTGCAGATCACGCGCACAACACGGTTGCGGCGGATGATTTTGCAATTGCGGCAGATTTTCTTGACCGATGCTTGAACTCTCATCGTCTTTCCTTTCAGTCAAAAATGAAATTCCGGGCGCTCACTTGGCCCGGAATACGATGCGAGCCTTGGTCAGATCGTAGGGCGTGAGCTCTACAGTAACCTTATCACCGGGTAGGATGCGAATGTAATGCTTACGCATCTTGCCGGAAATATGACCAAGGACCACATGTCCGTTTTCGAGCTTGACCCGGAACGTTGCGTTTGGCAACGTTTCCAGGACTTCGCCCTGCATCTGAATGACGTCTTCTTTCGACATTGTTTTGCTCGGGCTCAGCCCTTAACCCTTGAAGTTTGCTTTCTTCAACAGGCCTTCATAC
This sequence comes from Jeongeupia wiesaeckerbachi, assembly GCF_050916355.1. Lineage (GTDB taxonomy): Bacteria > Pseudomonadota > Gammaproteobacteria > Burkholderiales > Chitinibacteraceae > Jeongeupia > Jeongeupia wiesaeckerbachi. Next base: position 447,888 of record NZ_CP136946.1, read on the forward strand.
TGATGCGACAACACATACGATTGCATCTGTGACATGAAGTCCATGGTCACCACCACTAGGATCAGCAGCGAAGTACCACCGAAGTAGAACGGTACGTTCCACTTGAGGATCAGGAACTCCGGAATCAGACAGATCACGGTGATATAAACCGCACCGATCAGCGTCAACTTGAGGATCAGCTTCTCGATATAGCGTGCCGTGTGCTCACCCGGTCGATAACCCGGGATCATCGCCCCACTCTTCTTCAGATTGTCCGCGGTTTCCTTCGGATTGAAGACCAGCGCGGTGTAGAAGTAGCAGAAGAAGATAATCGCAGCAGCATACAGCAATACATACAGCGGCTGGCCCGGATGCAGCATGTCACCGATCGACTTCAGCCACGACAGTTTATCGCTGTTACCGGTCCAGGACAGCACGGTCGCCGGGAACAGGATGATCGACGAGGCGAAGATCGGCGGAATCACCCCAGCCATGTTCAGCTTCAGCGGCAGATGCGTGCTTTGCGCCTGCATGATGCGGTTGCCGACCTGGCGCTTGGCATAGTGCACAGGCACTTTGCGTTGACCACGCTCGACAAACACCACGGCAGCCGTCAGCAACACCACGCCAACGAACAGGAACAGGACCAGAATGATCGGCAGTGCGCCCTGGTTGGCAAGGGTCAGCGTCTTGCCGATCGCGCCCGGCACACCTGCGGCGATACCACCGCAGATGAGGATCGAAATCCCGTTGCCGATACCACGCTCGGTAATTTGCTCACCCAGCCACATCAGGAACATCGTGCCGGTCACCAGCGTGATGACCGTCATGATGATGAACTGCAGCTGCGGCAACATAACCAGGTTAGGCTGCTTGAACAGCATCATGGCAATCCCGAAGCTCTGCGCGGTCGCCAACAGTACGGTCGCATAACGCGTGTACTGGGTGATCTTGCGACGACCGGCCTCACCCTCCTTCTTCAACTGCTTCAGCGTCGGAAAGACTTCCGATGCCAGCTGCAGAATGATCGAAGCAGAGATGTAAGGCATGATCCCGATCGCAAACACGGTAAAGCGCGACAGGGCGCCACCCGAAAACATGTTGAACATGTTCAGGAGACCGGTTTGCGAACTTTCGAAGAGACGCGCCAGCTCGGCCGGGTTGATCCCCGGCACGGGGATGTGCGCACCGATACGATAAACGATCAGTGCACCGACCAAGAACCAGATGCGTTTCTTCAGATCCGCGAACTTACTACCAGCAGAAGCCAGAGCGGGATTTGCCACGTTACTGCCCTATTCAATAGCCGAATTACTCGACGATGGAGCCACCAGCGGCTTCGATCGCTGCACGCGCACCCTTCGTGGCGCCAACGCCCTTCAGAGTGATTGCACGTTCGATCTTGCCAGCCAGAATGACCTTGGCTTGGTTCGCGCGTTGCGAAACCAGACCTGCCTGCAGCAGCGTCAGGAAATCGATGTCGTTCACCGGCAGACGATTCAGGTCTGCCAAGCTCACTTCCACCGACTTGCCAGCCGACAGCGACTTGAAGCCGCGCTTCGGCAGACGACGTTGCAGCGGCATTTGACCGCCTTCAAAGCCGACCTTGTGGAAACCACCGGTACGCGACTTCTGACCCTTATGGCCTCGACCAGCGGTCTTGCCCAGGCCCGAGCCGATACCGCGGCCAACACGGCGCTTGGCGTGCTTAGCGCCAACACCCGGTTTCAGGTTATTCAGTTCCATTTAGCCCTCCACCTTCAAGAGGTAGCTAATCTTGTTGATCATGCCGCGGTTTTCCGGGGTATCGATCACTTCCGACGAGCTGTTCAGCTTGCGCAGACCCAGACCACGGGCGCAGGCCTTGTGGCTTTCCAGGCGACCGATCAGGCTCTTGACGAGCGTGACCTTGATTTTCTTCGCGTCAGTCATTATTCACCCCCGAAGAGTTCTTCGACGGTCTTGCCGCGCTTGGCCGCGATATCGCCGGCGGTGTGCAGCTTGGCAAGGCCGTCCAGCGTGGCGCGAACCACGTTGTACGGGTTGGTCGAACCGTGGATCTTCGCGGTGATGTTGTGCACACCAGCCACTTCGAACACAGCGCGCATCGGGCCGCCGGCGATGATGCCGGTACCTTCCGGTGCCGGTTGCATGAACACGGTGGTCGCACCGTGCTTGCCGATCACCGAGTGCGGCACGGTGCCGTTCTTCAGCGATGCTTTGAACAGCTTGCGACGGGCTTCGTCCAGCGCCTTCTGCACCGCAACCGGCACTTCCTTCGCTTTACCCTTGCCCATACCAACGCCGCCATCGCCGTCGCCAACGACGGTCAGTGCGGCAAAGCCCATGATCCGGCCACCCTTCACGACCTTGGTGACGCGATTCACGCCAACCATTTTCTCGCGAAGGCCGTCCTGACGATCTTCTGCTTCGTTTCTAGCCATTTGATAACTCCAATTAGAAGACGAGGCCGCCTTCACGAGCCGCGTCGGCCAGAGCCTTTACGCGACCGTGATAGTGGAAACCGGAACGATCGAACGCAACGTTCTCGATGCCGGCAGCCTTGGCTTTCTCAGCAATACGCTTGCCGACAGCCGCTGCAGCTTCGACCGAAGCGCCGTTCTTGATCTGACCGCGCACATCGGCTTCAAGCGTCGAAGCAACGGCCAGCACCTTGCTGCCGGTTGCGTCGATGACTTGCGCATAGATATGGCTGTTGGTCCGGTGCACCGACAGGCGCACCGCCTTGAGCTCCGCAATCTTTGCACGGGTTTTGCGTGCGCGGCGGAGTCGAGTTTCTTTCTTGTCCATGATTCAGCCTCGATTACTTCTTCTTGGTTTCTTTACGGACAACAACTTCATCCGAATAGCGAACGCCCTTACCCTTATACGGTTCCGGCGCGCGGTATGCGCGGATGTCAGCTGCGACCTGACCAACGACCTGCTTGTCGGCGCCCTTGAGGACAATCTCGGTCTGCGACGGCGTTTCCACCTTCACACCAGCCGGCATCTTGTGCGCGACCGGGTGGGAGAAGCCGAGGGTCAGATTGAGGGTGTCGCCTTGTGCCTGGGCACGATAACCCACGCCAACCAGGGTCAGCTTGCGCTCGAAGCCCTTGGAGACGCCGGTCACCATATTGTTGACCAGTGCACGGAGGGTGCCGGACATCGAACGGGATTGCTTGTCGCCATTGCGGGCAGCAAACACCAGTGCGTTGTCTTCAACCTTGACATCGACATTGCCGGTCAGAGCCTGAGCCAGCGAGCCGTTCGGGCCCTTGATGACGATTTCTTCAGCGCCGATCTTGACTTCGACGCCAGCCGGAATGGCTACCGGATTTTTAGCTACGCGAGACATCGATTACTCTCCTTAAGCCACGACGCAGAGCAGCTCGCCGCCAACACCCTGGGCGCGCGCCTTGCGGTCGGTCATCACACCCTTGGAGGTGGACAGGATCGCCACGCCGAGGCCATTCATCACTTGCGGGACCTCGGTGGCACCCTTGTAGATGCGCAGACCCGGCTTCGAGATGCGCTCGATGCGTTCGATCACCGGACGACCGGCGTAGTATTTGAGTTCGATGGTCAGCGTCGGCTTCACATCACCAGCCACAGCGAAGGATTCAACATAACCTTCGTCCTGCAGCACTTTAGCAATTGCCACCTTCAGCTTGGAAGACGGCATCGCCACCGAAACCTTGTCCGCACGCTGCGCGTTACGGATACGGGTCAGCATATCGGCGATAGGATCATGCATTGCCATGTTTCTGTTCTCCTATTACCAGCTGGCCTTCACCATGCCGGGGATTTCACCCTTCATGGCGAGCTCGCGCAGTTTGTTACGGCCAAGACCAAATTTGCTGTACACGCCACGCGGACGACCAGTCAGCGCGCAACGGTTGTGCAAACGGACTTTGCTGGAGTTGCGCGGCAGCTGCTGCAGCTTCAGGCGAGCCTGGAAGCGGTCTTCTTCGCTGGCGTTGGCATCGTTGGCGATTGCAACCAGCGCATTGCGCTTGGCAGCAAACTTCTCAACGACGGCGCGACGCTTTTCTTCACGTTTAATCAGTGCAAGTTTTGCCATGATCGCCTCAGTTCTTGAACGGAAACTTGAAGGCCGACAGCAGCGCGCGCGCTTCTTCGTCAGTCTTCGCCGTCGTGGTGATGGTGATGTTCATACCGCGGAGCGCGTCGATCTTGTCGTACTCGATTTCCGGGAAGATGATCTGTTCACGCACACCCATGTTGAAGTTGCCGCGACCGTCGAACGACTTGGCCGGCACACCACGGAAGTCACGGACGCGCGGCAGCGCAACCGAAACCAGGCGATCAAAGAACTCGAACATGCGTTCGCGACGCAGGGTGACCTTGCAGCCAACCGGATAGCCGTCACGAATCTTGAAGCCAGCGATGGACTTCTTGGCCTTGGTGACCACAGCCTTTTGGCCGGTGATCTTTTCCATGTCGCCAACAGCGTGTTCCATCACTTTCTTGTCAGCAACCGCTTCACCGACACCCATGTTGACGGTGATCTTTTCGATGCGCGGCACTTCCATCACAGACTTGTAACCGAACTGCTCGATCAGCGCCGGCACAACCTGCTCTTTGTAAAAATCTTGCAAACGAGCCATGTTTATACCCCTTAAGCGCCAATCACTTCGCCGCTCGACTTGAACACGCGAACTTTTTTGCCGTCATCCAACAGCTTGAAGCCCACGCGATCAGCCTTGCCGGTCGCAGCATTGAAAATCGCAACGTTCGAAACGTGCAGCGGCATGGTCTTTTCGACAATACCACCTTGCTGACCACGCATCGGGTTCGGCTTCACGTGCTTTTTAGCAACGTTCACGCCTTCGACGATCACTTGGTCTGCAGTCGGAATCACGCGCAGCACGGTGCCGCGCTTGCCCTTGTCCTTGCCGGTGATGACGACGATCTCGTCACCTTTGCGAATCTTGTTCATGCCATCTCTCCTTACAGCACTTCCGGCGCAAGCGAGACGATCTTCATGAACTTCTCGGTGCGCAGCTCACGCGTTACCGGCCCGAAGATACGGGTGCCGATCGGCTCAAGCTTGTTGTTAAGGAGAACGGCGGCATTGCCGTCGAACTTGATCAGCGAACCGTCGGCGCGACGCACGCCCTTGGCGGTGCGAACCACCACGGCGCTATATACGTCACCCTTCTTGACGCGACCACGCGGTGCCGCATCTTTGATGGTCACCTTGATGATGTCGCCCACCGAAGCGTAGCGACGCTTGGAGCCGCCCAACACCTTGATGCACATCACGTGACGCGCACCGGTATTGTCTGCAACCTCCAACATGGATTGCATTTGGATCATGGAAAAACAACCTCCAACTTGTACCGCAAACCTCGACAAAGCCGAGACGCCCGGCAAAACCGAGCAATGCAGTCAGTTTTGGACCCCGCGAGGGGGAGAAACACGCGGCAGTAAACTACACCACCGCAGATGGGAAAACGGGCATTGTACAAGACGTACAATGCCCGCGCAAGCACTAGACCGGAATCCGGCCTACCGTCAATCAGACGATGCGTGCTTTTTCGATCAGCGCAGTCACAACCCAGGACTTAGTCTTGGACAGCGGACGACCTTCGACGATCGTCACCAGATCACCTTCGTGATACTGGTTGGTTTCGTCGTGCGCGTGATACTTCTTGGAACGACGAACCACCTTGCCGTACAGCGGGTGCTTGACCAGATGCTCGACCAGGACGGTAACCGTCTTGTCCATTTTATCGCTGACGATACGGCCGGTCAGCGTACGCTTGAGTTTCGCTTCGCTCATATTAAGCAGCCTTCTCAGCCAGGATGGTATGAACGCGCGCAATATCCTTGCGCACCCGGTTGATTTCGCTGTTTTTTGCCAGTTGGCCGGTCGCATTTTGCATGCGCAGGCTGAATTGGGCTTTGAGCAGCGCCGTCAGCTCGACCTTGAGCTCTTCGACGGATTTTTGACGCAGTTCAGCAGCTTTCATCATTGCCCCACTTGGCGAGCGACGAAGGCAGTCGCAAACGGCAGCTTGGCCGAAGCCAGGCGGAACGCTTCACGAGCGACTTCTTCGGCGACGCCGTCGAGTTCATACAGGACCTTGCCCGGCTGGATTTCAGCAACCCAGTACTCCGGGCTACCCTTACCATTACCCATCCGCACTTCGGCCGGCTTGGTCGAAATCGGCTTATCCGGGAACGCACGAATCCACACGCGGCCACCACGCTTGATGTAGCGGGTGATGGCGCGACGCGCAGCTTCGATCTGACGGGCTGTCAGACGGCCGCGGCTGATCGCCTTGAGACCGAAGGTGCCAAAGGCAACGCTGTTACCGCGGGTAGCGATACCGGTGTTGCGGCCCTTCTGGACCTTACGGAACTTGAGTCTAGTTGGCTGCAGCATTACGAGGCCCCTTTCGTGCTTTACGCTGGGTTTCCGGCGCCGGCTCTGCAGCCTTTTCGCCCGGCTTCACTTCGCCTTTGTAAACCCAAACCTTGATACCGATGATGCCGTACGTGGTCTTCGCTTCGCTCGTCGCGTAGTCGATGTCCGCGCGCAGGGTGTGCAGCGGCACACGACCTTCGCGGTACCATTCGGTACGGGCGATTTCAATACCGTTCAGACGGCCCGACGACATGATCTTGATGCCCTGGGCACCCAGACGCATGGCGTTTTGCATCGCGCGCTTCATGGCACGACGGAACATCACGCGCTTTTCCAGCTGCGACGCGATGCTGTCGGCGATGATCTGCGCATCGATTTCCGGCTTGCGGACTTCTTCGATGTTGACGTGGACCGGCACCTTGAGGATGTTCTGCAGTTGCTTCTTCAGCGACTCGATATCCTCGCCCTTCTTACCGATCACAACACCCGGACGGGCAGTATGAATGGTGATACGGGCATTCTTGGCCGGGCGCTCGATCACGACACGGCTGACCGAGGCATTCGCCAGTTTCTTCTTCAGAAACTCACGAACTTCGATGTCGGCAGTAAGCATGCCGGCGAAGTTCTTGCTGTTGGCGTACCAACGCGAAGCCCAGTTCTTGGTGACGGCGAGACGAAAACCCGTCGGATGAATTTTCTGACCCATTTTCGCTCCTTAGTCGCCGACAGTCAGCGTGATGTGGCAGGTCTGCTTCTCAATCTTGTTACCGCGACCCTTGGCACGAGCGGTAAAGCGCTTGAGGGACGGACCCTTATCCACAAAAATCGTCGCGACCTTGAGGCTGTCGATGTCGGCACCCTCGTTGTGCTCTGCGTTGGCAATCGCCGACTCGAGCACTTTTTTGATCAGAACGGCACTTTTCTTCGGGCTGAAAGCCAGAATGTTCAGCGCTTGCTCCACCGATTTGCCACGGACCAGGTCAGCGACCAGGCGCGCTTTTTGGGCGGAAACACGAGCACTGCTCAGTACAGCGGATACTTGCATGTCTTCACCTTAGCGCTTGGCTTTTTTATCGGCGGCATGGCCTTTGAAAGTCCGGGTGAGTGCGAACTCGCCGAGCTTGTGGCCAACCATGTTTTCGTTCACGTAAACCGGAACGTGCTGCTTGCCGTTGTGCACGGCAATCGTCAGACCGACGAAGTCCGGCAGCACCGTGGAACGACGCGACCAGGTCTTGATCGGGCGCTTGTCGTTCGAGTTGCGCGCACTCTCGATCTTCTTGATCAGGTGCAGGTCAACGAACGGGCCCTTCTTGACAGAACGTGACATGTTCAATTACCCCTTGTTCGCAGGACGACGACGGACGATCATGCCGTCGGTGCGCTTGTTGTTGCGGGTACGATAGCCCTTGGTCGGCTGGCCCCACGGGCTAACCGGCACACGGCCTTCACCAGTACGACCCTCACCACCACCGTGCGGGTGATCGATCGGGTTCATGGCCGTACCACGCACCGTCGGGCGGATACCCAACCAGCGCTTCGCACCAGCCTTACCGTACGAACGGAGGCTATGCTCTTCGTTACCGACTTCGCCCAGCGTCGCGCGGCAATCGATGTGCACCTTGCGGATTTCACCCGAGCGCAGACGCAGCTGAGCGTAAGCACCTTCGCGCGCCAGCAGCTGCACCGAAGCACCAGCGGAGCGAGCGATTTGCGCGCCCTTGCCCGGCTGCATTTCGACGCAGTGAATGGTCGAACCGACCGGAATATTGCGGATCGGCAGGGCGTTACCCGCCTTGATCGGCGCTTCCGAGCCCGAAACCACGGTCATGCCAGCCTTCAGGCCCTTCGGGGCGATGATGTAACGGCGTTCGCCGTCGGCGTAGCACAGCAGCGCGATGTTCGCGGTGCGGTTCGGGTCGTATTCCAGGCGCTCAACTTTGGCAACGATGCCATCCTTGTTGCGCTTGAAATCGATCATGCGATAGTGCTGCTTGTGGCCACCACCCTTGTGACGGGTCGTGATCACACCGCGGTTGTTACGACCTGCGGTCTTGCTTTGCGACTCGAGCAGCGGCGCGTACGGCGCACCCTTGTGCAGATCCGGATTGACAACCTTGACGACAGCGCGGCGACCGGCGGACGTCGGTTTTACTTTAACCAATGCCATTTTCAGTCCCCTTATTGCGCAGCCGCGAGGTCAAGTTCCTGACCAGCCGCGAGGCTAACGTAAGCTTTTTTCCAGTCCTTGCGGCGACCCACGAAACGGCCAAAGCGCTTGCCCTTGCCCTTCACGTTGATCACGGACACGCCCTCAACCTTGACCTTGAACAGCAGCTCAACAGCAGCCTTGATCTCGGCCTTGGTCGCATCGGTCGATACGCGGAATACGACTTGCTCGTTCTTTTCAGCAACGAGGGTGGTCTTTTCCGACACGACCGGCGCCAGCAGCACTTGCAGCAGACGGTTTTCGGTGAATTGCGTCATGCGAACATCTCCTCAAAAGCGGCCAGCGCATCACGGGTCAGCACGACTTTCTTGAAGCGCACCAGGCTTACCGGGTCAGCCTGGCTCGGCTCGAGAACGAGCACGTGCGGCAGGTTGCGCGAAGCGAGGTACAGGTTCTCGTCCAGTTCCTTGGTGATGAACAGCACGGAATCGAGATTCAGCGCATTCAGCTTTTGCACCAGGGCCTTGGTCTTCGGGGCTTCCAGCGACAGCGAGTCAACCACGATCAGACGATCTTCACGCACGAGTTGCGACAGAATGGTCGCGATACCGGCGCGGTACATCTTGCGGTTAACCTTCTGGCTGAAGTTTTCATCCGGGCTGTTCGGGAACGCCCGGCCACCACCACGCCACAGCGGCGACGAAGTCATACCAGCACGAGCACGACCGGTGCCCTTTTGCTTGAACGGCTTCTTGGTGGAGTGATGCACTGCATCGCGACCCAGCTGGGCGCGGTTGCCGCTACGTGCATTCGCGAAGTACGCGGTCACGACTTGGTGAACCAGCGCTTCGTTGAAATCACGGGCAAACAGCGCATCCGATGCGGCGACAGCGGCTTGCGCTTCGCCATTAGCATTGATGACTTTAAGTTCCATTACGCACCCGCCTTGACACTCGGACGAACGACTACGTCATTGCCCTTGGAGCCAGGGACTGCACCCTTGACCAGCAGCAGTTGACGCTCAGCATCGATACGCACGACTTCCAGATTCTGGACCGTCGACTTGACGTTACCCAGCTGACCCGCCATGCGCTTACCCGGGAAAATACGACCCGGATCTTGTGCCTGACCGATCGAACCCGGCGTGTTGTGCGAACGCGAGTTACCGTGCGATGCGCGGTTGGAACTGAAGTTGTGACGTTTGATAACGCCCGAGAAACCTTTACCTTGCGAGGTACCGGTGACATCAACCAGTTGACCAGCAGCGAACAGCTCAACGGACAGCGAATCACCAGCCTTCAGATCGACGAGTTTCTCAGCAGCGACGCGGAACTCAACGAGTCCCAGACCTGCTTCGACACCTGCCTTGGCAAAGTGACCGGCTTCCGCCTTATTGACGCGGTTGGCCTTCTTGGCACCAAAGGTCACCTGGACGGCTGCGTAGCCGTCGGCTTCCACGGACTTGATTTGCGTGACGCGATTAGCGGACATGTCCAGCACCGTTACCGGAATGGATGCACCATCCTCGGCAAAGACGCGGGTCATGCCGACTTTGCGACCGACAAGACCTAAGCTCATAGTTATTTCCTTTTCAGGGCCGATTGCGATTGATCGGCAAATAACCAACTAAAAATAAAAGGGCTTACCACCCGAAAGTGGTAAGCCCGCGATACTAGCACAACTTTTTCTTATGCCGCAAGCACTTAGCGTACTTGTGGCATATTGCCGCGATTACTGCAGCTTGATTTCGACGTCGACGCCAGCCGGCAGATCCAGCTTCATCAGCGCATCAACGGTCTTGTCGGTCGGATCGACAATGTCCATCAGGCGCAGGTGAGTGCGGATTTCGAACTGGTCGCGCGAGGTCTTGTTCACGTGCGGCGAACGAAGCACGTCGAAACGCTCGATTTTGGTCGGCAGCGGAACCGGACCCTTGACCACAGCGCCAGTGCGCTTGGCAGTGTCAACGATTTCTTGGGCCGAGCGGTCGATCAACGCGTAGTCGAAAGCCTTCAGGCGGATACGGATTTTTTGGCTTTGCATGAATCCAGTCCTTACTCGATGATCTTGGCAACGACACCAGCGCCGACGGTACGACCGCCTTCACGGATGGCGAAACGCAGACCTTGTTCCATCGCGATCGGAGCGATCAGCGACACGACGACTTCAACGTTGTCGCCCGGCATCACCATTTCGATACCAGCCGGCAGCTCGACCGCACCGGTCACGTCGGTGGTACGGAAGTAGAACTGCGGACGGTAGCCGTTGAAGAACGGGGTGTGACGACCGCCTTCTTCCTTGCTCAGTACGTAGACCGAACCTTCGAACTTGGTGTGCGGGGTGATCGAACCCGGCTTGGCCAGCACTTGGCCACGCTCGACGTCTTCACGCTTGGTACCGCGCAGCAGCGCGCCGATGTTGTCGCCAGCTTGACCTTGATCCAGCAGCTTGCGGAACATTTCCACGCCGGTGCAGGTGGTCTTGACGGTCGGCTTGATACCAACGATTTCGATTTCTTCGCCAACCTTGACGATGCCGCGCTCGATACGACCGGTCACCACGGTGCCGCGACCCGAGATCGAGAACACATCTTCAACCGGCATCAGGAAGGCGCCGTCGATGGCACGTTCCGGCGTCGGGATGTACGAATCCAGCGCGTCAGCCAGACGGAAGATCGCCGGCTCGCCGTATTCCGATTGGTCACCTTCCAGCGCCAGACGGGCCGAACCGGTGATGATCGGGCAGTCGTCGCCCGGGAAGTCGTACTTGCTCAGGAGTTCGCGAACTTCCATCTCCACCAGCTCGAGCAGCTCAGCGTCGTCCACCAGGTCAGCCTTGTTCAGGAAGACGATAATGTACGGCACGCCAACTTGGCGCGACAGCAGGATGTGTTCACGGGTTTGCGGCATCGGGCCGTCAGCGGCCGAGCAGACCAGGATCGCACCGTCCATCTGGGCAGCACCGGTGATCATGTTCTTCACGTAGTCGGCGTGACCCGGGCAGTCAACGTGTGCGTAGTGACGTGCTTCGGTTTCGTATTCGACGTGCGCGGTGTTGATCGTGATACCGCGAGCCTTTTCTTCCGGCGCGCTGTCGATCTGCGAGTAGTCTTTGGCTTCGCCGCCAAACTTCTTCGACAGGATGGTGGTGATCGCTGCGGTCAGCGTGGTCTTGCCATGGTCAACGTGACCGATGGTGCCGACGTTGACGTGCGGCTTCGTACGTTCAAACTTACCCTTAGCCATTTCGCTAATTCCTTAAATAGAGATTCGGGGTTGCCCGGCACACTGGCCGGGCAAAACCAATTACTTCTTAGCCTGGATCGCGTCGGCCACGTGCTTCGGCGCTTGCGAGTAGTGCTTGAACTCCATCGAGTACGTAGCACGACCCTGCGACATCGAACGCAGCGTGGTCGAGTAACCAAACATTTCCGACAACGGCACTTCGACCTTGATCATCTTGCCGCCGGCCGGGTTGTCATCCATACCCTGGATGATACCGCGACGGGACGACAGGTCGCCCATGATGTCGCCCATGTACTCTTCCGGCGTTTCGATTTCGACGGCCATCATCGGTTCGAGGATGACAGCACCGGCGCGGCGCATGGCTTCCTTGAACGCGATGGAACCGGCGAGTTCGAACGCGATCTGCGACGAGTCGACATCGTGGTACGAACCGAAGGTCAGGCGAACCTTGACGTCAACGACCGGGAAGCCCGCGAGCACACCAGCCTTCAGCGTGCCCTGGATACCCTTGTCGACCGACGGGATGAATTCGCGCGGAATCACGCCACCCTTGATTTCGTCAACGAACGAGTAGCCATTGCCCTCGCCTGCCGGCTCAACGGTGATGACGCAATGACCGTACTGACCCTTACCGCCCGACTGCTTGGCGTGCTTGCCTTCGACATCTTCCGCAATGCGGGTGATGGTTTCACGGTAAGCCACTTGCGGCGCGCCGACGTTGGCTTCAACACCGAATTCGCGACGCATGCGGTCAACCAGAATTTCCAAGTGCAGTTCGCCCATACCCGAAATGATGGTCTGGCCCGATTCTTCATCGGTACGCACGCGGAACGACGGGTCTTCCTTGGCCAGGCGGTTCAGGGCAACGCCCATCTTTTCCTGGTCGGCCTTGGTCTTCGGTTCGACGGCAACGTGAATCACCGGCTCCGGGAAGATCATGCGCTCAAGAATGATCGGCGCATCGAGGGCACACAAGGTTTCGCCGGTGGTCACGTCTTTCAGGCCGATCGCAGCAGCGATGTCACCTGCGTGAACTTCGTCGATTTCCTTACGGTCGTTGGCGTGCATCTGCACGATACGGCCGATACGCTCTTTGCGATCCTTCACCGAGTTCAGCACCGAGTCGCCCTGCTTCACGACGCCCGAGTAGACGCGGAAGAAGGTCAGCTGGCCGACGTACGGATCGTTCATCAGCTTGAACGCCAGCGACGAGAACGGCGCGCTATCCGAAGCCTCACGGGTAGCCGGCTGTTCCTTGTCGTCGGTACCGTTGACCGGCGGAATATCCACTGGCGACGGCAGGTATTCGATGACGGCGTCGAGCATGCGTTGCACGCCCTTGTTCTTGAACGCGGTACCGCAGAGCATCGGCTGGATTTCGCAAGCAAGCGTGCGCTGACGGATGCCGCCAACGATCTCTTCCTCGGTGAGGTCACCCTCTTCGAGGTACTTGTTCATCAGCTCTTCCGACGCTTCGGCAGCGGACTCGACCATCTTCTCGCGCCATTCTTGCGCGACAGCCAGCAGATCTTCCGGAATATCGCGGTACTCGAACTTCATACCTTGCGACGCTTCATCCCAGAAAATTGCCTTCATCTTCAGCAGGTCGATCACGCCCTGGAAGTTGTCTTCGGCGCCGATAGGCACAACGACCGGCACCGGACTCGCCTTCAGGCGGGTACGCATCTGCTCGACCACGCGGAAGAAGTTGGCGCCTTGACGGTCCATCTTGTTCACGAAGGCCAGACGCGGCACCTTGTACTTATTGGCCTGACGCCACACGGTTTCCGATTGCGGTTGAACGCCACCGACCGCGCAGTACACCATGCACGCGCCATCAAGAACACGCATCGAGCGCTCAACTTCAATCGTGAAGTCAACGTGCCCCGGGGTGTCGATGATGTTGAAGCGGTGTTCCGGATACTGCAGGCTCATGCCCTTCCAGAAGGTCGTGGTAGCAGCCGAAGTAATGGTAATGCCGCGTTCCTGCTCCTGCTCCATCCAGTCCATGGTGGCAGCGCCGTCGTGCACTTCACCGATCTTGTGGTTAACACCGGTGTAGAACAGGATGCGTTCGGTCGTCGTCGTTTTACCGGCGTCGATGTGAGCGGAGATACCGATGTTACGGTAGCGCTCAATAGGGGTAGTACGAGCCACGGTAGTTTCCTTAAACGGATTGCCGGATTAGAAGCGGAAGTGAGCGAAGGCCTTGTTGGCCTCAGCCATACGGTGCACTTCGTCACGCTTCTTCATGGCACCGCCACGGCTTTCGGCTGCATCGAGCAGCTCACCGGCCAGACGCAGATCCATCGACTTCTCACCACGTTTACGGGCCGCGTCGCGCAACCAGCGCATCGCCAATGCCAAACGACGGCTGGGGCGGACTTCGACCGGAACTTGGTAGTTTGCGCCACCGACGCGACGGCTCTTCACCTCGACGATCGGCTTTGCGTTACTGATGGCGGTGGTGAACACTTCGAGCGCGTTCTTGCCGGTCTTCTTTTCGATCTGGGCGAAAGCACCATAAACGATGCGTTCGGCCACGGCTTTCTTGCCGTCGATCATGACCACGTTCATGAACTTGGTCAGTTCCTGCGAACCGAACTTCGGATCCGGCAGGACGTCGCGCTTCGGTACTTCTCTGCGTCTTGGCATGATTCTCTATCCTAAATATGACATTCAGTCGGGGCCTGAAACCCCACGGCCGCCCAGCAGGACGACCACTTACTCGACGGTCTCGCCATTGCGATACACCGCCGCTTGCGGCCGAAATTACTTCGGACGCTTCGCGCCGTACTTCGAACGCGACTGCTTACGATCCTTGACGCCAGCGGTGTCGAGCGAACCGCGCACGGTGTGATAACGCACACCCGGCAAGTCCTTCACACGGCCGCCGCGGATCAGCACAACACTGTGCTCTTGCAGGTTGTGGCCTTCACCGCCGATATACGAAATGACTTCGAAACCGTTGGTCAGGCGAACCTTGCAGACTTTACGCAGCGCGGAGTTCGGCTTCTTCGGAGTGGTGGTGTACACGCGAGTGCACACGCCACGTTTTTGAGGGCAGGATTCGAGCGCGGGAACCTTGCTCTTCACCACTTCCTTCTCGCGGCCCTTGCGGACCAGCTGGTTGATGGTTGGCATTGATTACATCCTTCGAGTTAATCACCCCTTACGGGGCCCCACTTTGGATGGCAGGACACCCTGCCATCACCGGACATTGCGGTTTGCAATGCCCAAATGAAGCCGGCGACGCGCGGAAAATCCGAGCGTCGCCAGATTGGACCTGAGATTCTAAGAAAATCAAGCCCTTGTCGTCAAGTGAAGTACTGTGCTTACAGTACTTCTTCGCTCTGAACGGCTTCGAGCGCTTCGAATGCCGAGTCCAGACCTTGTGCCTGACGCTTGCGCGACCGGTGGTAGGCCAGGCCCGTACCGGCCGGGATCAGACGACCGACGATGACGTTTTCCTTCAGACCGCGCAGATCGTCGACCTTGCCCATGATGGCGGCTTCGGTCAGGACACGCGTGGTTTCCTGGAACGATGCGGCCGAGATGAACGAGTCGGTCGACAGCGACGCCTTGGTGATACCCAGCAGCACGTTGTCGTACCCAGCCGGCTGCTTGCCGGCGGCGATCATTTCGTCGTTCTTCGTCAACACTTCAGCGCGCTCGACCTGCTCGCCCGGGATGAAGCCGGTATCACCGTTGCTGGTGATGACCACGCGACGCAGCATCTGGCGAACGATCACCTCGATGTGCTTGTCGTTAATCTTCACACCCTGCAGACGGTAAACTTCCTGCACTTCCTGGACGACGTAACGCGCCAGCGCCTCGATACCCTGCAGACGCAGGATGTCGTGCGGATCGATCGGGCCGTCGACGATGGTTTCACCGCGGTTGACCACCTGACCATCGTGCACCATCACGTGCTTTTCCTTCGGGATCAGGTATTCGTGACCCAAGCCTTCCAGATCGGTGATGATCAAGCGCTGCTTGCCCTTGGTGTCCTTACCGAACGACACGGTACCGGTCACTTCGCCCAGCATGCCGGCATCCTTCGGCGAACGGGCTTCGAACAGCTCGGCCACGCGCGGCAGACCACCGGTAATGTCGCGGGTCTTGGCCGATTCCTGCGGAATCCGCGCCAGTACATCGCCCTTGCCAACCGACTGACCGTCCTTGACGGTAATGATCGCGCCCGGCTGGAAGCCGATGGTCACCGGCGTATCGGTGCCGGCAAGCTTCACTTCCTTGCCCTGCTCGTCGAGCAGCTTCACCAGCGGACGGACGCCCTTGGCGCCAGCCTTGGTCTTCGGGTTGATCACGACGAGGGTCGACAGGCCGGTCACGTCGTCAACCTGCTTGACGACGGTCATGCCTTCCTCGACGTTCTCGAAGCGCACCTGGCCTTCGTACTCGGTAATGATCGGACGGGTGTGCGGATCCCACGTACCCAGCACGGTGCCGGCCTTGATGGCATCGCCATCCCTGACGGTCAGCGTCGCACCGTACGGCACCTTGTGGCGCTCGCGCTCGCGCCCCTGGTCGTCGAGCACCAGCACTTCGGCCGAACGGGTAATGATGATCAGCTCGCCCTTGTTGTTGGCGACGTAACGCATCGTCGAGGTGAACGCCACACGGCCGTTCGACTTCGATTCCACCTGGCTCGCTGCTGCGGCTCGCGATGCGGCACCACCGATGTGGAAGGTACGCATCGTCAGCTGGGTACCCGGCTCACCGATCGACTGCGCGGCGATCACGCCGACGGCTTCACCGGCGTTGACGCGATGGCCACGACCCAGATCACGGCCGTAGCACGATGCGCACAGGCCATAACGGGTTTCGCAGGTCAGCGGCGTACGCACCTTGACTTCGTCGACGCCGATTTCATCGATGCGATCGACGATATCTTCGGTCAGCAGCGTGCCGGCTTCGAACGCGGTTTCCTGCGTGCTCGGGTCGACGATATCGCTAGCAACGACACGGCCGAGAATCCGGTCGCGCAGCGCCTCGATCACGTCACCGCCCTGGACGACAGCCTTCATCGTCACGCCGTGCTTGGTGTAGCAATCGTCTTCGATCACGACCAAGTCCTGCGTCACGTCGACCAGACGACGGGTCAGATAACCCGAGTTCGCGGTCTTCAGCGCCGTATCCGCCAGACCCTTACGGGCACCGTGGGTCGAGATGAAGTAGTCAAGAACGGTCAGGCCTTCGCGGAAGTTCGCCTTAATCGGCGTCTCGATAATCGAGCCGTCCGGCTTGGCCATCAGGCCCCGCATACCGGCAAGCTGACGGATCTGGGCGGCAGAACCCCGCGCGCCCGAGTCGGCCATCATGTAGATCGAGTTGAACGAGTCCTGCATCAGGTCCTTGCCGTTCTCGTCCTTGACGATATTGCCGTCGGTATCGAGCACCGGCTGCTTGCCGAGGTTGGCCATCATCGCCTTGGCGATGTCTTCACCGGCGCGACCCCAGATGTCGACGACCTTGTTGTAGCGCTCGCCCTGAGTGACCAGACCCGAGTTGTACTGCTGCTCGACGTCGCGCACTTCGGCGTTGGCGGCAGCCAGCAGCTCGGCCTTGGCGGCCGGCACCAGCATGTCGTCGACGCAGATCGAGATACCGCCGCGGGTCGAGTAGGCAAAACCGGTGTACATCAGCTGGTCGGCGAACACCACGGTGTCCTTCAGACCGCAGCTGCGGAACGAGGCGTTGATCAGCTTGCCGATTTCCTTCTTCTTCAGCGCCTTGTCGATGTGGCTGAAGTCGAGGCCCTTCGGCAGGATTTCCGACAGGATCGCGCGGCCGACGGTGGTGTTGCGACGCACCGTGTGCGCTTGCCATTCGCCGTTCTCGTCCTTGACCCATTCGTTCAGGCGCACCGAAACGCGCGTCTGCAGCGTCACCGCCTTGTTGGCGTAGGCGCGCAGCGCTTCCTTGACGTCGGTGAACGCCATGCCTTCGCCCGTGGCGCGGATCGCCTCGCGGGTCATGTAGTACAGACCCAAGACGATATCCTGCGACGGCACGATGATCGGCTCGCCGTTGGCCGGCGACAGCACGTTGTTCGACGCCAGCATCAGCGTGCGGGCTTCCATCTGCGCTTCGAGCGACAGCGGCACGTGAACGGCCATCTGGTCACCGTCGAAGTCGGCGTTGAAGGCCGCGCAAACCAGCGGATGCAGCTGGATGGCCTTGCCTTCGATCAGCACCGGCTCGAACGCCTGGATACCCAGACGGTGCAGCGTCGGCGCACGGTTCAGCAGAATCGGATGTTCGCGAATGACGTCTTCCAGGATGTCCCAGACGACGGCTTCTTGCGATTCGACCATCTTCTTCGCGGCCTTGATCGTGGTCGCGAGGCCCAGCACTTCGAGCTTGTGGAAGATGAACGGCTTGAACAGCTCCAGCGCCATCAGCTTCGGCAGGCCGCACTGATGCAGACGCAGGTACGGACCGACGGTAATGACCGAACGACCCGAGTAGTCGACGCGCTTACCGAGCAAGTTCTGACGGAAACGACCGCCCTTACCCTTGATCATGTCGGCGAGCGACTTCAGCGGACGCTTGTTGGCACCGGTCATCGCCTTGCCGCGACGGCCGTTGTCGAGCAGCGAGTCGACCGACTCCTGCAGCATGCGCTTTTCGTTGCGGACGATGATTTCCGGCGCGCGCAGCTCGAGCAGACGCTTGAGACGGTTGTTCCGGTTGATGACGCGACGATACAGATCGTTCAGGTCCGACGTGGCGAAACGGCCACCGTCGAGCGGCACCAGCGGACGCAGTTCCGGCGGCAGCACCGGCAGCACTTCCAGCACCATCCATTCCGGCTTGATGCCGGACTTCTGGAAGGCCTCGAGCACCTTCAGGCGCTTGGCGATCTTCTTGATCTTGGTGTCGGACGAGGTCGACTCGAGCTCGGCGCGCAGCTTGCTGATTTCGTTCTCGCTATCGAGATTCTTCAGCAGTTCGCGCACGGCCTCGGCGCCCATCAGCGCAACGAATTCGTCGCCGTATTCGTCGAGCTTGTTGTAATAGTCTTCTTCGGTCAGCAGCTGGCCGCGGTTCAGCGGAGTCATGCCCGGCTCGACCACGATGAAGGCTTCGAAGTACAGCACCCGTTCGATATCGCGCAGCGGAATGTCGAGCACCATGCCCAGACGCGACGGCAGCGACTTCAGGAACCAGATGTGCGCAACCGGCGACGCCAGTTCGATGTGGCCCATGCGTTCGCGACGCACCTTGGACAGCGTGACTTCAACGCCGCACTTTTCGCAGATCACGCCGCGATGCTTGAGGCGCTTGTACTTGCCGCACAGGCATTCGTAGTCCTTGATCGGCCCGAAAATACGCGCGCAGAACAGACCGTCACGTTCCGGCTTGAACGTACGGTAGTTGATCGTTTCCGGCTTTTTGACTTCGCCGAACGACCACGAACGAATCTTCTCGGGCGATGCGAGCCCGATCTTGATCGCGTCAAATTCTTCGTCTTGCGCGACCTGCTTGAAGAGTTCGAGTAAGCCTTTCATTCATTTAGCTCCTGTGAGGGTGAGGCGTTCGGTACGAGGCGGCACGGGGCCGCCCCTCCTCACACAATCACTCGGTTTCCAGATCGATATCGATACCCAGCGAACGGATTTCCTTCACCAACACGTTGAAGGATTCCGGCATGCCGGCGTCGATCCGGTGATCGCCCTTGACGATGTTCTCGTAGACCTTGGTCCGGCCGTTCACATCGTCCGACTTCACCGTCAGCATTTCCTGCAGCGTGTACGCCGCGCCGTACGCTTCGAGTGCCCAGACTTCCATTTCACCGAAACGCTGGCCACCGAACTGCGCCTTACCGCCCAGCGGCTGCTGGGTCACGAGCGAGTACGGGCCGGTCGAACGCGCGTGCATCTTGTCGTCGACCAAGTGATGCAGCTTCAGGTAGTGCATCACGCCGACGGTGACCTTGCGCTCGAATGCTTCGCCTGTGCGGCCATCGAACAGCTGCATCTGCGTCTTGCTGCTGTTGAAGTCGAGCAGCTGGGTACGTGCGTCTTCGTCCGGGTAAGCCAGATCCAGCATCTGATGGATTTCGCTTTCCTTCGCGCCGTCGAATACCGGGCTTGCAAAGGTCATACCGCGACGCAGGCCGTTGGCCAGCTGCACCACTTCGGCTTCCGACAGACCGGCGATGTCTTCCTGACGGCCGGCGCAGTTGTAGATCTGGTCCAGGTACTGGCGCATTTCGGCGATGTTGCGCTGTTCGCGCAGCATGGCATCGATGCGTTGGCCGATCCCCTTGGCCGCCCAACCGAGGTGGACTTCGAGAATCTGACCGATGTTCATCCGCGACGGCACGCCCAGCGGGTTCAGCACGATGTCGACAGTCGAACCGTCGGCCATGTACGGCAGGTCTTCAACCGGCAGAATCTTCGAGACTACACCCTTGTTACCGTGACGGCCGGCCATTTTGTCGCCCGGCTGCAGACGGCGCTTCACCGCGACGTAGACCTTGACCATCTTGATCACGCCCGGCGGCAGTTCGTCGCCCTGGGTCAGCTTGCGCTTCTTGTCTTCGAACTTGAGGTCGAAGTCGGCCTTCATCTGGGCGATCAGGTCCTTCATCGCTTCGAGCTGGCGCGCGCTTTCCTCGTCCGACAAACGAATGTCGAACCAGTCGTGCTTGGACGGCAGATCGGCCAGGTAGTCATGGCTGATCTCGGTGCCCTTGGCCAGACGCTTCGGGCCGCCGTTGGCAGTCTTGCCGACGATCATCCGCTCGATCCGCTCGAACAGGTCGTTCTCGACGATGCGTAGCTGGTCGTTCAGGTCGGTCCGGTGGCGGCGCAGCTGTTCGTCGATGATGGCCTGGGCGCGCTTGTCGCGCTCGACGCCTTCACGGGTAAACACTTGCACGTCGATCACGGTACCGGTCATGCCCGACGGCACGCGCAGCGAGGTGTCCTTCACGTCGGACGCCTTTTCGCCGAAGATCGCGCGCAGCAGCTTCTCTTCCGGCGTCAGCTGGGTTTCACCCTTAGGCGTCACCTTACCGACGAGGACGTCACCGGCTTCGACTTCAGCGCCGATGTAGACCACGCCCGACTCGTCCAGACGACCGAGCATGCGCTCGGACAGGTTGGAGATGTCGCGGGTGATTTCTTCCGGGCCGAGCTTGGTATCGCGCGCCATGACCGACAGTTCCTCGATATGGATCGAGGTGTAGCGGTCTTCGGCAACGACCTTCTCCGAGATCAGGATCGAGTCTTCGAAGTTGTAGCCATTCCACGGCATGAAGGCGATGGTCATATTCTGACCGAGTGCCATTTCGCCGAGGTCGGTCGATGCGCCGTCGGCCACCACGTCACCACGGGTGATGCGGTCGCCACGGCGGAGCACCGGACGCTGGTTGATATTGGTGTTCTGGTTCGAACGCGTGAATTTGACGAGGTTGTAGATGTCCACGCCGGTTTCGCCCGGCAGGGTTTCATCGTCATTCACACGCACCACGACGCGGTTGGCATCGACATAGTCGACGATACCGCCACGCAATGCGGCCACGGCCGTACCCGAGTCGACCGCGCAAGTGCGCTCGATACCGGTACCGACGAACGGCTTCTCGGCGCGCAGCACCGGCACGGCTTGACGCTGCATGTTGGCGCCCATCAGTGCGCGGTTTGCATCGTCATGCTCGAGGAACGGGATCAGCGAAGCTGCGACCGACACGATCTGGCTCGGCGCCACGTCCATGTACTGGACGCGGTCCGGCGTCGCGATAATGGTTTCGCCGTGTTCACGGCAGGTGACCATTTCGTCGATCAGACGGCCGTCGTCGTCGGTTTGTGCATTGGCCTGCGCAATCACGTACTTGCCTTCTTCGATCGCCGACAGGTAATCGATTTCAGCGGTAGCCTTGCCGTCGATCACCTTGCGATACGGGGTCTCGAGGAAGCCGTAATGGTTGGTGCGGGCGTAGCACGACAGCGAATTGATCAGGCCGATGTTCGGGCCTTCCGGCGTTTCGATCGGGCAAACGCGACCGTAGTGGGTCGGGTGCACGTCGCGGACTTCAAAGCCGGCACGCTCACGCGTCAGACCACCCGGGCCAAGGGCCGAGACACGGCGCTTGTGGGTAATTTCCGACAGCGGGTTGGTCTGGTCCATGAACTGCGACAGCTGCGACGAACCGAAGAATTCCTTGATCGCTGCCGATACCGGCTTGGCGTTGATCAGGTCGTGCGGCATCAGGTTGTCGGATTCGGCTTGCGACAGACGCTCCTTGACGGCGCGCTCGACGCGTACAAGACCAGCGCGGAACTGGTTCTCGGCCAGTTCACCGACCGAACGCACGCGACGGTTGCCGAGGTGATCGATGTCATCGACATCGCCACGGCCGTTGCGCAGCTCAACCAGAATGCTGATGACGGCAAGGATGTCGTCCACCGACAAGGTACCTGCGCCTTCGAGGCCCATTTCACCGACACGGGCGTAGAACTGGTGCATCCAGCCCGGCGTCTTCTCGTCGCGCGGCGCAAGATAAGCACGGCTGTTGAACTTCATCCGGCCGACCGCCGACAGATCGTAACGGTCCTCGGAGAAGAACAGGCCATTGAAGAGCGCCTGGACCGAATCCTCGGTCGGCGGCTCGCCCGGACGCATCATGCGATAGATCGCCACGCGCGCGCCGTACTCGTCGTTCACGTCGTCCGAACGCAGGCTTTGCGAAATGAACGCGCCTTGGTCCAGATCATTGACGTACAGCACCTTCATCTCGGTCACGCCGGCGATGTCGAGCTTGGCGGCCAGATCTTCGGTGATTTCCTCGTTGCAACGGGCTAGCACTTCGCCGGTTTCCGGGTGCACAACGTGGTGGGCCAGGATGCGGCCGTACAAGAAGTCGACCGGCACCGGCAGCTTGGTGATGCCAGCGGTCTGGATATCGCGGATCGTCTTGGCAGTGATGCGCTTGTCTTTCTGCGCCAGCACCTTGCCATCGCTCGACACGATGTCGAACTTGGCGACTTCGCCCTTCAGGCGCTCGGGCACCAGCGACATCTCGAGACCGTCCTCACCGATGGTGAAGGTGTCGGTGTCGTAGAAGCGCTCGAGGATTTCCTCAGGCGTGAAGCCCAGTGCCTTCAGCAGTACCGACACCGGCATCTTGCGGCGACGGTCGATCCGGAAGAACAGCAGATCCTTCGGGTCGAATTCGAAGTCGAGCCACGAGCCGCGGTACGGAATGATCCGTGCCGAGAACAGCAGCTTGCCCGAGCTGTGGGTCTTGCCCTTGTCGTGCTCGAAGAACACGCCCGGCGAGCGGTGCAGCTGCGAGACGATAACGCGCTCGGTGCCGTTGATCACGAACGAGCCGTTACGGGTCATCAGCGGAATTTCGCCGAAGTAGACGTCCTGTTCCTTGACTTCCTTCACGGTCGGCTTGGCCGCTTCGCGATCCATGATCACGAGGCGCACGCGGGCGCGCAGCGGCGCAGCAAACGTAATGCCGCGCTGTTGGCACTCGATCACGTCGAAAGGCGGATCGCCAAGCACATAGTGGACGAACTCAAGGCGTGCATTGCCGTTGTGCGACTCGATCGGGAAAATCGAGCTGAACGCAGCCTGCAGGCCGTTGGTATTCCGCTCCGCGACTGGCACACCCAATTGCAGGAACTCGGTGTACGAGTTGATCTGGGTCGCGAGGAGAAAAGGAACGTCCAGGACGTTCGCCCGCTTCGCAAAACTCTTACGAATGCGTTTCTTCTCTGTGAACGAGTAATTCATACTCAAAAGCTCTCCATGGATTGGGGCGCAAAAGACAAACCGCAAAGCGCTCCGGGAACATTTTTCCGGTTTGTCATCTGTGGCAAAACCTCTAGACGATTCTTTAGGTTTAGCTTACAGAACGGCAGTCAAACAAACGCAAAATGGCAGGCGGATTCCTCCGCCTGCCTATTTCGAGCAATCGCGAGAGCGATTACTTCATCTCGGCAGTTGCACCTGCTTCGACCAGCTTCTTGACCATGGCTTCAGCTTCAGCCTTGGCAATGCCTTCCTTCAGCGGCTTCGGAGCGCCGTCGACCAGGTCCTTAGCTTCCTTCAGGCCCAGGCCGGTCAGTTCGCGCACGACCTTAATCGTGCCGACCTTGTTGGCGCCAGCGCCGGTCAGGATCACGTCGAACTCGGTCTTTTCTTCAACAGCAGCAGCAGCAGCGCCAGCCGGGCCAGCAACAGCAACAGCAGCAGCCGAAACGCCGAACTTCTCTTCGAACGCCTTCACCAGGTCGTTCAGTTCCATGACGGTCAGACCAGCAACCGCGTCGAGGATATCTTCTTTGGACAGAGCCATTTGTAAATACTCCTGAAAATCTTTTCGAAAGGGTAAGGAATCGGGAAGCGGTTACGCTTCGGCCGGAACAGCTTCGACCGCAGCCGGTTCGCCAGCTTGCTTCTTTTCTGCCAGCGCGGCGAGGCCACGGGCGAAGCCAGCCAACGGCGCTTGCATGACG
Source organism: Jeongeupia wiesaeckerbachi (assembly GCF_050916355.1). Lineage (GTDB taxonomy): Bacteria > Pseudomonadota > Gammaproteobacteria > Burkholderiales > Chitinibacteraceae > Jeongeupia > Jeongeupia wiesaeckerbachi. The sequence goes on from NZ_CP136946.1 coordinate 472,179, forward strand.
TAGAGCAGCTTCGAGAGCAGCTCTTCGCGGCTCGGGATCGACGCCAGCGCGGCAACGCCGGCTTGGTCCATCACCTGACCTTCATACGAACCGGCCTTGACGACGATCTTGTCGTCCTTCTTGGCGAACGTGTTCAGCACCTTGGCTGCAGCAACCGGGTCTTCGGAAATACCGTAAACCAGCGGACCGACCATATGGTCAGCCAAACCGGCAAACGGCGTTCCTTCGACCGCACGGCGTGCCAGCGTGTTCTTCAGAACACGCAGGTATACGCCGGACTCGCGCGCTTGCTTGCGCAGCAGAGTCATGCTGGCAACCCCGATACCCCGATACTCGGCGACGACGATGGTCTGAGCCTTGGCAACTTCTGCCGAGATTTCAGCTACGACGGCCTTTTTGTCTTCGAGATTGAGACTCAAGGTCTACCTCCATTACGAGATGTTTGGCATGGCAAAGCCACACCTCCCAACGGCGACCTTTCCTTCAGGAAACCCGTGGTGAAACACCACAGGCCAAATCCAGATTGGGTACACCGTCTGCGTAGGCTGCCGGCGAACCGGCGATTAAGCATCGAAACGCGCCTACGGTCTTGGACTACCCCGCTCCGGCGCAAGCACCGGAACAGGCCCAAAATTTATTACTGCGCCAGCGAGCCAGCGTCGACGCGAACGCCGACACCCATCGTGCTCGAAACGGCGACCTTCTTCAGGTACACGCCCTTGCTCGAAGCCGGCTTGGCTTTTTGCAGCGCTTCGATCAGCGCAACCAGGTTGGTCTTCAGATCAGCGGCTTCGAACGAAGCACGGCCGATGGTCGCGTGGATGATGCCACCCTTGTCGGTACGGTACTGAACCTGACCGGCCTTGGCGTTCTTCACTGCCTCGGCAACGTTCGGGGTCACGGTACCGACCTTCGGGTTCGGCATCAGGCCGCGCGGGCCGAGAATCTGACCGAGCTGACCGACGATACGCATTGCGTCCGGCGAAGCGATCACGACGTCGAAGTCGAGATTGCCGGCCTTGATCTGTTCAGCCAGATCTTCGAAGCCGACGACTTCAGCGCCTGCAGCCTTGGCGGCTTCAGCGTTGGCGCCCTGTGCGAACACAGCAACGCGCACCGACTTGCCGGTACCCTTAGGCAGCACGACCGAACCGCGAACCACTTGGTCCGACTTACGTGCGTCAACGCCGAGGTTGACCGACACGTCGATCGATTCGTTGAACTTGGCGGTAGCAGCACCCTTGACCAGCGCGAGCGCTTCGTCAACGGCGTACAGCTTGTTGCGATCAACCGAAGCCTTCAGAGCAGCGAGACGCTTGGAAACCTTAGCCATTTACACGCCCTCCACTTCGAGACCCATCGAACGTGCCGAACCAGCGATGATGCGCACGGCAGCATCGAGGTCAGCAGCGGTCAGGTCAGCCTGCTTGGTCTTGACGATTTCTTCGAGTTGCGCACGGCTCACCTTGCCGACCTTGTCGGTATGCGGACGCGGCGAACCCTTCTGAATGCCAGCAGCCTTCTTCAGCAGAATGGTTGCGGGCGGCGACTTCATCACGAAGGTGAAGGACTTATCCGCGAAGGCGGTGATGACAACCGGAATCGGCAGACCCGGCTCAACGCCTTGGGTCTGGGCGTTGAACGCCTTGCAGAATTCCATGATGTTCAGGCCGCGCTGACCAAGTGCCGGGCCAATAGGCGGCGACGGGTTGGCTTTACCAGCGGGCACTTGCAGCTTGATGTAGCCGACAATCTTCTTTGCCACGATTTAACTCCTGAAATGGGTCAAGCGCGGACTCGCATCCGCTCCCCTGCTACAACCGGACCGAAGCCCGGCACTGAAACCAGATCAGACTTTCTCGACCTGGGAGAAATCCACATCGACCGGCGTGGCGCGACCGAAGATCAGCACCGACACCTTGAGGCGACTCTTGTCGTAATCGACGTCCTCAACGGTGGCATTGAAGTCGGCGAACGGACCGTCGGTCACGCGCAGCACTTCACCCACCTCGAACAGCACCTTCGGACGCGGCTTTTCCACGCCCTCTTGCATCTGCTGCATGATCGCATCGACTTCGCGCTGCGAAATCGGCGACGGACGATTGCCGACACCACCGATGAAGCCGGTCACCTTGGGTGTCGACTTGACCAGATGCCAAGAATCGTCGGTCATTTCCATCTCGACGAGCACATACCCCGGGAAGAACTTGCGCTCGGTCAACGCCTTGCGACCAGCCTTGATCTCGACCACTTCTTCCACCGGCACGAGAATCTGTCCGAACAGGTGCTGCATGTCCGCACGCTCGATACGCTCTTTCAACGCCTTCTGCACGCTCTTCTCAAAACCCGAGTACGCATGCACGACGTACCAACGCATTCCCATGTATGACTCCGCTATCCCTACTTATCCGCGCCCGAGGACCAGGTCGTAAAAGACCCATGCCAGGCCCGAGTCGACCGCCCACATAAAGAGAGCCAGCACGCCAACAAACAAGAAGACGATACCGGTAAGCTGCCACGTCTCCTTGCGGGACGGCCAGACCACCTTTTGCGCCTCCTTGATCGAGTCTCGCGCATAGTCGATAAACTGACGCCCAAGCGCAGAGAACCAGAGCATCGCTCCGGCCATTGCCAACCCCAGCACCACGCACAATACGCGCAGCACACCTTGGTCGGCCGGAACCATGTAGTAACCGGCGATACCTACGACCACGAGCAGCAACGCTGCCACGACCTTGATTTTGTCGACGCTTTCCATAACTCTTGATTCGGACAGCAAATAAAATAGAGCCGTTTCCCTGCGGAAACGGCTCTGACTCTAGACCGTGGCAGGCGAGGAGGGTCTCGAACCCCCAACCCCCGGTTTTGGAGACCGGTGCTCTACCAATTGAGCTACTCGCCTACGGGGAAACACGGCACTATATCAGCACCGCGTCTTTATGTAAATACTTACTCGATGATCTTGGCAACGACACCAGCGCCGACGGTACGACCGCCTTCACGGATGGCGAAACGCAGACCTTGTTCCATCGCGATCGGAGCGATCAGCGACACGACGACTTCAACGTTGTCGCCCGGCATCACCATTTCGATACCAGCCGGCAGCTCGACCGCACCGGTCACGTCGGTGGTACGGAAGTAGAACTGCGGACGGTAGCCGTTGAAGAACGGGGTGTGACGACCGCCTTCTTCCTTGCTCAGTACGTAGACCGAACCTTCGAACTTGGTGTGCGGGGTGATCGAACCCGGCTTGGCCAGCACTTGGCCACGCTCGACGTCTTCACGCTTGGTACCGCGCAGCAGCGCGCCGATGTTGTCGCCAGCTTGACCTTGATCCAGCAGCTTGCGGAACATTTCCACGCCGGTGCAGGTGGTCTTGACGGTCGGCTTGATACCAACGATTTCGATTTCTTCGCCAACCTTGACGATGCCGCGCTCGATACGACCGGTCACCACGGTGCCGCGACCCGAGATCGAGAACACATCTTCAACCGGCATCAGGAAGGCGCCGTCGATGGCACGTTCCGGCGTCGGGATGTACGAATCCAGCGCGTCAGCCAGACGGAAGATCGCCGGCTCGCCGTATTCCGATTGGTCACCTTCCAGCGCCAGACGGGCCGAACCGGTGATGATCGGGCAGTCGTCGCCCGGGAAGTCGTACTTGCTCAGGAGTTCGCGAACTTCCATCTCCACCAGCTCGAGCAGCTCAGCGTCGTCCACCAGGTCAGCCTTGTTCAGGAAGACGATAATGTACGGCACGCCAACTTGGCGCGACAGCAGGATGTGTTCACGGGTTTGCGGCATCGGGCCGTCAGCGGCCGAGCAGACCAGGATCGCACCGTCCATCTGGGCAGCACCGGTGATCATGTTCTTCACGTAGTCGGCGTGACCCGGGCAGTCAACGTGTGCGTAGTGACGTGCTTCGGTTTCGTATTCGACGTGCGCGGTGTTGATCGTGATACCGCGAGCCTTTTCTTCCGGCGCGCTGTCGATCTGCGAGTAGTCTTTGGCTTCGCCGCCAAACTTCTTCGACAGGATGGTGGTGATCGCTGCGGTCAGCGTGGTCTTGCCATGGTCAACGTGACCGATGGTGCCGACGTTGACGTGCGGCTTCGTCCGCTCGAACTTACCTTTAGCCATGATATTTCCTTACCGGGATTTAAGAATGAAATATACAAGCGTGATTGGAGCTGATGGTGGGAATTGAACCCACGACCTCTCCCTTACCAAGGGAGTGCTCTACCCCTGAGCTACATCAGCATCAAACTTTTTGGAGCGGGTGAAGGGAATCGAACCCTCGTCATAAGCTTGGAAGGCTTCTGCTCTACCATTGAGCTACACCCGCCGGGAACTAAGCCACACAGCAAACAACGGCTTCACGACCGCACTACTACTAATAATCTGGTGGTGGGGGCTGGATTCGAACCAGCGTACTCAGAGAGGGCAGATTTACAGTCTGCTGCCTTTAACCACTCGGCCACCCCACCGGATGAGCTGCACATTATGGGCGACGAATAGACCCCTGTCAAACCCCGCACCGAAAAATTATCGATATAATTCATATCCAACTGAATAATAAGAATATTATTTTCGTCCACGCACGCATTGGGGGGGCATAAACCCTTGTGATCGCGCAGCGACAAACACTTCAAATTCAGCGCTTGAGCACACGCATCCAGTAACGGTTCCGCTGTTTTTCTTCGGAAAATCTATAGAGCCACGCTTTTTGCGCCGCCAGGCACCTTGCCCCCCCCTGGCCTTGTATAAGGAAGACGTTGCATTGTCACGCAGACACGCGGCCATCGATGCACCGCTGTCCGGCAAGCAAGAGCACCAAGCCACGCACCGTCACCCGAGACATCACCCAGCCCAGCACCTGCCGATCGCCATTCCCCGCCCCGCGAGTCACCAACACCATGGCGTGGCGCCCTGCGAAGCGCCCCAGCGGGAACAACGACTTGAGCCGCGACCGATCAGGACACCCCCACCTTCCCCCCCACCCCTCTACGCCCCATATATAAGCCCCCCCTCTAGAAAACGGAGTCAAAGTCGCCCCGACCTCACATCATCTTTTTTTCGCAAAAGGTGTTGACGCGGCCGGATAGATGGTGTTTAATTCGTCTCCTTGGTTGGCCAGTTAGCTCAGTTGGTAGAGCAGCGGATTGAAAATCCGCGTGTCCGTGGTTCGATTCCGCGACTGGCCACCACTTAAAAAGCCGCTTCTCACGAAGCGGCTTTTTTCATTTCCGCCGGCAGTCCAGAACGACTAGCGCGCCGCGCGCCAGCGGTATTGCAGCAGCGATACCCGCCCCTGCGCATCAAACACAATCCCTTCGGCCTCCAGCAGATAGCGCTGCAGATCATCGTGGCCATCCAGCCCGCGACGGCTGATGCGCCCTTCGTGGTTGACGATGCGATGCCAAGGCACGCCCTCGCCCGCCTCGCGGAGCGCAACCCCCACCTGGCGGGAATGGCGCGGGAAGCCTGCCAGACGCGCGACATCTCCATAGCTGGCGACCGCCCCTGCGGGCACTTCGGATACGACCGCCAGCATTGCAGCCCTGATCGTTACTGCAGCAATTGCGGCCATCCGGCCTCCTCCATGAAAAAAGGCCGGCAAAGCCGGCCCTCGGGACGATCACGCGCTTACTTGCGCTCGACCTGGCTCACATCCCGCACTGCACCTGTGTCGGCACTAGTCGTCATCGCCGCATACGCACGCAGCGCCGGGCTGACATAACGTTCGCGGTTCAGCGGCTTCCACGCCTCCTTGCCGCGCGCTTCCATGGCCACGCGGCGGCGTGCCAGCTCCTCATCACTCACCACGAGGTGGATGCTGCGGTTCGGGATGTCGATCTCGATGGTATCGCCCTCTTCGGCCAGACCGATCGCACCGCCTTCGGCGGCTTCCGGGCTGACGTGGCCGATCGACAGGCCCGACGTCCCCCCGGAGAAGCGCCCGTCGGTCAGCAAGGCGCACTCCTTGCCCAAGCCCTTGGATTTCAGATACGAAGTCGGATAGAGCATTTCCTGCATGCCCGGACCGCCCTTCGGGCCTTCGTAGCGGATCAGCACCAGATCGCCGGCGACGATCTGGTCGGCCAACACGCTGGCGACCGCGTCATCCTGGCTTTCGAAAATGCGTACACGGCCGGTGAATTTGAGGATGCTCTCGTCGACGCCCGCAGTTTTCACGATGCAACCGCGCTCGGCGATATTGCCGTACAGCACCGCAAGGCCGCCGTCCTGGCTGTAGGCGTTTTCCTTGTTGCGGATACAGCCGCCGGCACGATCCAGATCGAGCTCCGGATAACGCATGCTCTGGCTGAATGCGACGGTGGTCGAAATCCCGCCCGGTGCCGCGCGGTAGAAAAGGCGCGCCGGGCTGTCTTCGCCGTTGCGGATCACGTCCCATTGCGCCAGACCGTCGCCGAGGGTTTTCGCGTGCACGGTCAGCACATCACGGTTGATCAGACCGGCCCGGTCGAGTTCAGACAGGATGCCGATCACGCCACCGGCACGGTGCACGTCTTCCATATGATATTTCTGCGTCGCCGGCGCCACCTTGGCGAGGCAAGGCACACGGCGGCTGATGCGGTCGATGTCGGTCATCTTGAAATCGACGCCGGCCTCAAAGGCCGCGGCCAGCAGGTGCAGCACGGTATTGGTCGAGCCGCCCATGGCCACGTCGAGGCTCATTGCATTCTCGAACGCCTCATAAGTTGCAATGCTGCGCGGCAGCACGCTGTGATCGTCCTGCTCGTAATAGCGCTTGGCCAGCTCGACGATGGTACGGCCGGCTTGCAGGAACAGCTGCTTGCGATCGGCGTGCGTCGCCAGCATCGAGCCATTACCCGGCAAGGACAGGCCCAGCGCCTCGGTCAGGCAGTTCATCGAGTTGGCGGTAAACATGCCCGAGCACGAACCACAGGTCGGGCAGGCGCTGCGTTCGATCGCGGCGACATCTTCATCGCTGACCTTGTCGTTGGCGGCCTCGACCATGGCATCGACGAGGTCGAGCTTGCGCACCTCGCCGTTCCAGTTGACCTTGCCCGCTTCCATCGGCCCGCCCGAGACGAAAATCACCGGGACATTCAGCCGCAACGCGGCCATCAGCATCCCCGGGGTGATCTTGTCGCAGTTCGAAATACAGACAATGGCATCGGCGCAGTGGGCATTGACCATGTATTCGACCGAATCGGCGATCAGATCCCGGCTCGGCAGGCTGTACAACATGCCGCCGTGCCCCATCGCGATGCCGTCATCGACGGCAATGGTGTTGAATTCCTTGGCGATGCCGCCGGCCTTTTCGATCTCGCGGGCGACCATCTGCCCGAGGTTGTGCAGATGCACGTGGCCGGGAACGAACTGGGTGAAGGAGTTGGCAATGGCGATGATCGGCTTGCCGAAGTCGCCGTCCTTCATGCCGGTGGCGCGCCACAGGGCGCGCGCGCCGGCCATGTTGCGACCGTGGGTGGAAGTGTGGGAGCGATATTGGGGCATGATGGCCTGCAGCAAACGGTTGGGTACGCTTCGATTCTAACGAATTTCGCCGCCCACGACTTCACCCCGCTGACAAGCCGCGGCTGTCCCGTATTGGCGGCGACCGCAGGCCAACGAATCCCGACCGGCCGAAGCGATCGCGAGACTATAATCGGGGCCGTTCTCAAACGTGGAAGCGTTTCATGCTGATTCACCCGCAACTCAACCCGATCGCCTTCTCGATCGGCTCCTTCGGCGTGCACTGGTACGGCCTGATGTATTTGTTCGGCTTCATGCTGTTCCTGCTGCTCGGCCGCATGCGCATCCGCCAGGGCAACCCGGCGGGCTGGAAAGTCGAGGAGATGGACGACCTGCTGTTCTACGGTGTACTCGGCGTGATCCTCGGCGGGCGTCTGGGCTATGTGCTGTTCTACAAACTCGGCTTCTACCTGTCGCACCCGCTCGACATTCTCAAGGTCTGGGAAGGCGGGATGTCGTTCCACGGCGGGTTTCTCGGCGTGCTGTTCGCGATGATCTGGTTTGCCCGCAAGACCAACCGGCGTTTCTTCGAAGTCGCCGACTTCGTCGCCCCGCTGGTGCCGATCGGCCTTGCGTTCGGCCGACTCGGCAACTTCATCAACGGCGAGCTCTGGGGCCGTGTGACCGCGCCGACTCACTTCTGGGCCATGGGCTTCCCGAGCGCGCGCGGCGAGGATCTCCGTGTCGCGGCCGACAATCCGCAATGGCAGGACTGGCTCTCCCAGTACGGCATGCTGCCGCGCCACGCCTCGCAGCTTTATGAAATGGTGCTCGAGGGCATCGTGCTGTTCGCATTGCTGTGGTGGTATTCGGCCAAACCGCGCCACCGCGGCCAGGTCTCGGCGCTGTTCCTGCTCGGATACGGCAGCTTCCGCTTCATCGCAGAATTCGCCCGCGAGCCGGACGACTTCCTCGGCCTGCTCGCCGGCCAGCTGTCGATGGGCCAATGGTTGAGCCTGCCAATGATCATTGCCGGCGCCGTGCTGTTCTGGCTGGCGTCGAACCGGCCGGCTGAAACGCCCGCGGCGTAACCGCGCCACCCAATGCAAACGGGCAGCCAAGGCTGCCCGTTTTGTTTGGCCGCGATCCGCTTATGCGCCGCCCGACAGCTTTTCCAGCGACACAGCCAGCTCGTTGATACGCAACTTGGTCTCGTCGACCAGCCCGCCAATTTCGCGCGCCGAATCGGCCGAACGCGTTGCCAGATTGCGCACTTCATCGGCGACGACCGCAAAACCGCGCCCCGCCTCGCCGGCCCGCGCTGCCTCGATCGCCGCATTCAGCGACAACAGATTGGTTTGTGCCGCGATGCCGTCGATCACCGCGACGATCTGGCCGATCTGGTTGCTCGACGTCAGCACGGCGCCCATCGCCGCATCGGTGGTATCACGTGCCTGCCGGGTCACGGTGACGTCCTTGACGAAGGCCGTGTAGGCGATCTTGCCGTCGAGCCGGACCTTGGACAGCGACAGCTGCCCCCAGATCTTCTCGCCATCCTTGCGCTCGATGCATACCTCGCGACTGGTACCGACGATCTTGTCCTGGCCGGTGTGGCGGTTGGCATTCACATAGCCGTCGTGGTTCGACTGGATGGCCACCGGCACGAGCTTCTTGACGTTCTGGCCGATGACTTCGGCTCGGCCATAGCCCCAGAGCTTCTCCGCCGCGGCGTTGAACGAAGTGACGTTGTTGTGCTCGTCGATCGTGACGACCGCATCGAGCGCCTGTTCCAGCGACTGGTTCATCATTTCGCGCGCCTCGCGCTCGCGGGTGACGTCCTTGACGAAGGCGGTGTAGCTGATCTGGTCGCCGGAATGCACCTTCGACAGCGACAGATTGGCCCAGACCAGACTACCGTCGCGCCGCTCGATGCACACTTCGCGGCTGGTGCCGACGATCTTGTCCTGCCCGGTCGTGCGGTTGGCGTTGACGAAATGGTCGTGATTGGCCTGGATACCCTGCGGCACCAGCATCTTCACGTTCTGGCCGATCACCTCGTCGCGGCGCAGATTCCACAACTTCTCGGCGGCGGCGTTGAAAAAAGTGACGTTGTTGGCCGCATCGATCGATACGACCGCATCGAGCGCCTGCTCAAGCGTCTGGTTCATCGCCTCGCGCACTTCTCGCTCACGGGTCACATCCTTGACGAAGGCGGTGTAAATGATCTTGTCGCCCACCCTGACCTTGGACAGCGACAAGCCCCCCCAGACCTTGCTGCCGTCCTTGCGCTCGATCTGCACCTCACGACGGGTCCCGACGATCTTGTCCTGCCCGGTGTCGCGGTTGGCATTGACGTAGCCATCGTGGCTGGGCTGAATGCCGCGCGGGACCAGCATCTTGACGTTCTGGCCGATGACCTCGCCGCGCGCGTAGCCCCACAGCGTTTCGGCCGCGCGATTGAAGAAGGTCACGTTGTTGTGTTCATCGATGGTCACGACGGCATCCAGCGCCTGCTCGAGCGTCTGCGAGATCACCTCGCGGTTATTGCGCTCAATCGAGATGTCCCGGGCAAAAACGGTAAACGCCGGACTACCCGGCACGCGCGACAGCGAAAGATGGATCCACACTTTACGGCCGTCGCGGCCTGCAATCTCGATCTCGTGCCCAGCCGCATCGCGGCGCGCGTCCGTGGCCTGCTCCAGCGACGGCAACAGCGTACGCGCCGGCCGCCCCAGTACCTCGTCGCGCCGAATGCCCCACAAGCGCTCGGCCGCGGCGTTGTACAAGGTCACACAGCCAGCGGCATCCACGCTGACAACGGCATCGACGGCCTGCTCCAGCGCCACGCGGCTGCCGGTATCGCTACTGCCGAACTTCAGCCAGCCCAGCATGGTGCGCAACGAAGCCGGCGAACGAGATACGGAACGCATGAATGAACCCTCCAAGCTAACAAGATAAGTAAGCTTTACAGAAGATCAATCTAGCAGGCGATTTCAGACCGGCAAGTCCGGTGGCGATCAATGGCGTCCATCGCCAACGCTTGCCCCGCAGGATGGGGAACTCGGCAGCGCCGCCGGACTCCAGCTCAAGACATCAAGACGGAATACGCGCATGACCGATCCATTGACTCTCTGGCTCTTGCTGGCCGCCGCACTGGTCCTCGTCGGCTTCGCGGGCACTTTGTTGCCGATGCTGCCCGGCACGCCGTTCATTTTCGGCGGCATGCTGCTCGCCGCGTGGGCGGACCATTTCACGCGTATCGGCTGGGTCACGCTGGTGATTCTGGCTGTCTTGCTGGCGCTGTCTATCGTGCTCGACTTCATCGCCGGCGCACTGGGCGCCAAACGGGTCGGTGCCAGCCCGCAGGCGGTGTGGGGCTCGCTGATCGGCGCGGTGCTGGGCATTGCCGGCGGACTGATCGGGCTGATCATCGGGCCGTTCGTCGGCGCCGCGGTCGGTGAATTCATCGCGCGGCGCGATGTGGTTCAGGCCGGCAAGGTCGGTGTCGCCACGTGGATCGGGCTGCTGATCGGCGCCATCGCCAAAGTCGCCGTCGCGCTGGCGATGCTCGGCGTCTTTATTTTTGCCTGGTTCTGGTAACAAGCCGCGCTATGCTGAACGAAGACGACAGATGAGGATCAGCCTGATGTCGAACAACAACGATCTCGATTTCTGGTTACCACGCCAGGGCCGCGAGCGCCGCAGCGGCAAGCCGGCGGCCCCGCCCTTTCTGACCGAGGATGGCCTCGTCGTCAACGACCTGCGCGAAGGGCCACGGCGCACGGTCGAAGCCGACGAAGCGTCAGAACCACTGCTTCCGGCGGAAAAAAGCGACTAGGCTGACGGCGATCACCGCCATCAGGCCCAGCGCGACGAAGTAACCGCCGTGCCAGCGCAGCTCGGGCATGAACTCGAAGTTCATGCCGTAGATGCCGGCGATCAGCGTCAGCGGCATGAATACCGTGGTGATCACCGTGAGCATGCGCATCTGCATATTCATCCGGTGCGACTGCAGCGACAGATAGGAGTCCTGCAGGTTGCCGACGAGTTCGCGCAGCGCTTCGGTACTTTCGATCAGTTGCACCGCATGGTCGTACACGTCGCGCAGATAGAGCTGCGTTTCCTCGTGGAAGAAATCCGCGTCGTCGCGCTGCAGCACGTTGACCACTTCGCGCAGCGGCCACAGCCCGCGCTTGACGCTGAGCATGCCGCGGCGCAGCGCCTGGATTTCGCCCAGATGGTCGGGGACCGGGCCGGCGGCGATCTGGTCGTCGACAAGTTCGATCTGGTCGCCCATCGATTCGAGCACGCCGAAATAGCGGTCGACCAGTTTGTCGAGCAATGAATAGACGAGATAGTCGGCGCCGAGCTTGCGCACTTGCGACTGCGCATTTTTCAGGCTGTCGCGGATGCCGGTGAACGTGCCGGTCGGCTTTTCCTGAAAAGTCAGCACGAAACCGCGCCCCAGCACGATGCTGACCTGTTCACTGCACAGCAGGCCGTCTGCGTCGACGCTGGCCAGGCGGGCAACGATGAACAAATAGCCCGGATAGACCTCGACCTTGGGACGCTGCTCGGTGTGGACGATGTCCTCCATCGTCAGCGGGTGCAGACCGAAGCGCTTGCCGACGTATTTGAGCAGCTCCAGATTGGCGAGACCGTGCAGGTTGAGCCAGAACGTCTGCGGCGTCCGCTCGAAGGTCTTGCCCTCCTCGAGCGAGGTGAAACGCGTTTCGAGGAAGTCTTTCTCCTCCGGGCCGAATTCGATCAGCGTCGCCAACGTTTCTTCGGGTCTGCGCGGGCCGACGTACTGCATCGTCCCCGGGTGCGTGCCCGCCTTGTCGGCGCGCAGATGCTGCCTCAGCTTGTTGGCCTTGCGATGATGAGCCGCGGCTTTTGCCATTGGCGTGTTTCCTCTTCGAGTGCGAATGCGGTCAGTGGGTTGGCCGAGAGCCAGCCGGAATCAATCTGCAGCAGGAAGTCGTCATCAGCGCGGCGCAGGCGCATCCCGGCCGGCCATTGCGCCTTGCGGCCGCGACAGAACAGGACCGCCAGCCGCAACGCAAGGATCGCGCTCCAGTCCCGCTCGTCCACGCGCTCGCCACCCAGCTTGCTCAGGCTGCCGCGCTGGGCCAGCGCCCATTGCGCCAGCTGCGCCTGTTCGCGGCGCGAAAATCCCTGCATGTCGGCATGCTGGAGAATGTACGCCCCGTGCTTGTGGTAACCGACGTGCGCAATCAGCCGGCCAACTTCGTGCAGCCGCGCCGCGTGGTGCAGCGCGCGTGCCGTGTCGTCGTCATCGGCGTGCAGCTGGCGGAAGAGCTGGCCGGCCAGCTCGGCGACTCGCCCTGCCTGTGCCGTATCGACGTGGTAGCGACGCTGGAAGGCGCCAACGGTGCGCTCGCGCACGTCGAGCATGCCGTTGCGCGCCATCAAGTCGTACAGCACGCCGTCGCGCAGCGCGCCCTGCGTGATCGTCATCTTGTCGATGCACAGCATGTTGAAGACGGCGGCCATGATGGCGAAGCCGCCCGCCAGCACCGGTCGACGGTCGGCCCGCAAGCCCTTGAGGTCGACCGCGTCGATATGGCCGGCCTGCAGCAACAACAGCCGCAGGCGCTGTAGCCCGTCCCGGGTAATGCCCGACTCGGTCAGGCCGTTCAGTTCCAGCACGTCGGCGATCGAGCGCGACGTCCCCGAAGTACCGATGGCGGCCTGCCAATGCGCCGCGCCAAATTGTCCTGCCACGGGCTCGAGCAGTTCGCACGCGGCCAGCTCGGCGGCCCGCAGCGTCGCCTCAGTGATCTTGCCGTCGGGAAAATAGCGCTGGCTCCAGCTGACGCAGCCGAGCAGCACGCTTTCCATGCTCTGGGCATCGAACTGCCGGCCGATGATCAACTCGGTCGAGCCGCCGCCGATATCGACGATCAGCCGCGCCTTGCGGCTGCCGGGCAGGCTGTGCGCGGCGCCGATATAGATCAGCCGGGCTTCTTCGAGCCCGGCGACGATCTCGATCGGATAGCCCAGCGCCGCCTCGGCCAGCGGCTGGAAATCGTCGATGTTCTTCGCAACGCGAAAGGTATTGGTCGCGACGATGCGCACCTGGCTGCGCGCCAGGCCGTTCAACGCCTTGCCGAAACGGCGCAGCGCCGCCAGCGCTTCGTTCTGGATGTCCACGCTCAGACAGCCATCGGCATCGATTCCGCCGGCCAGCCGCACCGTTTCCTTCAGCGTGGTCAGCGGCACCAGCGAGCCCCCCTGCGCACGGGCGATCTGCAGGCGGAAGCTGTTGGAACCCAAGTCTACGGCGGCAATCAGCGAGGCATCGGTCATGGTGGGCATAAACAGTTTGGAAACTCAACGATACCCGGCTACATCCGCGCCGCCAACCCGCGACACGGCAAGTTGCTGCGACGCCGGACGCGAAAACGCCCCGACTGGCGGGGCGTGCTAACAGGTCTAGCCGTCTGAAAAACCGATGCTTAGTCTTCGGACTTGGCGTGCACGACGCTGTCGACTTCTTCCTGGCTCTTGTGCCGGACGTCCTGGCCCTTGACGAGGAAAATCACCTGTTCGGCGATATTGACCGCCAGATCGCCGATGCGCTCGATCGCCTTGGCGATCCACAGGATGTCCAGCGTCAGCGTGATCTGGCGCGGGTCTTCCATCATGATGGTAATCAGCTGGCGTTGCAGCGCGCGGTACTCGGTATCGAGCTGGCTGTCGTCGCGGATCACTTCGGAGGCCGGCACCGCATCGAGACGGGCGAAGGCGTCGAGCGCCTTGCTGAGCATGTCGAGCGCATCTTCGGCGATATGGTCGAGCTCGACAAAGCGCGGCACTTGCAGCTTGCCGGAGTCGTAGATGTTCTTGGCGCGCTGGCAGATGCGCGCGGCCTTGTCGCCGATGCGCTCCAGATCCTCGACCGACTTGATCACCGTCATCACCATGCGCAGGTCGGTGGCGGCCGGCTGGCGGCGCGCGATCATGTGGATACACATGTCGTCGAGCTTGACGTGCATCTCGTTGACGCGCTCTTCCTGCTCGATCACCTTGTCGATGATGGCCATGCTGCCGGTCGACAGGGCCTCCATCGCCAGGCGCACCTGATCTTCGACCAAACCGGCCATGCCGAGCACGCTGGAACGGATCGCCTCGAGTTCGGCATCGAATTGTTTGGAAATATGTTCGGACATCATGGGCGCTCCAACGGACAGACCCCGGATCATCGCAGAGTCGTGTTAATTTTTTGTTTCAAGTCTTCCGGGGTCCGCCTGCACGGGCATTATTTGTAGGTTTGGACCCCGCTCTCGGTGCCGAGCAGTAGCACGTCTGCGCGGCGGCGCGCAAACAGGCCGTTGGTGACGACACCGACGATCTGGTTGATTTCGGACTCCAGTTTAGCCGGTTCGGCGATCCGCAGCCCGTGCACGTCGAGGATGATGTTGCCGTTGTCGGTCACCACGCCTTCACGGTATGCCGGATGGCCGCCGAGCCTGACGAGCTCGCGCGCGACATAGGAGCGCGCCATCGGGATCACTTCGACCGGCAGCGGGAAATTGCCGAGCACGCCGACATACTTGCTGGCATCGGCGATGCAGACGAACTGCTCGGCGACCGCCGCGACGATCTTTTCACGCGTCAGCGCCGCGCCACCGCCCTTGATCATCTGCAGCTGGTGGTTGATCTCGTCGGCGCCGTCGACATAGACCGGCAGGCTGTCGATGGCATTGAGGTCGTAGACCGGAATATTGTGCTTCTTCAGCCGGGCGATGCTGGCCTCGCTCGACGACACCGCGCCCTGGATGCGCCCTTTGATCTCGCCAAGCGCATCGATGAAGTAATTGGCGGTCGAGCCGGTGCCGACACCGACGATGCAATCGTCCGGGATGTAGGCGATCGCGGCGCGGCCGACGGCTTCTTTGAGTTCGTTCTGGGTCATCTGACAACTCCTGTGGGTCGGGTCTGTTCGGAATTCTAAACGCAAATGGCATTCGCCCCTTGCTGCCAATCAAGCCGGCCGTCTACGCCAGCGAACGGATGTACTCGCGCAGGCCCGACAGCAGCATCTCGACGGCGATCGCCGTCAGCACCAGGCCCATCAGGCGCTCGAAGGCGGTGGTGACGCGC
Source organism: Jeongeupia wiesaeckerbachi (assembly GCF_050916355.1). Taxonomy (GTDB): domain Bacteria; phylum Pseudomonadota; class Gammaproteobacteria; order Burkholderiales; family Chitinibacteraceae; genus Jeongeupia; species Jeongeupia wiesaeckerbachi. Next base: position 487,770 of record NZ_CP136946.1, read on the forward strand.
TCGCCGAGCACCTGGCCGATTTTCTCGGAAAAACCCAGCACCAGCGCGCAGACCAGCATCGTCAGCGCCAGTGCGCCTATCCATTCCCCCATGCGCTCGGGCGCGCGCGACACCAGCAGCAGCACCGTCGCCAACGCCGACGGCCCGGCGAGCAGCGGAATCGCCAGCGGCACGATGAAGGGCTCGCCGCCCTTGAGGTCGCCGAACACGCCATCCGGGTGCGGAAACACCATGCGCAACGCGATCAGGAACAGGATGACGCCGCCGGCAATGCCGAGCGAGGTTTGCGACAGGTGCATCAGCGCGAGGAACTGCTGGCCGGTCAGCATGAAACCGAGCAGCACGGCGAAGGCGACCGACACCTCGCGCACGATCATGCGCACGCGCCGCGCGCGCGGCACCTGCTTGAGCATGGCGACGAACAGCGGAATGCTGCCGAGCGGGTCGGTGACCAACAGCAGCAGCACAAAGGCGGAGGCGAAGGACCAGGATTCCATTGCGCCATTATGCGCGGCCGGTTTCGGCCGTGAATCAGGACTTGCAGCAGCCCGCGCGATCGCGACCGTCCGGGCAGACATGCCATATAGTTGTGAAATACAACACTATTAATCAATATCTTTATCACCTAAGCTCGGGGTCAACGGTTGCGGTGCCCCAAGCGGGTACCGACGACGATGTCGCACCGCCCGAGCACGGCTCGAAGCACCCGCGCTGCGACCCATACCGCGCCGCCGTCCTCGGCGGCCGCCAAGACAAGGAATCCATGATGCGCAAAAGCAAAACCCTGATCGCGCTGGCCACCGCCGCTTCGATGCTGATGGCGGCCATGCCGGCCCAAGCGTGGGTCGCCAGCCGCACCGTCGTCGGCCCCCGCGGCGGCGTCTCGCACACCGTCGCTGCCGGCGCACCGCGCCACGGCTATTACGCGCCACGCCCCTACTACCCGCCGCGTCCCTACTATCCGTATCGCCCCTATCACCCGGTTGCCACCGCCGTCGTGACCACCGCCGCGGTCGTCGCCACCGCAGCCATCGTCGGCAGCATCGTCCATACGGTACCGGCCGGCTGTGGCACGACCATCATCAACGGCATGGCCTACCAGCAATGCGGCAATACCTGGTACCAGCCGCAGAACACCGGCACCACGGTGCAGTACGTCGTCGTCAATCCGCCACGCTGATCAGTTCGGTATCGGCATGAAAAAGGGCAGCCCACAGGCCGCCCTTTTTACATCGCCGCGCCGTTCAATCGATCGGCTGGCGATACGAGAACACCGGCAGACGCCAGCCGCGATAGATCGCGCACAGCCGTACCGTCAGGCCAAGCGCGAACGAGACCAGCACGTTGACGTCGTGCTTGACCCCGAACTCACCGAAGCCGAGGTAGCACAGCGCCACCAGCAGCGACACGCTGGCGTACAGCTCGTGACGGAACACCACCGGTACGCGGCTACACAGGATGTCGCGCAGCACGCCGCCGGCGATGCCGGTGATCATCCCGGCCATGATCACCACGGTCGGGTGGTAGCCCATCGTCAGCGCGACTTCGCAGCCGATCAGCGTGAACGCGATCAGCCCGAGTGCGTCGAGCACGAGGAAGATCCGCCCGAGGTGATGCATGAAGCGTGCGACGAGCACCGTAAACAGCCCGGCCGACAGCACCAGCCAGACGTATTCAGGATGCTGGGTCCAGGCGATCGGGTAATGACCGAGGATGATGTCGCGGACGGTGCCGCCGCCGAGCGCGGTGAGGAAGGCGATGACCATGACGCCGAACAGGTCCATATTGCGCCGGCCGGCGGCGAGCGCGCCGGTCATGGCTTCGGCGGTGATGGCGATGAGGTAGATCGTGGAGAGCATGGGATATCCGCAAGTGGTTGCGGCCTCTCCCCTTGTCCTTTTACCTGAGAGTTTGGCGCGACGGATCGCGCATTGCCCCTTCGGTGGACCGGTCGAGCCGGTCTCTCTCCAATTGGCCTTGATACTGATTTCGCGGTTCGTTTGCCTGAGCGATTATGGGAGCTTGCGCCTTCGGCGGACCCTCGCGCCTGCACATCAATCAGGCCCTGGCCGCTCTCCCGCGAAGCGGCGGATTATCCCGGCGGCCCCGATCACGGTCAACGGCACAATGCACCCCGGCGCGGTCGTCGCAGGCCGTACATTGAAGGAATATTGAAGGCGATCTGAAAGCCCGGCGGGGTTAGGATGGCGTATCGAGACCCTTGCGGATTCAGGATGCCTGTGCTGCCCATTACCCCGGCCACCTTGTTCCGCACCTTTGCCCGCATGGGCCTGATCGGCTTCGGCGGCGTGCTGCCGTGGGCGCGGCGGGTGCTGGTCGACGAACGCGGCTGGCTGGACGACGCCGAGTTCGCCGACCTGCTCAGCACCGGCCAGATCCTGCCCGGGCCGAACATCGTCAATCTGGCGATGATGTTCGGCTACCGCCACGCCGGCATCAAGGGCGCGCTCGGCGCGTCGTTCGGGCTGATCGGTCCGCCGGGGCTGATCGTGCTAGCGCTGGGACTCGGCTATCGCTATGTCGCCGACATCCCGGCCATTCAAGGCGCCTTGCACGGCATGACCGCGGTCGCCGCCGGGCTGATCATCGTCACCGCGATCAAGCTGGCGCTGGCGCAGAAAAAACTCGGCGCGGTCTGGCTGACCGGGGTGGCGGCCTTCGTCGCCGTGGCGCTGCTGCGCTGGCCCTTGCTGCCGGTGCTGGCGGTGCTGATGCCGCTGTCGCTGCTGATCTGCCTGTTCGGAGCCCGCCGATGACACTGCTGCTGTCCTTGTTCGGCCACTTCGCCCAGCTGTCGCTGATCGCCTTCGGCGGCGCCAGCGCGGTGCTGCCCGATATGCATCGCGTACTCGTCACCGAGCACCACTGGCTGAGCGAATCGGCTTTTGCCGCCAGCTACACGATCGCGCAGGTCGCACCGGGACCCAACCTGCTGTTCGTGCTGCTGTTCGGGCTGCAGATCGCCGGCCTGCCCGGCGCGCTGGTCGCGCTGTTCGCAATGTGTTTGCCGTCGTCGCTGATCGCGCTGGCGGTCGAGCACTACGGCCATCGGCACCGCGACCATCGCTGGCACCAGCTGATCCGCCGGGCGCTGGCGCCGCTGACGATTGCGCTGATCCTCGCCACCGGGGTGCTCTTGATCAACGGCAGCCGGCCCGGCATCGTCAGCCTGAGCCTGACCGCCGCCACCGTGGTGATCGGCCTGAAAACCCGCGTCAATCCGCTGTGGCTGATTGCCGCCGGCGCACTGCTTGGCGCACTGGGCTGGCGCTAGGCGCGCCGGCTGAATGCAAAAAGGCCCCGCCAAGCGGGGCCCTTTACTGCTACTGGATCGGTGCATCCGTTACGGACGTTGCGCCGCCAGCTCGCCCTCGGCGACAAAGGCATCGACTTCCTTGCTGCCGCTGATCATCCGCGCCAGCAGCGGTGCGGTCGCGATCATCAGCACGGCGATCACGCCGGTGACCATGCCGATCTGCGTGAACACATGGCTGTAGACCGCGAGCGATGCATGCGCGTTGCTGACGTCGCCGGTCACCGTGGTCAGGCCGGCAACCATGCCGCTGACCGCCGACGAGGCCGCCGTGGTCAGGAACCACGCGCCCATGATGAAGCCCGTCAGCCGCTCCGGTACCAGCTGCGCGACCATCGCCAGACCGAGGCCCGAGATCAGCAGCTCGCCGACGCTTTGCAGGCCGTAGCTCAGCACCAGCCAGTTCGGCGACACCATGCCGGCTTCATTGGCAAAGCGCGCCCCCAGCGGCAGCACCAGGAAGGCCAGCGAGCACAGCACCATGCCGAAGGCGAACTTGTGCGGCATCGGCAGCCGGTCGCCGAACTTGTTATACGTCATCGCCAGGAGCGGACTCGCGACCATGATCCAGAACGGGTTCAGCGCCTGGAACTGCTCGGGCTGCACCGCAAAGCCGAACAGCGTGTGCTCGGTATTGTGGATCGCGAAGAAGTTCAGTGACGTCGGCATCTGGTTGTAGAGCACGAAGAAAATCACCGCTTCGACCATCAGCACGAAGGCAACGATCATTTTGTTGCGCGCCGCGCCTTGCAGCGCGAAGGTTTCCTTCATGAAGATCGCGACAATGCCGATCGAAATCGCCGCCAAGCCGTAGCGGGCGACGGTGGCATGCTTGAGCAGCCAGCTGGCGGCCAGCACCGCGACGACCACGCCGGCGATCACATAAGCCAGATGCAGCACGTTCAGCGGCTTGAAGTCCGCTTCCGAACCGTATTTCGCCAGCAGCTTGCGGCTGAACAGAAAGTTGGCGATGGCGATCAGCATGCCGACGACCGACAGCGAAAACCCCGCGCCCCAGCCGTACTGCTTGGCCACCCACGGCGTCGCCAGCATCGACAGGAAGGAGCCGATATTGATCGCCATGTAGTACATCGTGAAGGCACCGTCGAGGCGCGGGTCGTCCTTGTCGTAGAGCTTGGACAACAGCGCGCTGGGATTGGCCTTGAACAGGCCGTTGCCGACGGCGATCGTCGCCATGCCGAGGTAGATCCACGCGGTCTGGTGGTTCGACATCGCGATCATCGCGTAGCCGACCGCCAGCGTGATCGCCCCGAGCACGATCAGGCGCTTGGTGCCGAGCACCTTGTCGCCGAGCCAGCCGCCGACGGCGATCAGACCGTAGACGAGCGCGACGAAGGACGAGAACAGCGTGAACGAATCGGCCTCGGACAGGCCGAGCATCTTGACGAGATACACCGCCATGATGCTTTGCAAGCCGTAGTAACCGAAGCGCTCCCACAGTTCGATCGAGAAAATCGGATAAAACGCTTTGGGTTGCTTGAATGATGAAGTGCCGGACACATTGCCTCCAGTTTTGATTGCCCATCCGAATAAAACAGCGGCACCGCAGTAAAGCGGCGCAACTCCGGGCGCGGGGCTGGAGTGCGAATGCTGCGTTGCTATCGGTCTCGTACTTGATGGGGGTTGATCAAGATTGCAGGGCTGCCGTGTCGGCGAAACCCGATGCCGGCACAGGCGAACGGCTTATGGCAGCCCGCCTTGGTCGACATGGTTTTTTACCGCCATCCCGGCGGCATGTAACCGCAAATAGTTGTGCTACAACAATGCCATCTGGTTGCGCCAAATCAACTATTTGCGTCGGTCGCCATTCCGGGGCGCATCAGGCCACGGCAAAACGGCGCCGATACACCGACGGCGCCACACCCACCACCCGTCGGAAATGCGCCCGCAGGCTTTCGACCGAGCCGAAACCGCTGGCGGCGGCCAGTTGTTCGAGGCCGATCTCCTCCGCCTCCAGCAGGCCGCGGGCGATGCCGATGCGTTCGCGCAGCAGCCAGTCATAGGGGCTGGCCCCGGTGGCGTCGCGGAACTGGCGCAGAAAGGTGCGCGGGCTCATCGCCGCGTGGTCGGCCATCTGTGCCAGCGTCAACGGTTCGACGGCCCGCGCACGCATCCAGTCCATCGTCCGCGCCAGCCGGTTGTTGTCGAAGCGCGGCACCGGCCGGTCGATGTACTGCTGCTGGCCGCCGTCGCGGTGCGGCGGAATCACCAGCCGGCGTGCCACGCTGTTGGCGACATCGGCGCCGTAATCGCTGCGGACGATGTGCAGCATCATGTCCAGCCCGGCAGCCGATCCGGCCGACGTCAGCAGCAAGCCCTCGTCAACGTAGAGCACGTCGGGCGCGACGTCGATCGCCGGATAGCGGCGGGCCAGCAGCTCGGCGTAGCGCCAATGCGTCGTCGCCCGGCGGCCGTCGAGCAGGCCGGACTCGGCCAGTACGAAAGAACCCGAGCAGATCGTCGCAATCCGCGCGCCGCGGGCGTTTGCACTGCGCAGCGCATCGAGCAGTGTGTCCGGCGGCGCGGCATCGGCGCCGCGCCAACCGGGCAGGATGATCAGGTCGGCATCGTCCGTCGCCGCCAGCCCGGCATCGACGCTGACCGAGATACCGCCCGCGGCGCGCAAGGGCCCCGCTTCGATGCCGGCAATGGTCAGCGTGTACCACGGTACCGTCAGCTCGGGCCGCGCCAGCCCGAACACTTCGACGACGCAGCCGAATTCGAAGGTACACAGGCCGTCGTAAACCAGCGCGACGACGCGCAAGGGGCGAGCGGACATGGCGACATCCTGCTGATTGATGGCGATCCCGCCACTGTGCACCAGACGGCGCCCGCATGACAATCGCTTCAGACCAACGCCCGAGGAGATCACGATGCCCAACGCCGTAACCGCCGTCCCGGCCGCAGCCAGCGCCGCTGCACTCGCCCACTTTGCCGCCAGGCTGGCGCTCGAAACCGATTGCTCGGACGTTCACGCCGCGCTGCAGTCGCGGACGCCGGGCTTCGTGCTGCTCGACGTGCGCGGACCGTCAGCCTATGCCGCCGGCCATGTCGAAGGCGCGCTGAACCTGCCGCACCGCGAGATCGGTGCCGAACGCATGGCTGGCTGGCCCGACGACACGCTGTTCGTCGTTTATTGCGCCGGCCCGCACTGCAACGGCGCCGACCAGGCCGCAATGGCGCTCGCCCGGCTCGGCCGGCCGGTGAAGCTGATGCTCGGCGGCATCGCCGGCTGGCGCGACGAAGGCTTCGCCGTCGACGACGGTGCCGCTGCGGTGCGGAGCTACGCCTGCGACTGCGCCCTCGTTTAAGCAGCGCCGCGCTCGGCGGTCGACGCCTGCGGCCTGCCATCGCAGCCTTTGCTTTGTATCGGGTGATTTGCGCATCTGGCCGTTAGAATAGGGTATCCCCCTCCTCTCCGATGCGCCGGTGACGCCCTCCGATACCCTCAACGACATCGAACAGATTGTCTTCAGCGATCCGACCACGGCCAAGCGCTGGTGCAGGCCATTGCTGGCGCGCGCCCGCACCGAACACGATGTTGAGACCCTGGTGCGCGCAGCAACCCTGCTGTCGCTGATCGAAGATCAGCTCGGCGAGCGGATTGAAGGCAGCATCCTGCTGGCCGAAGCGCTGGCCTGCTGCCAGATGTACGGACTCAGTCACCTGGAGCCGGCGGTACAGGAAAGACTCGGGCGCGACAATTACACCGGTGGCGACTATCGACTGGCGCTGCTGCACTGGTCGCAATGCGCAAGGCTCTGCGGTGACGACCTCCTGCATGCCCGGACGCTGACACTGTCGCTGATCGGCCTCGGCCAGGTGTGCAGCGCCTACGGCGCCATCGAGCAGGCCGTCACCTTCCACCGCGCGGCAACCCGCCAGCTCGCGGGCAGCGACGATGTACACCTGATCGCCAAGGTGCGGATCAGCCTCGGCTGGGATCTGCACGTGCTGGGGCGCGAAGACGAAGCCCGGACGATACTCGTCGAAGCGCTGGCTCTGTGCCGTGTCCGGCAGTTCGAGCATTTTCAGGCCGAGCTGCTGCTGCGGCTGGCCGAAATCGATACCGAGCAAAACGACGACGAAGCGGCCGAACAGAAACTCGAGGAAGCGCTGTCCTTGCTGGTGTTCACGCCGTCACACTGGTGTGAAACCCAGGTGCTGGGCCTGCTGGCCAGGCTGCGGCACCGGAACGGCCGCCCCGACCTGGCGATCAGCATGATCCAGCGCGCGCTGCATATCGCCGAAGTCGACGGCATGCGCCATGTCGAGGCCCGGCTGCTGACCGATCTGATCGGCTATGCCGAAGCCGACGGCAATACCGCCTTGATCGAAGTCCAGCAGCTACGCCTGACTGCGCTGAGCAGTGCGCTGGATGCGTCGATCGGCAGTGGCGAGGTACCCGATCTCAGTCAGCTGCGCGACCTGCTGACCACCTACGCCTGAGCAGGTCCCGCGCCGAGCCGCACATGGCTCAGAGCGGCTTGACCATAAAGCGCAGCGCCGGTTTGCTGCAATAACCCTGTGCCAAATAGAAATCCTCCGCCGGCGTCGCATGCGCGGTAAGCAAGGTCACCGCGCCGATGCCGGCCGCGCGCAGATCGGCCTCCAGCCCTTCTAGCAGTTGGCGCCCCAGTCCTTGCCGCTGATGATCGGTGCGAACGAAGAACTCGTCGATGAAGAGTTCGTCACCGCCCCACCACTGGCGCACATGGCCCAGCGCAGCGCCGAGCAAGACGCCAGCGTGTTCGATCACCCAGGCGCGCCCGGCCGGATGGGCACACAGACCCGCGAGATAACCCCGCGCGGTCTCGTGCCGCCACTCATCGTGCCAGGGCGCGGCGTTGAAGGTGGCGATAAACCCGTCGACGAGCAACGACAGATCGTCGGCCTGCAGCGGGCGAACGTTTGCGTGCATAGCGCATTCCTTTTCCCCAATAAAAATCCCCGCCCTTTTCGGAGCGGGGATCGGTCACGGCAAGCCGGTTTACCAGACGTTCAGGTACTCGAGGATGCCCTCGGCGGCCTGACGACCTTCGTACACTGCACGCACCACCAGATCGGCGCCGCGGACCTGGTCGCCGCCGGCGAAGATCTTCGGATTGCTGGTCTGGTGCTTGAAGGCCTGCTTCAGCGGCGCGACGGTGCGGTTCCAGTCGTCGACCTTGATGCCGGCGCCGTCGAACCAGTTCGCCGCTTCGGCCTGGAAGCCGAAGGCGACGATGACGTGGTCGCAATCGAGCACGCGCTCGGAGCCGGCGACGACTTCGGGCTTGCGGCGGCCCTTTTCGTCCGGTGCGCCCAGCGCGGTGGTCACCAGTTGCAGGCCCAGGCTGCCATCGGCGTTCTGGATGATGCCGGTCGGCTGGCTGTTCCACTGGAACTCGACGCCTTCTTCCTTGGCGTTGGCGACTTCGCGCTTCGAACCCGGCATATTGGCTTCGTCGCGACGATAGGCGCAAATCACCGACTCGGCGCCCTGACGGATGCTGGTGCGGTTGCAGTCCATCGCGGTGTCGCCGCCGCCGAGCACGACGACGCGCTTGCCGGCCATCGACTGGTAAACCTCGCCGTCCGGCAGCGTGCCCATGCTGTTGCGGACGTTGTTGATCAGGAAGGGCAGCGCTTCGAGCACGCCCGGGAGCGCTTCGCCGTCGAAGCCGCCCTTCATGTACTTGTACGCGCCCATGCCCATGAACACCGCGTCGTAGTCGCGCAGCAGCTCGTCGATGGTGATGTCGCGGCCGATCTCGGTATTCAGGCGGAATTCGACGCCCATGCCTTCCATGATCTCGCGACGGGTCGCGACGACGTTCTTCTCGAGCTTGAACTCGGGAATGCCGAAGGTCAGCAGGCCGCCGATTTCCTCGTAGCGGTCGAACACCACCGGCTTGACGCCGTTGCGCACCAGGATGTCGGCACAGCCAAGGCCGGCCGGGCCGGCGCCGATGACGGCGACCTTCTTGTCGGTCCAGACGCGGCCCGACATATCCGGCCGCCAGCCGGCCTTGTAGGCCTCGTCGGTGATGTACTTCTCGACCGAGCCGATCGACACCGCGCCGAAGCCGCCCTGATTCAGCGTGCACGCGCCTTCGCACAAGCGGTCCTGCGGGCAGACGCGGCCGCAGATTTCCGGCAGCGAGTTGGTCTTGTGCGAGAGCTCGGCCGCTTCGAACAGCTTGCCCTCGTTGACCAGCTTCAGCCAGTCCGGGATGTAGTTGTGAACCGGGCACTCCCACTCGCAGTAGGGATTGCCGCAGGACAGGCAGCGGCCGGCCTGATCGGCCGCGTCGCCCTGGTTCAGCGCCTGATAGATTTCCTTGAACACGATCTTGCGCTTGCCGGCGGGGACTTTCTCGCCGGGGTTGCGCGCCACGTTCATGAATTGGAATACGTCGGACATGTTCGTTCCTGTTGCATCGGGTGCGGCGGGGAGAGCGATGCCCTCCCCGGCTTCATCAGTCTTTCAGCAGATCGTCGAGCTTGGCGACCTTGGGCTTGACCAGCCAGAAGTAGTCGGTCGCTTCGTCGAAGTTCGCCAGCAACTCGGCCGCCTTGCTTGATCCGGTCAGCGCAACGTGCTGGGTCAGCTTGTCGCGCAGGAAGGCCCGGACCGCGCCGTAGGCTTCGCCGTTGATCAGGTTGATGTCGATCAGCTCGTTGTTGTAGCGGTAAGCGAACTTCTCGCCACGGTCGTACACCAGCGCAAAACCACCGGTCATGCCGGCGCCGAAGTTGTAGCCGGTCTCGCCGAGCACGATCACCGCGCCGCCGGTCATGTATTCGCAGCCGTGGTCGCCCACGCCTTCGACCAGCGCTGTCGCGCCCGAGTTACGCACCGCGAAGCGCTCGCCGCCACGGCCCGCAGCGAAGAACTCGCCGCCGGTCGCGCCGTACAGGCAGGTGTTGCCGACGATGACGCCTTCGTCCGACTTGAACTCGCTACCCTTGGGCGGGTAAACGACCAGCTTGCCGCCCGACATGCCCTTGCCGGCGTAGTCGTTGGCGTCGCCGGCGACTTCAATCGTCAGGCCGCGCGCGTTCCACACGCCCAGGCTTTGACCGGCCGAGCCGTTCAGCTTGATGTGCAGGCAATCGTCTGGCAGACCGTCGGCGCCGTGCGCCTTGGCGATCTCGCCCGACAGCCGCGCACCGATCGAGCGGTTGATGTTGCGCACCGCATATTCGAAGCGCTGCGGCGTCTTCGCCTTGATGCCGGCGAGCGCGTCCTTGACCATTTCCTCGGCCAGCTCGCCCTTGTCGAACGACGGGTTGCTGTCTTCGACGCAGAAGCGCGGCTCGGTCGCCGGGATGCTGCCCTGGCTCAGCAGCACGCCCAGATTGAGCTTCTGCTGGCGCTCGGTCGCGCCGGCGGCCAAATCGAGCAGCTCGGTACGGCCGATCAGCTCTTCCATGGTGCGAATGCCCAGCTTCGCCATCCATTCGCGCGTTTCCATCGCGATGAAGGTGAAGTAGTTGACGACCATGTCCGGCAAGCCGGTGAAGTACTTCGAACGCAGCTTGATTTCCTGCGTCGCGACACCGGTCGCGCAGTTGTTCAGGTGACAGATCCGCAGGTACTTGCAGCCCAGCGCGACCATCGGGCCGGTGCCGAAGCCGAAGCTTTCGGCGCCCATCATCGCGGCCTTGATCACGTCGAGACCGGTCTTCAGCCCGCCGTCGGCCTGAACGCGGACGCGGCCGCGCAGACCGTTGGCGCGCAACACCTGCTGCGCTTCGGTCAGGCCGAGCTCGAACGGCGTGCCGGCGTACTTGACCGACGCCAGCGGCGACGCACCGGTGCCACCGTCGTAACCCGAAATCGTGATCAGGTCGGCGTAGGCCTTGGCGACGCCGGCGGCAATCGTGCCGACGCCCGGTTCGGCGACGAGCTTGACCGACACCAGTGCATCCGGATTGACCTGCTTCAGGTCGAAAATCAGCTGCGACAGGTCTTCGATCGAGTAGATGTCGTGGTGCGGCGGCGGCGAAATCAGGCTGATGCCCGGCTTCGAACAGCGCAGCTTGGCAATCAGCGGGCTGACCTTGTCACCCGGCAACTGGCCGCCTTCACCGGGCTTGGCACCCTGGGCGACCTTGATCTGCAGCACTTCGGCGTTGACCAGATAGTGCGGCGTGACGCCGAAACGGCCCGACGCGACCTGCTTGATCTTGGACATCTTCATCGTGCCGTAGCGCGATGCGTCCTCGCCGCCTTCGCCCGAGTTCGAGCGGCCGCCGAGGCGGTTCATGCCTTCGGCCAGCGCCTCGTGCGCTTCCGGACTCAAGGCGCCGAGCGACATGCCGGCCGAGTCGAAACGCTTGAGGATGGCTTCGACCGACTCGACCTCGTCGATGGCGATCGCCTTGGCGGTGTCGAGCTTCAGCGACATCAGGTCGCGCAGCATCGCTACCGGCCGGTTGTTCACCAGCTCGGCGTACTTGGTGTATTCCTTGTACTCGCCGCCCTGCACCGCCTTCTGCAGCTGCATCACCACGTCCGGGTTGTAGGCGTGGTATTCCTCGCCGAACACGTACTTGAGCAGGCCGCCCTGCGCCAGCGGGCGCATCGGGTTGAACGCGAGCTTGTTGAGCTTCTGCTGGTCGGCCTCGAAATCGGCGAAATCGGCGCCGCCGATCCGCGACACGGTGCCCTTGAGGCTGAGCTTGACGACTTCCTCGCCGATACCGACGCCTTCGAACAGCTGCGAACCGCGGTACGACGCGATCGTCGAGATCCCCATCTTCGACAGGATCTTCAGCAGGCCCTTGTTGATGCCCTTGCGGAAGTTGTTGGTCGCCTTGGTCAGCGGGCCGTCGACCTGGCCGAGTTCGACCAGCTCGATGATGGTCTGGTAGGCCAGATACGGGAACACCGCGGTCGCGCCGTAGCCGAGCAGGCAGGCGAAGTGGTGCGGATCGCGCGCGGTGGCGGTCTCGACGATGATGTTGGACTTGCAGCGCAGGCCGGCTTCGACCAGCGCGTGGTTGACCGCGCCGGTGGCGAACAGCGCCGGAATCGGCAGCCGGCCCTTGGCGATGTTTTTGTCCGACAGCACGACAATGACGGTGCCGTCGTCCGCCACGCTCTTGAGCACGGCAGCCTGCAGCGCTTCGATCGCGGCCTTCAGAGTGGTTTCACCGGCGACATAGCTGATGTCGAAGGTGGCCGACTTGTAGAACGGGTCGGTCTGGCTGGTCAGCGTGTCGAACTTGTCGCTCGAGAGTACCGGCGAGCGCACTTCGAGCCGGCGCGCGTTGTCCTCGGTTTCGACGAACAGGTTGCGTTCCGGGCCGAACACCGTATTCAGCGACATCACGATCGCTTCGCGGATCGGGTCGATCGGCGGGTTGGTCACCTGGGCGAATTGCTGGCGCAGGTAATCGAACGGCGAACGGACTTTTTCCGAGAGCACGGCCATCGGCGTATCGTCGCCCATCGAGCCGATCGCTTCGGCGCCGTCGTTGGCGAGCACGCGCACGATGGCGTCGCGTTCTTCGAACGTCAGCTGGAACTGTTTCTGGAACGTCAGCCGCGTCGCGGCGTCCATCGCCGGCAGCACACCCTTGTCGTCGGCGATTTCAAGCTGCTGCGCATGCTGCTTGATCCACTTGCGGTAGGGCTTGGCAGCCTTGAGGCGGTTGTCAATCGTTTCGGTATCGAGGAACTCGCCGGTCGCGAGGTCGACGGCGACGATCTGGCCCGGCTTGACCCGGCCCTTCTTGACGACATCCTCGGGCTTGTAATCCCACACGCCGATTTCCGACGCAATGGTCAGGTGACGGTCCTTGGTGATCACATAGCGCGCCGGGCGCAGGCCATTGCGGTCGAGCGCGCAACCGGCGTAGCGGCCGTCGGTCCAGACCAGACCGGCCGGGCCGTCCCACGGCTCCATGTGCATCGAGTTGTATTCGTAGAACGCGCGCAGATCGCGGTCGTTCGAGTCGACGTTCTGCCATGCCGGCGGCACCAGCATCCGGAAGGCGCGGAAGATATCCAGGCCGCCCATCATCAGGCCTTCGAGCATATTGTCGAGGCTCATCGAGTCCGAACCGTTGGTCTGGACAATCGGCCGCACCGCGTCCATGTCCAGATGTTCGGAATCCATGATCGCTTCGCGCGCCTTCGCCCACAGGCGGTTGCCGGCCAGCGTGTTGATTTCGCCGTTGTGCGCAAGGAAGCGGAACGGCTGTGCCAGCTTCCACTGCGGCCAGGTATTGGTCGAGAAGCGCTGGTGGTAAACCGCCAGCGATGACTCGAAGCGCTCGTCCTTCAGGTCGAGGTAGAACACCGGCAGGTTGTCCGGCGTCACCAGGCCCTTGTACGACAGCACGTGCGGATTCAGCGTCGGGATGTAGAACGATGCGTCGGCGGCATTGGCCTTCTCGGCCTGACGGCGCGCCTGGTAGAGCTTGCGCTCGAAGACCTTGGCGTCGAGTCCTTCGGGCGCGTTGACGAAGACTTGCTTGATCGCGGGCAAGGTCCGCAGCGCATATTCGCCGCAGGCCTCGACATTGACCGGCACGGTCCGGAAGCCAGCGACAATCAGGCCTTGTGCTTCGAGTGCGTTGCGCAGATTCAACAGCGAGGCGTCGCCGTCAGCGGCATCATTGGCGTGAAACACAATACCGGCAGCATACTGCTCGCCAAGGGTCAGGCCGATTTCAGCGGCGACGGTGCGCAGGAAACCGTCCGGCTTGCGGAACAGCAGGCCGCAACCGTCACCCGATTTGCCATCGGCAGCAACGGCACCGCGGTGGGTCAGACAGGCCAGCGAAGAGATCGCAGTCTGCACCAGCCAGTGGCTGGGCTTGTCGTCCATCTGGGCGATCAGACCGAAACCGCAACTATCCTGCTCGAATTGAGGATGGTAGAGGGTACCCCCCAACCAGCTTTGTCTATCCATGACACTACCCTTGAGTAAGCCGCACAACACAAGCGAAAAGGCGTCAATTTTAATCAGGGATTAGGGTTAACCACAACTTGGACGAATAGACGGTGGAATTTGCTGCGCAGTCGTCGCGCAATCTTTCGGTAATTCTTCCTTGCGGCATAAAATTATTACTCAATCAGTAATTAATCACCTCAGCATGGCGTAATCAAATCCCAATAAAAAACCCCGCATCTGCGGGGTTTTTTATTGGGGGGCGCAGCCTTAACGCGGCAACAGCGAACTGCCCATCAGGAAGGCATCGACCTCGCGCGCGGCCTGGCGGCCCTCGCGGATCGCCCACACCACCAGCGACTGGCCACGGCGGACGTCGCCGGCGGCGAAGACCTTGGCGACATTGGTCGCGTAGCAACCTGCGCCATCGGTCGTCGCCTTGGCATTGCCGCGCGGGTCGCGCTCGACGCCGAAGCCTTCGACGAGGGTCGCCACCGGATTGGTGAAGCCCATCGCCAGGAAAACCAGATCGGCCTTGATCTCGAATTCGCTGCCGGCGACTTCGACCAGTTTGCCGTCCTGCCATTCGACGCGGACGGCCTTGATCGCGGTGAGCTTGCCGTTGTCGCCGATGAATTCCTTGGTCATCACGGCGAAATCGCGCGCGACGCCTTCTTCGTGGCTCGACGAGGTACGCAATTTGAGCGGCCAGTACGGCCAGGTCAGCGCCTTGTTTTCCTGCTCGGGCGGCATCGGCATCACCTCAAGCTGCGTCACCGCAGCCGCGCCGTGGCGGTTCGAGGTGCCGACGCAGTCCGAACCGGTATCGCCGCCGCCGATGACGACGACGTGTTTGCCGGTCGCCGAAATCGGGTTGGCGCCATCGCCGGCGACGGTCTTGTTCTGCGGGATCAGGAATTCGAGCGCGTAATGCACGCCGGCGAGTTCACGCCCCGGCACCGGCAGATCGCGCGGCACTTCGGCGCCACCGGCAAGGATCACCGCGTCGAACTCCGCCTTGAGCTGATCCGGCGTCACGACGGTCTTGGCGTCGTTGATGATGCCGGCCGGCAGCTTGCCGTCGATCGAGACGATGGTCGACGTACGGAAGCTCACGCCTTCGGCCTCGAGCTGACCCATCCGGCGGTCGATCACGTTCTTGTCGAGCTTGAAGTCCGGAATGCCGTAGCGCAGCAGGCCACCGACGCGGTCGTTCTTTTCGAACACGGTGACGGCATGGCCGGCACGCGCCAGTTGCTGCGCGGCAGCCAGGCCGGCCGGGCCCGAACCGACGACGGCGACGGTCTTGCCGGTTTTCACCGCGGCGATCTGCGGCTTGATCCAGCCCTCTTCCCAGCCCTTGTCGACGATATAACGCTCGATCGACTTGATGCCGACCGGGTCGTCGTTAATGCCCAGCGTACAAGCGGATTCGCACGGCGCCGGACAGATGCGGCCGGTGAACTCGGGGAAGTTGTTGGTCGAGTGCAGCACGCTCAGCGCGTCCTGCCAGTTGCCGCGGAACACGAGGTCATTCCAGTCCGGAATGACGTTGTTGACCGGGCAGCCGTTGTTGCAGAAAGGAATGCCGCAATCCATGCAGCGCGCGCCCTGCGTCTTCGCCGCGTCGTCGACCAGACGTGCGACGAATTCGCGGTAGTGCGTCACCCGCTCGGCGACCGGCGCGTAGCTTTCCGAGACGCGCTCGAACTCGAGAAACCCTGTGGGCTTGCCCATTTATGCAACCTCCTTCTGCTGCTCAGCCTTCGCGGCGGCGATCTCTTTCAGCGCGCGGCGGTATTCGTTCGGATAGACCTTGATGAAGCGCGCACGGTTGGCGGACCAGTCGGCCAGGATGGCCTTGGCGCGCGTGCTGCCGGTCAAGGCGGCGTGGCGTTCGATCAGCGATTTGAGCTGCACTTCGTCGGCCAGATCGCGGTGACGCGGCTCGTCGCTCGCTTGCTGATCAGACGGCAAGACCGCTTCGAGCGCGACCTGCGCCATATTGCAGCGATCGGCAAACGCGCCATCCTCGTCGAAAACGTAGGCGATGCCGCCCGACATGCCGGCGGCGAAGTTGCGGCCGGTGTTGCCGAGCACGACGACGGTGCCGCCGGTCATGTATTCGCAACCGTGGTCGCCAACGCCCTCGACCACGGCGGTCGCACCCGAATTGCGCACGGCGAAACGTTCGCCACCGACACCGGCGAGGAAGGCCTCGCCATCGGTCGCACCGTAAAGCACCGTGTTGCCGACGATGATGTTGGCCGCGGTATCGCAATCGAAACCGGCCGCCGGACGCACGATGATGCGGCCGCCCGACAGGCCCTTGCCGACGTAGTCGTTGCCTTCGCCGACGAGATCAAAGGTGACGCCCTTGGCGAGGAAAGCGGCGAAGCTCTGGCCGGCGGTGCCGTTCAGACGCACCTTGATGGTGTCGTCCGGCAGGCCGGCGTTGCCGTAACGGCGCGCAACTTCACCCGACAGCATCGCGCCGACGGTCCGGTTGACGTTGATGATGGCCGTTTCGATCGCCACCTTGGCGCCGGTCTCGAGCGCGGTTTGCGCCTTGGCGACCAGCACATTGTCGAGCGACTTCTCGAGGCCGTGATCCTGCACGTCGACGTGCAGACGCGGCTCGGCGGCGTCGACCTTGGGCAGGTGGAAGACCTTGCTGAAGTCGAGGCCCTGCGCCTTCCAGTGTTCGATGCCGGCACGCTTGTCGAGTAGATCGGCACGGCCGATCAGATCGTCAAAACGACGCACGCCGAGGCTGGCCATCAGTTCGCGCACTTCCTCGGCGACGAAGAAGAAGTAGTTGACCACGTGCTCGGGCTGACCGGTAAAGCGCTGGCGCAGCACCGGATCCTGCGTCGCGACACCGACCGGGCAGGTATTCAGGTGGCATTTACGCATCATGATGCAGCCTTCGACGACCAGCGGCGCGGTCGCGAAGCCGAACTCGTCGGCGCCGAGCAGCGCGCCGATGACGACGTCACGGCCGGTCTTCATCTGGCCGTCGACCTGGACGCGGACGCGGCCGCGCAGACGGTTCAGCACCAGCGTCTGCTGGGTTTCGGCCAGGCCGAGTTCCCACGACGAGCCGGCGTGCTTGATCGACGATTGCGGGCTGGCACCGGTGCCGCCGTCATGGCCGGCGATCACCAGGTGGTCGGCCTTGGCCTTGGTCACGCCGGCGGCAACGGTGCCGACGCCGACTTCCGAGACGAGCTTGACCGAGATCGACGCCTGGGCGTTGACGTTCTTCAAGTCGTGGATCAGCTGAGCCAAGTCTTCGATCGAATAGATGTCGTGATGCGGCGGCGGCGAAATCAGCCCGACGCCCGGCACCGAGTGACGCAGGAAGCCGATGTATTCGGACACCTTGTGGCCCGGCAACTGGCCGCCTTCGCCCGGCTTGGCGCCCTGCGCCATCTTGATCTGGATCTGGTCGGCGTTGACGAGGTATTCGGCGGTGACGCCGAATCGGCCCGACGCGACCTGCTTGATCGCCGAGCGCAGGCTGTCGCCTTCCTTGAAGGTGTAGTCGCGCTCGATCCGGGTCTTGCCGATCACTTCGGACAGCGTCTGGCCGGCCTTGAGCGGGATGAAGCGCTTGGCGTCTTCACCGCCTTCGCCGGTGTTGCTCTTGCCGCCGATGCGGTTCATCGCCAGCGCCAGCGTGCTGTGCGCTTCGGTCGAGATCGAGCCGAGGCTCATCGCGCCGGTGGCGAAACGCTTGACGATGTCCTTGGCCGATTCGACTTCGGCCAGCGGCACCGGCTCGCCGACCGGCTTGATCTCGAACAGGCCGCGCAGCGTCAGGTGGCGCTTGGTCTGATCGTTGATCAGCGCGGCGTATTCCTTGTAGGTCGAGTACTGGTTCGAGCGCGTCGCGTGCTGCAGCTTGGCGATCGAATCCGGCGTCCACAGGTGGTCTTCGCCACGGGTGCGGAAGGCATAGTCGCCGCCGGCATCGAGCGCATCGGCGAGGACCGGGTCGGTCGAGAACGCCGCCGTGTGCAATTTGAGCGCTTCCTCGGCGACTTCGAACAGGCCGATGCCTTCGACGTTCGAGCTGGTGCCGGTGAAGTACTTGTCGACCAGCGCCTTCTGCAGGCCGACGGCCTCGAAAATCTGCGCGCCGGTGTACGACATATAGGTCGAGATGCCCATCTTGGACATCACCTTCATCAGGCCCTTGCCGATCGCCTTGACGAAGTGCTTCTGGTACTTGGCCGACAGCTCGGCATCACCGCCGGCGAAATCGGCCAGCGTCGCCATCGCCAGATACGGGTGAACCGCTTCGGCGCCGAAGCCGCCGAGCAGGGCGAAGTGGTGCGTTTCACGCGCCGAACCGGTCTCGACAACGAGGCCGGTGCTGGTGCGCAGGCCCTTCTGCACCAGATGCTGGTGGACGCTCGAGGTCGCCAGCAGCGCCGGAATCGCGACATGCTTCGCGTCGAGCTTGCGGTCCGAAACGATCAGGATGTTGGCGCCGCCCTTGACCGCGTCCTCGGCCTCGGCCGCCAGCGAGGCCAGACGGGCCTCGATGCCTTCCTTGCCCCATGCCGACGGGTAACAGATGTTCAGCTCGTGCGAACGGAACTTGCCACCGGTGTAACGCTCGATGTGGCGGATCTTCTCGATCTCGGCGGCCGACAGCACCGGCTGCGACACTTCGAGACGGATCGGCGGATTGATGTCGGCCGGGTTCAGCAGGTTCGGCTTCGGGCCGATGAACGACACCAGCGACATCACCAGATCCTCGCGGATCGGGTCGATCGGCGGGTTGGTCACCTGGGCGAACAGCTGGCGGAAATAGTTGTACAGCGGCTTGGCCTTGCCCGAGAGCACGGTCAGCGCCGAATCGTTGCCCATCGAGCCAGTGGCTTCTTCACCGTTTTCGGCCATCGGCTTGAGGATGACCTTGATGTCCTCCTGCGTGTAGCCGAACGCCTGCTGACAGTCGAGCAGGCTGCTACAGGGCGACTTCGGCATCTCGGTCGCGTCCTGCACTTCGTCGAGCTTGATGCGGATCTTGTCGACCCATTCGCGGTACGGCTTGGCGTTGGACAGGCCGTCCTTGATTTCCTTGTCGTCGATGATGCGGCCCTGTTCCAGATCGATCAGGAACATCTTGCCCGGCTGCAGACGCCACTTCTTGGCGATGCGCTCGTCGGCAATCGGCAGCACGCCCGATTCGGACGCCATGACGACAAGGTCGTCCTTGGTGACGAGATAGCGCGCCGGACGCAGGCCGTTACGGTCGAGCGTCGCGCCGATCTGGCGGCCGTCGGTGAACGCCACGGCGGCCGGGCCGTCCCACGGCTCCATCATCGCGGCGTGGTATTCGTAGAAACCGCGGCGGTTTTCGTCCATCAGCGTGTGCTTTTCCCACGCTTCCGGAATCATCATCATCACCGCTTGCGCCAGCGTGTAACCGCCCATCACCAGCAGTTCGAGCGCGTTGTCGAACGAGGCCGAGTCGGACTGCCCCGGGTAGATCAGCGGCCAGACCTTGGAGAGGCTGTTGCCGAGCACCGGCGAGCTGATCGCGCCTTCGCGCGCGCGAATCCAGTTGACGTTGCCGCGCACGGTGTTGATTTCACCGTTGTGCGCGATCATCCGGAACGGATGCGCCAGATCCCAGGTCGGGAAAGTATTGGTCGAGAAACGCTGGTGCACGAGCGCCAGTGCCGAGACACAGCGGGCGTCGGCGAGGTCGTGGTAATAGATACCGACCTGATCGGCGAGCAACAGGCCCTTGTAGTTGACGGTGCGCGCCGAGAACGACGGCACGTAGAACTCGTGGCCGTGGGTCAGCTTGAGCCGGCGGATCGCGTGGCTAGCGTCCTTGCGGATCACGTAGAGCTTGCGTTCGAGCGCGTCGGTGACGAGCACGTCCGGGCCGCGACCGATGAAGATCTGCCGGATCACCGGCTCCTTGGCCTTCACCGCCGGCGACATCGGCATCGTCGCGTTGACCGGCACGTCGCGCCAGCCGAGCACGACCTGGCCTTCGGCGCGCGTGGCGCGCTCGATTTCTTCCTGACAGGCGGCGCGCGAGGCGGCTTCCTGCGGCAGGAACACCATGCCGACACCGTACTCGCCGACCGGCGGCAGGCGCACGCCCTGACGGCCCATTTCTTCGCGATACAGCGCGTCCGGAATCTGGATCAGGATGCCCGCGCCGTCACCGGCGAGCGCATCGGCGCCAACGGCACCGCGATGGTCGAGGTTCTTCAGGATCAGCAAACCCTGCTCGACGATCGAATGACTCTTCTGTCCCTTCACATGGGCGATAAAGCCGACGCCACAGGCGTCGTGTTCATTGGCAGGGTCGTACAGTCCCTGCTGTTCGGGCATTGCCGGGTCCATCACGCTCGTTTCCTTTCCAGCGCACGCTGGCCTAATGCGATAAATGCATGCAATAAAAAATCGCGAAAAAAAAGCCGGCCACAGGCCAGCTTTTCGAGGTGTTCGGGCAGTTTGCGATTGGCCGGGTCTTGTGGACCGGCGCGGCGCGCAAATCGGCTTGAACCGACAGCTGCACATTCCGCAAGGGCAAAGGCTGCACCAACCACAAACCGGTACTATTTGGCTTGGTCGGATGATCGAGTGTGCCAGAAAAATTCGGCGCTGCATTGTTTGAAACGCAAAAAACTTGCGTAGGACGTCGGCATCGGACTACATCTTGCCGGCATCGGCAGCCAATCTCCGCTGATATGCGCCCAAAGTGTCAGCATCGAAAGCAACAAAGTGCACAAAAAGTGTCACTTTCGACCGCTCTGCGCACACCGTCGTCACGGCAATATCGACCGCTTCGGTCAGCGGATAACCGTAGGCACCGCAACTGATCGCCGGGAACGCGATGCTGGTGATGCCATGGGCTGCCGCCAGCCTCAGGCTCTCGCGATAGCACGACGCCAGCAGCCCGGCCTCGCCATGAGCGCCGCCACGCCAGACCGGGCCGACGGTATGGATCACATGCCTCGCCGGCAGGTCGTAGCCACCGGTAATCCTTGCCTGCCCGGTCGGGCAACCACCCAGCGTCCGGCATTCGGCCAGCAGCCCCGGGCCAGCGGCGCGGTGGATCGCGCCGTCGACGCCACCGCCGCCGAGCAGTGATTCGTTCGCTGCGTTGACGATGGCGTCGACAGCCAGTGTGGTGATGTCGCCCGGCGTGATCAGCGTGCTGCCCATGCTGCGCCCCCGATTCAGGCCGATACGGCCTGCGGTTTGCGCCACCACGCCCACGCGGCGACGACGGCGATCGCCAGCGCCGACCAGCGCGCGCCGGAAATGAAGAAAGGCACGAAGACCGCCGTTCCCAGCAGTGCCGCCAGCGCCCGGCGCCGCGTCGGCGCATCGGGAAAGTGCCGCCATGCGGCCCAGAAGGTGAACAGGTAGACCAGCAGGAAATTGAGGTCGGCCAGATGGATGATCGCCGTTTCATTGTGCCCCGACAGCCGCAGGCCGCTGAGCACCAGCGCATACAGCCCGGCGAGCAGCCACAGCGCCGGCACCGGCGTTTCACCGCGTCCTTCGGTGCGCGCCAGCCAAGCCGGCAGGCCGCCGTCGCGCGCGGTCGCCGACATCAGCCGCCCGGCGGCGAGCACCCAGACATTGCTGGTGACGAACAGCAGCACGCCGCCGATCAGGTCGGCCGCCAGCCCCGCACGCGGACCGACGCTGCGTGCCAGCAGATCGCTGATCACCGCATACTGGCCGGCGATGTCGCTGGCCGGTACGACCAGCGCGTAGACGATGGCGATGCCGAGATAGAGTCCGCCGACGGCGATCAGCGCCAGCCGGATCGCACGCGGGAACGTCGTTTCCGGCGTTCTCACCTGCGTCGCGACGGTCGAGACGTTTTCCCAGCCGAGGAAGGAAAAAAAACACACCGATGCGGCAAGACCGACCGCCCAAAACCCGTTCGGTGCAAACGGCATCAGGTTGGCCGGGTCCGATGCCGGCAGGGCGAGCACCAGCACGCCGATCAGCACGATCACCAGCAAGGAGAGCATCGCCGTCTGCGCCCGGCTGCCGAAACGCAGGCCGCCAAGATTGAACGCGACATTGCCCCACATCACCGCGATCGCCGTCAGCGTCAGCCCCCATGGGCTTTCGATGCCGAGCGCGTGGCAGAAGTAGCGCGCCGCCGCGAGGCCGACGACCGGGTTGCCGAGTATCATCGTGCCGAGCAGCAGCAAGGCGGCGATCCGCGCCATCACCGGCGGAAAGCACACGCCGAGGAAACGGACGATGCCGCTGCTGTCCGGATACGCGACCGAAATCCGTGCGAACACCAGCGCCACCGGATACGACAGCGCAACCAGCGCCAGCCACGCCAGCAGCGCCGCCGGGCCGGCGATTTCGGCCGCCATCGCAGGAATCACCAGAATGCCCGACCCGACCAGCGACGAGACGTAGTAGGCGGTCAGGTGGCGCGTGCTCAGCAGCGACATCTCAGGCCTCGGCCAGCCAGTCGCGGATCGGCAGGAAATCGGTCAGCAGGCGTTCTTCCTCCGAGTCGTTTGGCGGCTGCCAGTCATAGCGCCACTGGGCCGACGGCGGCATCGAACAAAGAATGGATTCGGTCCGGCCGCCCGATTGCAGGCCGAACAGCGTGCCGCGGTCCCAGACCAGATTGAATTCGACGTAGCGGCCACGCCGGTAACCTTGCCAGTCGCGCTCGCGCTCGCCCCAGGCCAGCTCGCGGCGGCGTTCGACGATGGTCGTGTACGCCGGCAGGAAAGCATCGCCAACGGCACGGATCATGGCGAAACCACCGTCGAAACCGAGTTCGGTCAGATCGTCGAAGAAAATGCCGCCGATACCGCGCGCCTCGTTGCGATGCTTGAGGAAGAAATAGCGGTCGCACCAGGCCTTGAACTTCGGGTAGTAGGCCTGACCGAATGGCGCCAGCGCATCACGACAGGTCGCGTGGAAATGGACCGCGTCCTCCTCGAAGCCGTAATACGGCGTCAAATCCATGCCGCCGCCGAACCAGAACACGTCATCGACGCCGTCCGCGTAGGCGCGGAAAAAGCGCACGTTCAGGTGTACGGTCGGAACGTACGGGTTCTTCGGGTGCAGTACCAGCGACACGCCCATCGCCTCCCAGCTGCGGCCGGCCAGCTCGGGCCGGTGCGCGGTGGCCGACCCTGGCATCGCGTCGCCGAGCACATGCGAGAACAGCACGCCGCCGCGTTCGAACAAGGCCGAATCCTCGATCACCCGGCTGACACCACCACCACCGGCCGGGCGCTCCCAGCGGTCGGCGATGAAGGTGCCGCCGTCATAGGCCTCCAGCGTGGCGACGATGTTCTGCTGCAAGGAGAGCAGGTAATCCTTGACGGCGATCGGGTTCATGCGGGGTTCCGGCAATGAATGGCAATGGGCGGAATGATACGCCTGTGTCGCGATGCGATCCCGTGTCAGCGCCATGCCAAACGGCCCGGTACACGGGCCGTTTGGCATGGCAAGCGGAACCCGCCTTAGTCGGTGAATGAGCCAAAGCAGTTTGTTCTCGCCCGAGGCACAGGAACCACAATGGCATGAAGTCCATGAGGGCCCCGAAGGTCGTCCCCTTGCGGGGTTTCTGAGCATCGGACGGGGACACGCAGGCACATTCGCCTGATGAGGCTGAGTTCAGTGCTGGTGCATCCCCTCGGCCTTGGCGCCCATCGCCTCGACCTTGATGTCGACCTTGACGCTGCCGGCGCGCTTGAACTTCAGCGTCAGCGGAAACTTGTCGCCCTCTTTCAACGGCGCCGCCAGCTTGAACAGCATCACATGGTAGCCGCCGGGCTTGAGTTCGGTTTCGCCCTTGGCCGGGATGTCGACCGCGGTGACGGCATTCATTTTCATCACGCCGTTTTCGAGCTTCATCTGGTGCAGCTCGGCCGTTGCCGCAGCGGCGGTTTCTACGCCGACAAGCTGGTCGGCCGTATCGCCGTTGTTCTTCACCAGCAGGAACACCCCGCCGCTCTGCGCGCCGGGCGGCGTCGCACGCGCCCACGGATGATGGATGAACAGATCGCCGGCCTTGTATTCGTGGGCATTGGCGGTCAGCGACAGCGCGGCCAGCACGAGGCCGCCGCAAAACATGCGAAAGGAAATCATCGGTGATCCTGTGTAGTCAGAGGGAAAGCGTCCGGCACATCGCCCTCCCCGGCGGATCGCGTGCCCGGCTTGCCGGCGCTGCGGTACCGCAGCCCGGCCGGCCCACGGTGGCAATCTCGATCGCCGGCAGCGGATCTGCTACGAGCACCGGCTGCGCGGCCGGCAAGGACACCATCACGCAGCACGAGGCATCGTGGCAATCGGCAATGACACCCGCAGGCACGCTGCCGGCCGCCGAGCACAGCGTCGGCGTCGCCGCGTGCACCAGCGGCAGGCCACGGCCGGCCAGCGCGAGACAAAGCAGCAGCAAAGGCAGCAGGTGGACGCGCATCAATACCCGATGAGCATAAAGATGGCCGGATTGTACGGGCGAGCGCCGGCAACAAAAAGGCCAGACGGATCGCCTGGCCTTGGTGCATGCATCGCACAGCGTGCTCATATCAGATATCGATAATATTCAAGTACATTGCAAGGTCGATGACCGTACCGTTCGTCACCGCCCAAATGCAAAGGCCACCCGAAGGTGGCCCGATTCAACGCCAGCGATGGCCTTACGCCATCTGCGTCGGCGTTGCGTGCTTGACGTTGACGATGCGGTTGGCCTCGTTGACGAAGACCAGTGCCGGCGAATGCTGCTTCAGCTCGGCTTCTTCATAGCGGGCAAAGGTCGCAATGATCAAGAGATCGCCGACCTGAGCATGGCGCGCCGCCGAACCATTCACCGAGATGATGCCCGAGCCGCGCGCGGCCTTGATCGCGTACGTCGCCAGACGCGCACCGTTGGTGACGTTCCAGATCTCGATTTCTTCGTATTCAAGGATGTTTGCCGCTTCCAGCAGATCCTCGTCGATGGCACACGAACCCTCGTAATTGAGTTCCGAGTGCGTCGTCGTGACGCGGTGGATCTTGGATTTGAGCATCGAACGTTGCATGGCGAACCTCGGCCTGACCGAAACAGGTGTACAGGGTCGGGGATTATAAACCTCGCCTACAACAATCCAAACGGTATTTTCGCCGAGTGGACGGTTTAAAGCGCAATCCCGCACCACAACGTCCCTGGCCGTCGCCAATCTCGCCGCCCCCGAAAAAAAAACCGGGCACAAGGCCCGGCCAACGAGTGCTCTGACGTTCTGACGATTCGCGAGGAAGCGGTACTGGGTGTCGTGGTCGCGGTTTTTGCCACGACGCGGATCAAGACCGGCAACAAGCGAAAGCTGGCGATTTTTGCCGCAAAACAAAAGAAAGACAACAGTCAGACAATCTTAAATATCATCAAAACAACATATTCTAATAAATAGCCGTTTTGGCAATGGGGGAACCGGCGCGCCTATCCGCCCTGCCCAGCCGGTGGTCGATTCCCGCCGCGGTGTCGACGGCAATGGCAGGCGCAAAAAAACCGGCCCGATGAGGCCGGTTTCCATTGCGCCCATGCTCAGGCAGCGCGGTAGACGAGACAGCCGTCGAGCAGGAATTCACCCGGCGCGACCCGGTCCCCCAGCTCGACGCGTTCGAAATTGAGCTGCGCGCCGTCGACGACGACCCAGGCCGGAATCGGTTTGTCGCCGTAGCGGCCAACCAGCTCATCGGCACGCTGGACATTGCGGTGTTCGATCCGTGCCGCAGGTAGCGGCTCCGGCGCCTCGTCGGCGCTCGTCTGCATCCTTGGCTCGGGGGCCGAGGACGGATTCAGCTCGCCGGCCTGCGTGGGCAGGTTGCGCAGATACAGGCCGAACGCCCACGACGGGATGATCACGCGGCGCACGCGCTTGGTGTTGTCGACGACACAGGCGATCCCGAACGAGTCGCCGCATTTCGGGCAACGCGCGGTCGCGGCGATCGCCAGATGGTCTTCGACCAGCCTGGCAGCGCCTTCCATGTCACGCGCCTGCAGCATATTGCCGCAGCGCACGCAGGGCTTGGAGAATTGCTTGACCTGCTCGCCGTTGCGAAAGCGCACCGGGAGCAGTTCATCGAGTTTTCGTTTCGGCAACATGGTTGGACCCGTTACATCGTCGCCAGACGGCATTCGACGGTCAGTTCAAGAAAGTCGATCGCCAGCCTTTGCAGTTTGACCGCCGATCCGGCCGGCAATTCCGGCAGGCCCGGCACGCGCATCACCAGCGGCAGACCATCGATACGAACGAGGTTTTCCTTGATCAGCGTCGCGCTCAATTCGGTCAGCTGCTCCTGTTCAAGGTAGCGCAGGCACCAGTAGCGTTCCATCTTGTCCTGGAATTCGCTGTACGCAGCGTACGCCGTATCGAAGGCGCCGATGGCGCCGAAGAGCTCGGCATCGTTCTTGGCAAAGCGCGGCGACGTACCGCGGATCATCGCGACGATCTGCGTCTGGTTGACGAAGTCGACCGCGCGGCGCAGCGGCGAGCTCGACCAGGCATAGCATTCGACACCAAGGCCGACGTGCGGGCCGAACTGCGTCGTCATGCGCACCCGGCCCTGCCCCTGCACGCGGTAGATCGCGGCGATCTCGGCCTTGTGCAGATCCATGCCCCAGGTGCTGTTGACGAAAATCATCATCTCGGCAACGAGCTTGTCCATCGGCGAGCCGCGTTTGCGCGGCAGGATGCGGACCTTTTTCGTGCCGTCATCCAGCTTGTCGACATAGAAGCTGTAATCGAGGCGCACCGGCGCGTTCGGATCCTCGGCGCGACCGCGGCGCGCTTCCAGCGCATTGGCCAGCTGCCAGAGGAAGTTCAGCTCGCGCTTGTACGGGTAGTCGCCGCCATCCTTGCCGGCGGTATCCTCGTTGAAATGCGTTTCGATCTGGTCGTGGCGCAGGTTGGCGGCGATCGGCACACGCTCGACGATCGAGCGGTGGCCGACGACGTCGAAGCCCGGGGTGATCTCGACATACATGCTCACCGCCGGCCGGGCGCTGCCGGTTTCCAGCGTGAACACATTGACCGCCGAGTCGGGCAGCATGGTGATCTTGTCGCCGGGGAAATACACCGTCGACAGCCGTTCGAACACCTGTGCGTCGAGCGGGCTGGCGGGCGCAATGCCGAGCACCGGCGCGGCGATATGGATGCCGACCTGCCAGTTGCCGTTGGCGAGCGACTTGATGCTGAAGGCGTCGTCGATTTCGGTCGTGGTGACGTCGTCGATCGAGAACGCTTCGACATCGGCGACCGGCAGATCGTCGGGCGCGGCAATCGCCGCATCGCTGACGCCGTCACGGCCCCTGGCGAAGTATTCGAGCTCGAAGCCATCGAGGAAATACTGCTCGATGTCGTCGATCGCGCCGATGCGTTCCAGCAGCCGCAGCACGCTGGTCTGCTGGGCGTCGGCCGCCGCGGCGAGCGCCTTGTATTCAAGGCCGTTCTTGTCGGGGCGATGGATCAAGCGCTTCAGCCCGGCACGGAACGACTCGGGCAGGCTGCCGGCTTCCAGCTCGGCCTGCCACGCAGCCATCTGCTCGGCTTCGCGCTTCTTGCGCTCGATGCCGGCCAGTGCCGCCTTGACGTTCTCTTCCGGCGCGGCCTTGTAGCGGCCGCGGCCCTTCTTGTAGAAGTACATCGGCGCTTGCGCGATACGGATCAGCGCCGCTGCCTGCTGCTGCGGCGTCGGGCCGCTGCCGAAATACTCGGCGGCGATGTCCTCGAAACCGAATTCGTCGGCGCCGCAGACTTCCCAGAGGAAATCGACGTCAATCTCGGTCGCCAGCGCCTCGGCCTCGGCCAGCAGGCTGGCCGGATCGGGCCGCTCGAACTTCAGCAGCACATTGGCCGCCTTGATCTTGCTGCGCTTGCCGCGCACGTCCTCGATCATGAAGCTGGCGGCCTGCGCCTCCTTCACCGTGGCGACCTTGAAGCCGCCATCTTCGTCATAAAAAACGTGCATACACCGCGCAGCCCGGACAAAACCGGCGATTATACAGCAGCGGCTTTGCCGGGCAGCGGCGAAAACGTCGTCAAATCAAGGCCCGGACCAGCGGTCGGCGCCGGTTGCCTGCGGCATACGCAGCCGCCAAGCCTGTTCCGGCCTGCCCGCACACCGCGCGTGAACGCACGTGAAAAACCCGCCGGGCGGCGGGTCTGGTGGCGGGCGGCGTGGCAACGCTTACTTGATGATCTCGACCAGCTTGACGTCGATGTCCTCGAAACCGGTGAGCTTGCTGCGGTCGACCTTGCCCGACAGGCGCACTTTCATCTGCGGCGTGATGTCCTGCGCCGGCCACTTGTCGTGGTCGATCTCGACCTTGATCGTGCCGGTGTTGTCGCGGAACTCGTATTGGTCGCCCTTGATCTGCTTGACGATAAAGCCCTCGAGCACGACCGGCACGTCATCGGCGGCCTTGGCCGCGTCGGCGACGGTCGTCATCAGCGGCGCACTATTCGGGCCGACGAAGGCGGCAGCGGCCAAACCGGTGCTCAGTGCCAGCACGCTGGCGAGGATGATCTTTTTCATGGTTTCTCCTTGTTATTCGAACCGGAATTACCCGGTTCGAGTGCTCAGTGCGCGTCCCGGTTCCTGCAACTATTCACGACGCTACGACGCCTGCCGCAGCGTCACCAGCTCCTCGGCGGCGCTCGGGTGCAGCGCCATCGTCATGTCGAACTGCGCCTTGGTCACGCCGGCGGTCATCGCCACGCCGGCGAGCTGGATCATCTCGGCCGCGGCATCACCGAGCACGTGGACACCGACGATGCGGTCGGTCGCGCCGTCGACCAGCAGCTTCATCAGCATCCGGTCTTCGCCACCGCAGAACGCCGAACGCATGGTCCTGAAACCGGTGCGGAATACCTTGAGCTGCGGATAGCGCTCGCGCGCCGCCGCCTCGGGCAGGCCGACGGTGCCGAGCTCGGGGGTCGAGAACACCGCGGTCGGGATCAGCGCGTAATCGATCGGCCGCGGCGCCCCGCCGAACTCGCGGTCGGCGAAAGCATGGCCTTCGCGGATCGCCACCGGCGTCAGATTGACGCGATCGGTCACGTCGCCGACGGCGAAGACCGACGGCACATTGGTCCGCGAAGCGGCGTCGACGACGATGGCGCCGGACGGCGCCAGCGCAACGCCGGCGTTATCGAGTCCGAGACCGCCGGTGTACGGCCGCCGGCCGGTACACAGCATCACCACGTCGGCGTGGGCGACGCTGCCGTCGGACAAGGTCAGCGCCAGCCCGCCCGCTTCGCGGACGATGCGCTTCACCGTCGCACCGAACCGCAGCCCGATGCCGTTGCGGCCGTAGGCGTTCGCCAGTTCGTCGGCGAGTTCGGTGTCGAAGCCGCGCAAGAGCCGATCGCCACGATGAACCAGTGTCGTCTCGGCGCCGAGACCGGCGAAGATGCCGGCGAATTCGACCGCGATATAGCCGCCACCGACGATGACGATGCGCCGCGGCAGCTCGCTCAGGTGAAAGGCTTCGTCCGAGGTGATCGCCAGCTCCTGGCCTTCGAACGCCGGACCACGGTAGGGCCGGCCACCGGTCGCGATCAGGATCTTGCCGGCACGGATGCGCTGGCCGTCGGCGAGCCGCAAGGTGTGCGCGTCGTCGAGCACCGCGCGCTGCGCGTGGATGGCGACGCCGGCCTTGTCGAGATTGTTCCGGTACGCCGATTCGAGCCGCGCGATTTCCTTATCCTTGTTGGCGATCAGCGTCGCCCAGTCGAACGGCGTCTCGCCGACCTGCCAGCCGAACGCCGCGGCTTCGTCGAAATCGCCACGGTAGCGGCTGGCGTAAACCAGCAGCTTCTTCGGCACGCAGCCGCGATTGACGCAGGTGCCGCCGAAATTCGCCTCCTCGGCAATCGCCACCCTGGCACCGTGGCCGGCGGCGATCCGCGCCGCGCGTACGCCGCCCGAACCGCCCCCGATCACGAACAGATCGACTTCGTTCATATTTTCTCCCTGATTGATGGTGTCAGCCCTTGAAGCCGACTCTCCGGTGCGACCCGTCGCAGAACGGTTTGTTCGCCGATGCGCCGCAACGGCATAAAGCCGTGCGCGGCCCGTCGCAGGTCTGCTCGTCGCCATTCGCCAGCCGCAGCGTCACCGGCCCGTGCACCAGCAGCGGCCCTTCCGGCTGCAGCTCGATACAGGGAATGTCCGGCTTTGGCGCCCCGGCCGAGTGGCGCTCGTTGACGAGACTCAGCGCGCCCGACGGGCATTCGTTCACCTGCCGGACGATCTCGGCGCTGACCGCCTCAGTGATGCGGATCCACGGCCGGCTGGCCGGATCGAACACCGCCGGCAGGCCGTGGAAGCATCGCTTCGAATGGATGCACTTCTCCGGCTGCCACAGGATGGTGACGTCGCCATTGCTGTAACGCTTGCCTTGTCCGCTCATCTCGCCTCTCCCGGGTGATATTCATCAAATCTAGGCGACGGCAGTGCCGGCAAGCAAAACGGCCCTTGCGGGCCGTTGCGTCATTCACCGAGTTGCGCGAGCAATTCGGCCTGTTGCTCGTTGACGAGCGACTGGGTCAGCTCGTCGAGATCGCCGTCCATGATCGCGTCGAGCTTGTACAGGGTCAGGTTGATCCGGTGGTCGGTCATCCGTCCCTGCGGGAAGTTGTAGGTGCGGATGCGCTCGGAACGGTCGCCCGAGCCGATCAGGCTCTTGCGCTCGGCGGCCTCCTTGGCCTGCACTTCGCGCATTTGCGCGTCCTTGATCCGCGCCGCCAGCACCGCCAGCGCCCGCGCCTTGTTCTTGTGCTGGCTGCGGTCGTCCTGGCATTCGACGACGATGCCGGTCGGCAGGTGGATCACCCGCACCGCCGAATCGGTCTTGTTGATGTGCTGACCGCCCGCCCCACTCGCACGAAACGTATCGATGCGCAGATCGGCCGGATTGATGTCGACCTCGCCGACCTCGTCGGCTTCGGGCATCACCGCGACGGTGCACGCACTGGTATGGATGCGGCCCTGGGTCTCGGTCGCCGGCACGCGCTGGACGCGATGGCCGCCCGACTCGAACTTCAACCGCGAATACGCACCGAAGCCGACGATGCGTGCGATCACCTCCTTGTAACCGCCCAGATCCGATTCGCTGGCCGAGACGATCTCGACCTGCCAGCGCTGGCGTTCGGCGTAGCGCGTGTACATCCGGAACAGGTCGGCGGCGAACAGCGCCGATTCGTCGCCACCGGTGCCGGCGCGGATTTCGAGGAAGAGGTTGCGCTCGTCGTTCGGGTCCTTGGGCAGCAAGGCTTTCTGCAGCTCGACTTCCAGCTCGGCGATGCGCGCGCGGCCGGCGGTGATTTCCTCCTCGGCCATTTCCTTCATGTCCGGGTCGGACAGCATCTCCTCGGCGGCGGAGATATCGGCCTCGGTGGCGCGGAAGGCGTTGAACAACGCGACCACCGGTTCGAGCTCGGCGTGTTCGCGCGTCAGCTTGCGGTAGCGGTCCATGTCGCGCGTTGCGTCTTCGGATGCAAGCAGCGCCCCCACTTCTTCAAGCCGGTCGGACAATTGCGAGAGTTTGGTCTGGATCGACGGTTTCATGTCTGGTCGGGTAGGCGGAACAGCCGCCGCGTACAGGCGGCCAGCGGTTCCTGGTCTTGGGGGGATGCCGCGTTCAGGCTGGCGAGCGGCGCGTGCAACAATTTGGCCGCAACCTGCTCGGCAAGCCGTTCGAGCACGTCGTCGACATCGTCGCCGGCGGCAAGGCGTTTCTTCGCCCGCGTCAGTTCGTTGCGCGCGATCCGGTCGGCGTGGTCCTTCAGCTCGCGGATCGTCGGCACCAGCGCACGCGTCGCCTGCCACTGCTTGAACGCGGCGACGCCTTCGGCGACGAGCGCTTCGGCGGCGTCGACTTCGGACTCGCGATTGGCGAGGCCCTGACGGACGACTTCGGACAGGTCGTCGACGGTGTACAGATAGGCATCGGCCAGATCGCCGACCTCGGCTTCGACGTCGCGCGGTACCGCAAGGTCGACGAAGAAGATCGGTTTGCGCTTGCGCGCCTTCAGCGCCCGCTCGACCATGCCCTTGCCGATCAGCGGCAAGGGTGCGGCGGTCGAGCTGACGACGATGTCGAATTCGGCCAGGCGCGCGGCGATGTCGGTCAGCAGCATCGCTTCGCCAGCGTATTGTGCCGCCAGCGTTTCGCCGCGTTCGAGCGTGCGGTTGGCGATGACGATGCCGCGCGGCTTGTGCGCGGCGAAATGCGCGGCGCACAGCTCGATCATCTCGCCGGCACCGACGAACAGCACCTTGCATTCGGACACGCTGGTGTAGATCCGCTCGGCCAGCCGGACCGACGCCGCGGCCATCGACACCGACGACGCGCCGATCTTGGTTTCGGTGCGCACGTCCTTGGCGACCTGGAAGGCACGCTGGAACAGGCCGTTGAGCAATACGCCAAGGCTGCCGGCGCTGCGCGCGGCGCGTTCGGCATCCTTCAACTGGCCGAGGATCTGCGTTTCGCCGACGACCATCGAATCCAGACCACAGGCGACACGGAAGGCGTGGCGCACGGCGGCGTCGTGCTCGTAGCGGTACAGATGGCCGACGATGTCGTCGACGCTGCGGCCACGGCTGGCGGCCAGCCAGCCGAGCACCGCGTCGACGTCGCGCGCATTGCAATAGAGCTCGGTCCGGTTACAGGTCGAGACGATCGCGGCTTCCTGCACGCCGCGCACCTGCGTCAGCTCGGCCAGCGCCTTGGGCAGCTCGGCATCGCCAAAGGCGAGCCGCTCGCGCACGGCCAGCGGGGCGGTCTGATGATTGAGTCCAAGGACAAGCAGGTTCATTGCGGGGCGTACGGATCGCGCAGATGCAAACCGCGTATTTTAACCCGCCGCCTCCCGCGCGTCTTGCCTGCAGGGAACATTGCCAAATCGCAACGGAAGGCGGCCAGTCGTCGCGGCCCAGCGGCGGGCAAGGCCGGACGCCCTAGGATCGCCGCCAGCCCCCTGCGAGTAAGCGCACCCATGAAAGAAACCTTACGTCTACTGTTAATTTATCCGCACCTGATTGCCTGCTGCGTCGCCATCGGCGCCACGGTGCTGGCCGACCTGAAAATCATGGGTCAGCGCACCGGCCCCGGCGATCGCGCCCTGTTGCAGCTGGTCAGCCGGGTCGTGCTGATCGCGCTCGGAGTGCTGTGGTGCACCGGGCTCTCCATCATCGTGCTCGATTTCGGTCACTGGCCGGCCTGGGCCGAGCTGATCGCCAGACCCAAGCTGATCAGCAAGCTCATCGTCGTCTCGGTATTAACGCTGAACGGCGCCGCGCTGCACCACTATGCCCTGCCGCGCCTGCTGCCGGCCTCCCGCGATCAGGCCTTGCTATGCCGGACGCAGCGGCTGCGCCTCGCGTGCATCGGCGGTGTTTCGGCGGCGTCATGGGCGTTTGCCGCCTTCCTCGGCATCGCCCGGCCGCTCGCCGGCAAGCTCAGCACCGCCGGCTTTCTCGGCCTGTATCTGGCGGCGCTGATCGTGGCACTGGCCGTCGGTCTGGCTTCGGCGCCGCGTCTGCGCGCGCTGCCGTTCTGAGCACTCAGAAGCCGAGCAGCCGTGCGCCCTGGTAGAACACGAAGGACAGCGTCCACGCCAGCAGCAAGGACCAGACGACCGAGAACGCCGTGAAGCCGGTGCTTCTGGATTCCTTCTTCATCGCCGCGATGGTCGCGACGCACGGCACATAGGTCAGCGCAAACAGCATGAAGCTGTACGCCGACACCGGGTCGAGCGTCTGCGCCAGATGCGTCGCCAGCTGTGCGCCATCGGCGCCGACGATCACCGCCAGCGCGCCGAGCACGACTTCCTTGGCGACGAAGCCGAACAAGAGCGCGATCGACAGCTCGGCCTGGATGCCGATCGGCGACAGCAGCGGCTGGAAGAAATCGGCGATCACCGCGGCGTAACTGTGCTGCGGGTTCGGGTAGTTGGTCAGCAGCCACACCGCGACGACACCGACCACGATCATCGTCGTCGCCAGCTTGAGGAAGGACTTGCACTCATTCCAGCCGCGGAACACCACGTGCCTGAACACCGGCAGCCGGTACGGCGGCAATTCGAGCGCGAACGGCTCGCGCGATGCGAAGCGCTTGCGGAACAGCAAGGCGGTGCCGAGCGCGATAAAGATGCTGGCGAAGTACAGCGACAGCAGCACCCATGGCGCCTGACTCGGGCCGAACAGCGCGCCGGCAAAGAACAGAAAGATCTGCAGCCGCGCCGAGCACAGCGAGAACGGAATCGTCAGCATCGTCAAGAGCCTGGCCTTGTGGTCGCGGATCACCCGCGTGCCCATCAGTGCCGGCACATTGCAGCCGAAGCCCATCATCAGCATCACGAAACCGCGGCCATCGAGGCCGACGCGCGCCATGATGCCGTCCATCATGAAGGCGGCGCGGGCGAAGTAGCCCGAATCCTCGATCACCGCCATCAGGCAGAAGAACACGAAAATCAGCGGCGCGAACGTCAGCACCGTGGTCACGCCGTCCCAGACACCGCTGACGATCAACCCGGACAGGAAGTCGGGCAGTCCACTAGTCAGCGGCAGCAGCCATGCGTCCTTGATGCTGCCGAGCAGCGCCTCGCAAGCATCCTGCAGCGGCGTGCCGATCGCGTAGGTCAGCTGGAACAGCAGCGCCATCATCAGCACGAACAGCGGCAGACCGGCGAGCGGATGCAGCAGCCAGCTGTCGAGCTTCTGGGTCGGCCCCGGCGGCAGCGTGGCCGGCCGGCGCACCGCGCGCAGGTACAAGGCCGATTCGGCGTCGCGGCTGGCGTCGGCCGGTTTGAGCCGGGCGAATTCGAGCCGCAACGGCGGCTGATTCAAGCCATTCGCCAGCAGGGCCTTGAGTCCATCGATACCGTGACCGTATTTGGCGCTGATTTTCAGCACCGGGCTGCCGAGCGTTTCGCTCAGCGCATCGGTATCGATGTCGAAACCGCCACGCTTGGCTTCGTCGGCCATATTCAGCGCGACGATCAAGCGCGCGCCGACCGATTTGAGCTGCAGCGCCAGCGCCAGTTGCCGGTCGAGCTGGGTCGCGTTGAGCACCAGCAGCACCGCGTCGAGCTCGGTCTCGGCCAGAAAGCGCTGCGCGACCTGCTCGTCCTCGGCGCCGCCGGACAGATCGTAGATCCCCGGCAGGTCAACGAGCTGGACCATATTGCCGCCGAGCAGCACGCGGTGACTGGCGAGTTCGACCGTCAGCCCCGGCCAGTTGGCGACGCGGGCATTGCCGCCGGTGATGCGGTTGAACAGCGTCGACTTGCCGGTGTTCGGCATCCCGACCAGGGCAACGCGCTTCATGTGGCCGCCCTCGCCACGCATGACGGCGCGGTGGCGGCAACCGGCTGCGCGACCAACTCGATCAGCGCGGCCTCGGACCGGCGCAGCATGAATTCGGTGCCGCCGACCTTCAGTTGCAGCGGCCCGCCAAGCCAGCCGCGGCGAATCACTTCGACCTCGCGTCCGGGGCGCAGGCCGAGTGCCGCCAGCCGCTGAGCCAGCTCGGCCGACGTCCCGACCGTCCGCACGCGGGCCGGCTGTTGAGTCTGTAATTGGGCGAGATTCAGGGCCACGGCTTGCCTCGGTATGCGAAAGGAGAATGATTTCGAATTATCCGTGCGAGCCCAAGGCGCCCGTTGACGCCCATCAACTTTCGCCCTGCCACTTTTCACCTTGGCGCTGGCCGCGGCGGCAACACACCGTCACAGTCGCGCCGCACGAATCGCATAAAATGCGCCCCGAAAGCCCCCACGCCAATTCCGCCCATGCCTGCTCTCACACTGATCGTCGCGCTCGTGCTCGTTCTCGCCGCCACCCGCCTGGGCGGTGCGCTCGCGCGCGGCTGCGGCCAGCCGGCGGTGATCGGTGAAATCGCCGCCGGGCTGCTGCTCGGACCGACGCTGCTGACCGGCGCCATGCCGGCACTCGGCACGCTGGCGTTCACGCCGGCAGCGATCGCAACGATAGGCAAGATCGGCGACGTCGGTGCCGTGCTGTTCCTGTTCCTGCTCGGCGCCGAGTTCGACCTCGCCAGCTTGCGGCAGCGCCCGCGTGCGGTGCTGCTGGCGAGCAAGATCGGCATGGCCCTGCCGGTCGCACTGGGCGGGCTGGCGGCCTGGGCCGCATCGTCCTGGCTCGCCGCACCGCTGCCGCCGATGTCGCTGGCCTTCATTGCGCTCGCCTGCGGCATGACCGCGCTGCCGGTGCTGGCGCGCATCGTCACCGAACGCGGTCTGGCCGGCAGCGTCATCGGCAATCAGGCGATCGCCTGCGCCGTACTGACCGACGCGCTGAGCTGGGCGCTGCTCGCGGCGCTGGTGTTTGTCTGGCTGCCGCAGCACGGTGGCCATGGCCCGATGCAGTTCGTCGTTGCCGCCGCCTACCTCGCCCTGCTGGCCGGCCCGCTGCGACGCCGGCTCGCCGCCCTCGCCACGGCGCTGGCAGCCGGGCGGCGGATTGCACAGGCCGAGGTGCTGCTCTATGTCGCCGCATCGGCCGCGACCAGTGCCTGGCTGGGTCTGCACGCACTGCTCGGTGCTTTCGCCATCGGTCTGCTGCTGCCCCGCAATCCACAATTGGTTGTAGGATTGCAACAGTTTCTGTCGCCGCTGTGCCGCTGGCTCTTGCCGTGCTTTTTCGCGGCCATCGGCCTGTCGACCGACCTCGGCGCGCTGCTCGCCGGCGGCCTCTGGTGGCTGGCGGTGCTGATGACCGCGGTCGCCGTCATCGGCAAGGTCGGTGGTTGCCTGCTCGCCGGCGCATTGGCGCGGATGCCGCGCCACGACGCATGGATGCTCGGCATCCTGATGAATACGCGCGGGATGATGGAACTGGTCGTCCTCAATCTGGGACGCCAGCTCGGTCTGATCGCCGAGCCGTATTTCTCGGCCATGCTGCTGATGGCCATTGCCACGACGGTCATGACGTCGCCATGGCTGCGGGCCATCGAACAAAAAGACAGCTTATTGAAAGCATAACCGCGCCGTTTTCCGCTTGGATGCGCGTTGAGTCGCATTGTTGCGGCGCGATACCATTGTAATCTTCAACTTTGCTTACGAACGTTATGTCCACTACGCCGACTCCCGCACTGCACTTCAGCCTGAGGCAGTGGTCGGCATGGGCGCCGGGGCTGGAAACGCGCGCGGATTGGGCCAACTGGGACGGTACGCTGCCGTGCGGCGACGCGGCCCCCAAGGTCGAAGCGATGCCGGCCATGTTGCGCCGGCGCGCCGACCGGCTCGGCAAGATGACGCTCGAAGCGCTTTACGCGCCCGAAATCGCCTATCACGGTCAAGCGCTGATCCATGCCAGCCGGCATGGCGAGGCCACGCGTACCGTGCCGCTGCTGCAGGCGCTCGCCCACGAGGGCGCCGTGTCGCCACAGGCGTTCAGCATGGCCGTCCACAACGCAACCGCCGGCCTGTTCACCATTGCTACCCGGACGCATGCGCCGGTTTCGGCGATCGCCGCCGGCCGCGAGACGGCGCTGGCGGGGCTGATCGAAGCCTGTAGCCAGCTGGCCGACGGCGCCGCTTCGGTGCTGCTGTGCTACAGCGACGAGCCGTTGCCGAGCCTCTACACCCGCTACGCCGATACGGCCGAAGCGCCGTTCGCGCTGGTACTCGATCTGGTCGCCGGCGACGACTTCGCGCTGAGCACCGGCGCCGCCAATGCGCAGGACACCACGCCGCTCGCCCTGCTGCACTTCCTGCTCGGCTCAACCGCCACCCTGCCGCTGAGCCGGCGCGGCGGCTGGCAGATCGTCCGGAGCGCGGCGTGAACGCGCTCAACCGCGTGTGGCGCATCGGCGCCACCGGTTTCTGCTTTGCGGTATTCGGCCTCGGCGGCCTAGTCATCCTGTGCCTGCTGCTGCCGCTGCTGCAGCTGCTGCCGGGCAAGACGCGCCGGCTGCATGCCGCCAAGAACACGCTGCACTACGGCATGCGGCTTTTCTCCGGCCTGATGGCGCTGGTCGGCGTGATCAGCTACGAGGTCCGCGGTGCAGAAAAGCTGCGCCGCAACGGCCTGTTCGTGCTCGCCAATCACCCGTCGCTGATCGATGTCGTGCTGCTGATGTCGCTGGTCCGGCGTCCCGATTGCGTCGTCAAGGCCGCGCTGTGGGACAATCCCTTTACCTGCGGACCGGTGCGTTTTGCCGGTTTCATCAGCAACGCCAGCGGTCCCGGCGTCGTCGACGACTGCGTTGCCTCGGTGCGTGCCGGCAACAACCTGATCGTGTTTCCTGAAGGGACACGCAGCGTGCCGGGCCAGCCGCTCGTATTGCAACGCGGCGCCGCCAACATCGCGGTGCGCGGCCCGCTGGCGATCACGCCGGTCAGCATCTCGGTCTCCGAGCCGATGCTGACCAAGGGCAGCAAGTGGTACCGTGTGCCGCAACGCAAACCGCATTTCATCCTGACGGTGCACGACGACGTGCACCCGGACCAGCTGTTCGACCAGGAGCCCGCGCTCGCCGCGCGCCGGCTCACCGACTGGTTGACGCAGTTCTTTACCCGGAGCTAATTCCAGTTATGCACGAGCCCTGCATGTCCGACCTGGTTACTGAAATCAAGGCGCTCATCATCGAGAGCCTCAACCTCGAAGACCTGACCCCGGCCGACATCGACACCGATGCGCCGCTGTTCGTCGACGGTCTCGGCCTCGACTCGATCGACGCGCTCGAACTCGGCGTCGCGCTGCAAAAGCGCTACGGCCTGTCGCTGTCGGCCGAATCCGAGGAAACCCGCAAGCATTTCGGCTCGGTCGCGAGCCTCGCCGCCTTCGTCGCGGCCAACCGCAGCAAGTAAGGCACACCCATGGACAAGCAGGAAATCTACGACTGGATCGCCAAAACGCTCGAAGAGACCTTCGAGATCGAAGCATCGCGCATCTCGCGCGACGCGCGGCTGTACGACGACCTCGACATCGACAGCATCGACGCCGTCGACCTGATCGTGAAGCTGCAGAAACACACCGGCAAGCGGATGCAGCCCGACGCCTTCAAGAGCGTCCGTACCGTCGGCGACGTCGTCGACGCCGTGCACGCACTGCTCGACGCGTAATGAACCGGGTGTTCGGCATCGCCGCCGGCGTGGCGCTGCCGCTGCTGTTCTGGCTGTGCCAGTGGCAAGGCTGGCCGTTCTGGATTGCCGGCCTCGTGCTGCTGCCGCTGGCCTTTGCCGGGCTGGGCCGCTCGGGGCTGATCGGCCCGCGCATGACGCGCTGGCTCGGGCTCGTCGCCGCCTTGCTCGGCGTCGCCGCGCTGGTGTCGCGCTCGGCGCTGCCGCTGACCTTTTACCCGGTGCTCGTCAACGCCGTGCTGTTCGCCGTGTTCGCCACCAGCCTCGTCAAACCACCGCCCATCATCGAGCGGCTGGCGCGGCTGACCACGCCCGATCTCCCGCCCGAAGGCGTCGCCTACACGCGCCGCGTCACCCAGGTCTGGGCGGCGTTCTTCGTCCTTAATGGCAGCATCGCGCTGTGGACGACGACGCAGCCGCAAGCCACCTGGGCACTGTACAACGGCCTGATCGCCTATGTGCTGATCGGCACGCTCGGCGCCAGCGAGTATCTGGTCCGCCGCATCGCCATGCACCGTAATGGAAGCCGCAATGCCTGATTCATGGCCGATTTCCGACCATCAGGTCGTCGCCTGGCGCGGCAATGTGCCGATTTCGCGCGCCACGCTGCTCGCCGACATCGATGCCGCGACGCGCGCACTCGTCCAGCTCGATTCAAGCGGTGTCGCGCTCTTCGACACCGACAGCTATCGCTTTGCCGTCTGGCTGCTCGCCGCGTGGCGCGCCGGCCTCGCCGTCACCGTTCCGGGCGACACGCTGCCGGCCACGCACGCGGCGCTGCCACTGCCATGGGTCGGCAACACGCCCGGATCGGCGCTGAGCAACTGGGCCGACGCCCCCGCCAGCGCCGGCACGCCCTCGCGCGGCACGCCGTCGCTGCAGGTGTTCACCTCGGGCTCGACCGGCGCGCCCTGCGCGATCGCCAAAACGGTCGCCCAGCTGCGCAATGAAACCGATGCGCTCGAAGCGGCATTCGGCGCGGCCATGCCGCGCGATGCACGCATCGTCGCGACCGTGCCGCACCAGCACCTCTACGGCCTGCTGTTCCGCGTGCTGTGGCCACTGGCCGCCGGCCGCGCCTTCGATTGCGACACGCTCGCCTATCCCGAATCGCTGTGGTCGCTGCCGGCCGACCAGGCGCAAGTGCTGGTCGCCAGCCCGGCCATCCTCAAACGCATTGCAACCGTGCCCGGCCGTGGCCCCGTCGCCGCGCGTTTCGACGCGGTGTTTTCGTCGGGCGGGCCGCTGCCGGCGGACGCCAGCCGCGCTGCGCGAGCCTTGCTTAAACAGCGCATCACCGAGGTCTACGGCAGCTCCGAAACCGGCGGCATCGCCCACCGTCACGATCCGCAAGACGCATGGACACCGCAACCGGGCGTCGAACTGGCGCTCGACGACGACGGCCTGCTGCAGGTGCGCTCGCCGTTTCTCGCCTCGGCCGGCTGGCTGGCCACCCAGGACCGCGCCGCGCTCGCCGACGGCCGGCTGACCTTGCTCGGCCGCACCGACCGCATCGTCAAGGTCGAGGAAAAACGCGTCTCGCTGAGCCGGATCGAACAGCTGCTCGCCGCTACCGATGACGTTGACACGGTACGAGCCCTGCTGCTGAGCCGACAGCGCGACGAAGTCGCCGCCGTCGTCGTCCTGAGCGCGGCCGGACGCCAGCGGCTGGCACGGGACGGCAAGGCGCCGCTGGACAAACGCCTGCGCGATGCGCTCGCCGGCGACATCGAACGCATCGGCCTGCCGCGCCGCTGGCGCTATGTCGATGCGCTGCCGCAGAACGAGATGGGCAAGACGCCCGAATCGCTGCTCGCCGCCCTGTTCGACACGCCACGGCCGACCGAACCCGAGATCGTCGCCGAAAGCAGCGATGCACAGAGCGTCGCACTGACGCTGGCGATCAGCGCGCAGCTGGCACATTTCGACGGCCATTTCGACCAGACCCCGGTCTTGCCCGGCGTCGCGCAAATCGACTGGGCGGTCCGCTACGGCCGCGCACGCTTCGGCATCAACGGCGATTTCGCCGGCATGCGGCAGCTGAAATTCCAGCGCATCATCCAGCCCGGCATGATCGTCACGCTGACGCTGGCGTGGGCCGCCGACAAGCGCCAGCTGAGCTTCGCCTACGCGTCCGGCGCCGGCGCGCATTCGAGCGGCAAGATCATTTTCGGCGGAGACGCCGGATGAAATGCATTGCAGTGATTCCGGTCTACAACCACGGCCACGCGATCGGCGCCGTCGTCGACGCGCTGCGCGCGCACGCGCTGCCGGTGCTGCTGGTCGATGACGGCAGCGAGGCGGGCTGCGCGGCGGTGCTCGATGCGCTCGCGATCCGGGACGGCGTGACGCTGCTGCGCCACGACCACAATCAGGGCAAGGGCGTGGCCTGCGTCAGCGGATTCCGCCAGGCGGCGGCGCTCGGTTACAGCCACGCGCTGCAGATCGACGCCGACGGCCAGCACGATACGGCCGATGTGCCGCGCTTCCTCGCCGCGATGAACACCCGCCCCGACGCGGTGATCGCCGGCTGCCCGATCTACGACGACTCGGTCCCCAAAGGCCGGCTCTACGGCCGTTACGCGACCCATGTCTGGGTGTGGATCAACACGCTGAGCCTGCGCATCACCGATTCGATGTGCGGCTACCGGATCTACCCGCTGGCGCCGACGCTGCCGGTGCTCGACGCAATGCCGCAGGCCAAGCGGATGGATTTCGATCCCGAGGTGCTGGTCCGGCTCGACTGGGCCGGTGTGCCCGTCGTCAACCTGCCGACCAAGGTGCGCTATCCGGCCGATGGCGTCTCGCACTTCGACTACTGGCGCGACAATGTGCGGATCAGCAAGATGCACACGCGACTCTTCTTCGGCATGTTGTGGCGCGCGCCGCGATTGCTGGCGCGACATCTGGGGGCGCAGCGATGAGCCGTGCGCCGGACAGTCACTGGGCGTCGATCGGCGAGGCCGGCTTTGTCGGCGGCATCCGGCTGCTCGTCGGCATCTACAAGCTGTTCGGCCGCTGGCCGTTCCGGCTGGTGCTGTATCCGATCCTGAGCTGGTACGTGCTGAGCCACCGCGTTGCCCGCACCGCGTCGTGCGACTATCTGGCCCGGCTGCATGCGTTCAGCGGCGGCAGCACGCCGGCGCCGAATCTGGCCAATGTGCTGCGCCACTTCGCCGCCTTTGCCGAAACCGTGCTCGACAAGCTGCTGGTCTGGCGCGGCGACCTCGACGACACCGAAATCCGCCGCGAAGGCAGCGACATCCTGCAGGCGGCGATCGACGCCGGTGGCGGCGGCGTGATCATGACCGCGCACATCGGCAATTTCGAAATGCTCCGCAAGCTCGGCGAGACGCGCCGCGGCATCCGCCTCAACATCCTGGTGCATACCAAGCACGCCGAACGCTTCAACCGCTTGCTGCGCGAAACGCATCCCGAAGCGCATATCCGGCTGATCCAGGTCACCGAGATCAGCGCCGCCACCGCCGTACTGCTGGCCGAGCGCGTCGAAGCCGGCGAATTCGTCGTCATCGCCGGCGACCGCGTGCCGGTGTCGCAGCGCCCCGATACCCTCGGCGTGCCCTTCCTCGGCGCGCCGGCGCCGTTCCCGGTCGGCCCCTATGTGCTTGCGGCCATCCTCAAATGCCCGCTGATCGCGCTGGTTTCCAGCCGCCGGCGCGACCATTTCCATATCACCGTGCGCCTGCTGGCCGAGCGCGTCGTGCTGCCGCGCGCCGACCGCCTCGGCGCCATCGCCGCGCTCGCCACCGGCTATGCGGCGCTGCTCGAGGCCGAATGCCGCGCCGCGCCGCTGCAGTGGTTCAACTTCTATCCTTTCTGGTCTCCACAATGACGATGTCCTCCGGCTCGATCCCCTCCGGCGCAAATTCCCCCGCCGCGGTCAATATCGGCGAACGTCGCCTGACCATTGCCGACATCGGCCGGCTCGCACGCCGCGAAGCCACGCCGCGGCTGTCCGATGACGCCGCGTTCACCGGCCGCATCGCCCGCGGCGCGGCCTTTCTCGACAAGCTGCTCGACGACGAGGGCGTGATCTACGGCGTGACCACCGGCTACGGCGATTCATGCACCGTCGCCGTACCGGTGTCGCTGGCGTACGAGCTGCCGCACCATCTGTACACCTACCACGGCTGCGGCTATGGCGACGTGTTCGACGATATGCAGACCCGCGCGATCCTCGCCGCGCGGCTGGCGTCCTTGTCGCAGGGCTACTCGGGCGTCAGCCTTGGCCTGCTCGAACAGCTGGCCGCGCTGCTGCAGCACGACATCCTGCCGCGTATTCCGCAGGAAGGCTCGGTCGGCGCCAGCGGCGATCTGACGCCGCTGTCCTATGTCGCCGCAGTGCTGTGCGGCGAGCGCGAAGCGCGGGTGGGCGGCGAACAGATCCCCGCCTTTGATGCGCTGGCGCGCTTTGGTCTGACGCCGCTGAAGCTGCGGCCGAAGGAAGGCCTGGCGATCATGAACGGCACGGCGGTAATGACCGGGCTGGCCTGCCTCGCGTGGGAACGCGCCGAGTATCTGGCCCGGCTCGCGGCGCGGATCACCGCGCTCGCCGTCGCCGCCAGCGACGGCAATCCGCAGCATTTCGACGAAACACTGTTCGCCGCCAAACCGCACCCGGGCCAGCAGGGCGTCGCCGCCCGGCTGCGCGCCGACCTGGGCGACAACAAGGCCGGCCGCAATGATCACCGCTTGCAGGACCGCTATTCGCTGCGCTGCGCACCGCACGTGATCGGCGTGCTCGACGATGCGCTACCGTTCCTGAAGTCGGTGATCGAGAACGAACTCAACAGCGCCAACGACAATCCGCTGGTCGATCCGGATGGCGAACGCGTACTGCACGGCGGTCATTTCTATGGCGGTCATATTGCCTTCGCGATGGACTCGCTGAAGAACCTCGTCGCCAACATCGCCGACCTGCTCGACCGGCAGATGGCGCTGCTGGTCGATGCCCGTTACAACCACGGCCTGCCGGCCAATCTGTCCGGCGCGACCGGCCCGCGCGCGTCGATCAACCACGGCCTGAAGGCGCTGCAGATCAGCGCATCGGCGTGGACCGCCGAAGCGCTGAAGAACACGATGCCGGCATCGGTGTTCAGCCGCTCGACCGAGTGCCACAACCAGGACAAGGTCAGCATGGGCACCATCGCCGCGCGCGATTGCCTGCGCGTGCTGCAACTGACCGAGCAGGTCACCGCGGCAATGCTGATCACCGTGCGCCAGGGCCTCGCGCTGCGCCGGCAGACGCCGGACGGCGCGATGCCGCTGCAAGCCGGCGCCAACGCTTTTGTGAGCGAACTCGACGACGCCATCGCTTTCATCGGCGAGGATGTCGCGCTCGAACCGACG
This sequence comes from Jeongeupia wiesaeckerbachi, assembly GCF_050916355.1. GTDB lineage: Bacteria > Pseudomonadota > Gammaproteobacteria > Burkholderiales > Chitinibacteraceae > Jeongeupia > Jeongeupia wiesaeckerbachi. The sequence goes on from NZ_CP136946.1 coordinate 532,517, forward strand.
CTGCGCAGTCTCGTTGACGGCATCCAGCAGCAGCAATGGAAGCTGTATGAGTAATTTCACGCCACAAAACCAGGCGCCGGCGAGCGCCGATCTGACGCGAAGCGCCGAGCGACGCGTACGTTCAAGTACACCGCAGCGACAGGGCGAGCGCGCAGCCAAGCCGCCAAGAGGGACGAGCGTCGAGTGGGTGATCCCCTTCCACGACCTCGACCCGATGGACGTCTGCTGGCACGGCAACTATGTCCGCTACTTCGAATACGCGCGCACCGCATTGCTGCAGGCACTCGATTACGACTACCCGCAGATGCGCGATTCGGGCTACGCCTGGCCGGTGATCGAACTCCATATCCGCTACGCCAGACCGCTGGTTTACCAGCAGCGCATCGAGATCTGCGCCGAAATCGTCGAGTGGGAAAACCGGCTGAAAATCCGCTACGAAATCCGCGACGCCGAGTCCGGCGCGAGATTGACCAAGGGTTATACGGTACAGGTCGCCGTCGAAATCGCGACCCGCGAGATGTGCTTCATGTCGCCGCCGGTCTTGTTCGAAAAACTCGGAGAACCGCTGCCATGCTGAAACGGACTTTCGCACGATTCGCACTGCTCTCGGCGCTGATCCCGGTGCTGGTCCACGCCGCCCCCGGAGACGCGCTGCTCCAGGACGTGCAAAAACGCCTTGTCGACGCGCCGGTGATCCGCGGCGACTTCGTCCAGGAGCGGCAACTCGTCGGCGTGAAGAAGACGCTGACCGCCAACGGTCATTTCGTCGTCGAGAAGAAACGCGGCGTCGTCTGGCACACGGTCAAGCCGTTCGATCAGCGGCTGCAGGTCGCGCGCGACGAGATCGTCCAGAAGGACGGCAAGGAAACGCTGATGAAGCTCACCGCCGACAAGGAGCCGGTCGTGCGCACCGTCGGCGGCGTGCTGTTCTCGCTGTTCTCGGGCGATTTGTCCGGGCTGGCGAAGCACTTCGACGTCAGCGGCAACGCGAAAGGGCCGCGCTGGAATCTGCTGCTGAGCCCGAAAGACGCCAGTATGGCCAAGTTGATCGGCAATCTCAAACTCGCCGGCGACAAGACGATCGAGAGCGTCGAAATGAATGCCGCCAGCGGCGACGTGACCCGCATCCGCATGAGCAAGGTCACCACGGCGACGCAGATGTCGGCCGAGGACGAGGCCGATTTTGACTAAGTCATCTCATTGGGTGGCTGCGCTTGTGCACTGTGCGCCGGTCCGATGCTCGACGTCCCCATGGACCACAGGTCCATTCCGGCGTCTGCGCTTCGGGCAGGCACAAACTGCTTTGGCTGGCTCGCCCACTGACATGACTGCTGAAGCAGCCGATTACCAAACGTTGCTGCCACGGGGATCGCAATGACCGAAACCCGACTCTGGCGCGTGCTGGCGCTGGGCTGGCTGATCGTGCTGCTCGCCTGCGCCGGCTGGCTGGCGAGCCAGCACCGCCAGCTCGGCAACCGGCTCGATACCGACCTGTTCGCACTGTTGCCGAAGAACGAGCGCGATCCGGTCGCCGAGCGCGCGATGGCGTCGCTGTCCGCCGCGTCCGAACGCCAGCTGGTGCTGCTCGTCGGCAGCGCCGATCGCGACACCGCGGCGCAGGCGGCCGATACGCTGGCCGGATCGCTGCACGCCTTGCCGGTCAAGCCGCAAACACAGGCGCTCGACCTCGACGCCTTGCGCGATTTCTACGCGCCGTACCGCAATGCGCTGCTGAGCCCGGCCGACACCGCCGCGCTCGGACAGGGTGCAGACGCCTGGCAGGCGCGCGCGCTGCAACAGGCCTACGCCACCGTATCGACCAGCGGCCTCGCGTGGCGCGACGACCCGTTCGGCACCTTCGGCCACTGGCTGACGAGCTTTGGCGACCTGACCCGCGTCCGCCCCGACGGCGGCCGGCTCTGGGTCGACGCCGATGGCCGCCACTACGTGGTGCTGATGTACACACTGAACGACAGCGCATTCTCGCTCTCGGCGCAGAAGACCGTCGCCAACGGCCTCGATGGGGCGATTGCGGCGCTGAAAGCCGGCTCGCCCGACGTCAGCGTGCTGCGTGCCGGCGTCGTGCTGCACGCGGCCAAGGCGGCGCAGCAGGCCGAACGTGAAATGTCGACGATCGGCATCGGCTCGCTGATCGGCATCCTCTTGCTGGTGCTGCTGACCTTCCGCGGCTGGCGCGCCCTGCCGCTGGTGGCGCTGTCGATCGCCACCGGCATGACGATCGCGCTGGCGATCACCTTCGCGCTGTACGGCCGCGTCCACATGCTGACGCTGGTGTTCGGCACCAGCCTGATCGGCGTTGCCGTCGATTACAGCCTGCTCTTGCACAGCACCAGCCTCGGCGCGACCGTTGGCGCCGGCCAGCGGCTGGAAAAGCTGCTGCCCAGCCTGCTGGTCGCGACGCTGTTCACCGCGCTCGCCTATCTGTGCCTGGCGCTGACGCCTTTTCCGGGGCTGGCGCAGATGGCCGTATTCGCCGCGACCGGCATCGCCTCCGCATGGTTGTCCGAGCTGTTCTGGTATCCGCGCCTGGCCCCAAGCAGGCTCGAACCGGGGCTGATCGGCGGACCGCTGCTGAGATGGCTGGCTCGCTGGCCGAGGCTGGGCGTGCGCGGCGGCGTGCTGGCACTGCTGATCGCCGCGCCGCTGATCGTCACCGGGCTGATCAAGCTCGACGCCAGCGACGATGTGCGCAGCCTCGTCAGTACCGATGCCACGCTGATGCGCGAACAGATCGAGATTTCCAAGCTGCTCGGCCTGCCCAGTCCGGCGCAGCTCTATATCGTCACCGGCCCCGATGCGCAGGCCGTGCTCGAACGCGAGCACGCGCTGACGCGTCAACTTGACGGTTTCGTCGCCAAAGGCGCGCTGGCCGGTTACCAGAGCGTCGGCCGCTGGCTGCCCTCGCTGGCCCAGCAGCGCGCCCTTCAGGCCAATGCGGCGGTCCTGCGCGATCCGAAGCTGTTGCGCTCGCTGGCCGAGCAGATCGGCCTCGACGATGCGTGGGTAGCCCGGCAGGCTGCCAGCACGCCGCTGCTGACACCCGAAGCCTGGCTCGCGTCGGCAGCGTCGCTGCCGGCTCGCCACCTGTGGCTCGGCGATACCGGCCACGGCTACGCCAGCGTGGTGATGCTGACCGGGCTCGCCGGCGCCGCCAATGCCGAGGCCCTGTCCAGGATCACCCTGCCCGGCGTACGCTGGGTCGACAAGCCGGCCGAGATTTCCGCCGTGCTCGACCGCTATCGCGACCGGCTGGCGCTGGTGCTGCTCGGTGCCTATGTCGTCACGGCACTGCTGCTGTGGCGCCGCTACCGCCGCGATACCTGGCGCGTGCTGGCGCCATCGCTGATCGCCAGCATCGCCACGCTGGCGATCTTCGGCTGGCTCGGCATTCCGCTGCAGCTCCTGACCGTGCTGACGCTGCTGCTGCTGCTCGGCATGGGCATCGATTACGGCATTTTCGTCAACGAGCATCCGGGCGAGGTGCGCATCGTGCTGGCGATTTCACTGGCCGCCTGCTGCACGCTGCTGTCGTTCGGCCTGCTGGCATTCAGCCATACCCCGGCGCTGGCGACCTTCGGCACCGCCACCCTGTCCGGCGTCGGCCTCGCATGGCTGATCGCGCCCCTATTGCGCCGCCCGGCGCCCCTGCAACCGCTGTTCCAACCGGATCAAGCCCCATGAACACCCGTCAAAGCACCGATATCGTCATCATTGGCGCCGGCCCGTCCGGCAGCGTGGCCGCCGGCCTGTTGCGCAAGGCCGGCCGCGACGTCGTCATCATCGAACGCGAGACCTTTCCGCGCTTCTCGATCGGCGAAAGCCTGTTGCCGCAGTCGATGGAATACATCGAGAAAGCCGGTTTCCTGCAGGACGTGGTCGAGGCCGGTTTCCAGTACAAGAACGGCGCAGCGTTCGCCCGCGGCGACGAGCAGGCGCATTTCGACTTTCGCGAAAAGTTTTCCGCCGGCTGGGGCACGACGTATCAGGTCCAGCGCGCGGCGTTCGACCATGTGCTCGCCAAGGGTGCCGAGAAGGCCGGCGCCGACATCCGCTACCGTCACACCGTGCTGGCCGCCAACGTCACCGGCGCGCGACCGGTGCTGACGGTGCGCGGCGCCGACGATCATGTCTACGAGATCGAAGCGAACTTCCTGCTCGACGCCAGCGGCTTCGGCCGCACGCTGCCGCGGCTGCTTGAGCTGGAAACCCCATCGGACTTCCCGGTGCGCGGCGCGATCTTCACCCATATCGAAGACGGCATTCCGACCGGCAGCTTCGATCGCAACAAGATCCTGATCACCGTCCACCCCGAGCATCACCACGTCTGGTACTGGCTGATTCCGTTTTCGAACGGCCGCTGCTCGATCGGCGTCGTCGCCGAGCGCGATTTCCTCGCCCAGTACACCGGGGACGACACCGAGCGCCTCAAGGCCATCGTGTTCGAAGACGCCGGCCTGACCGGACTGCTGAAGCACGCCCGCTGGGATACCCCGGCGCGCACGCTGACCGGCTATGCCGCCAACGTGACATCGCTGCACGGCAACCGCTTTGCGCTGCTCGGCAACGCCGGCGAATTTCTCGATCCGGTGTTTTCCAGCGGCGTCACCATCGCGGTCAAATCGGCCGATCTCGCCGTCAATGCGCTGCTGCGCGAGGCGGCCGGCGACACCGTCGACTGGGAGCGCGATTACGCGAAGCCGCTGAAGAAAGGCGTCGATACTTTCCGCGCCTTCGTCAACGCGTGGTACGACGGCCGCTTCCAGCGGATCATCTTCCACAAGGACAAGAACCCGCAGATCGAGGCAATGATCTCGTCGATTCTCGCCGGCTATGCATGGGACGAAGCCAACCCCTATGTCGCCAAGCCCGAGCGCCGGCTGGCCAGCCTGGAGGCTGCGTGCGCGCTGTCCGACTGATCGTCGCAGCGGCAGTGCTGGCACTCGCTGGCTGCGCGACGCTGCTCTCGGGCGGCTTATCGCTGCTGCAGCTGCCGCCGGCGGCGTTCGGCGGCGAGCGCGTACTGGAACAGCGGCTGACGATGCGCTGGCCCGGCGAAACGCGCACGCTCGACGTCGTCGCCAGCATCGATGCACAGCGGATTTCGCTTGTCGGTCTCGGCCTTGGCGTGCGGCTGTTTTCGCTAGACTACGACGGCCATGCAGTCACGACGGTCGAAAACGTGCCGATGGCGCTGCCGTCCGAGCGGATGCTCAATGATTTCCTCATCGTGCATGCACCGTTGCCGGCCTTGCAGGCCGCCTTGCCGTCCGGCTGGCAAGCCAGCGAGACCGCACGCCAGCGCGTCGTTGCGCGAGACGGCCAAAACGTCATCGTCATCGATTACAGCAATGACGACCGGCTCGCCGGTCGGGCACAACTGAGCAACCTGCCCTTGCATTACCAACTGACCATCGACACCGCGCCATGATTGACCTGCCTTCCCAACTGACTATCATCGCCGCGCCATGATCTATCTGCATCCCCCCGGCCTCGTCTGTGCGCTTGGCACCGGCATCGACGCCGTGCGCGAACGGCTGTTCGCCGGCGACAGCCCCGGCATGATCGTGACCGACGCCTACAGCCCCGGCCGGCCGCTGCTGCTCGGCACCGTCCCCGACGCCCTGCCGGCGATCGATCAGGCGCCGCCGCAACACCGTTCACGCAACAACGCACTGCTGGCCGCGACATTCGCGCAGATCGCCACGCGGTATCGGGATCTGACCGCCGGGCTGGACCCGGCGCGGATCGCCATCGTGCTCGGCACCAGCACCTCGGGCATCTTTGAGGGCGAAGTCGCCATGGCCGAATTCGGCCAGACCGGCGCACTGCCCGAGCACTACCACTACGGCCAGCAGGAGCTCGGCTCGCCGGCGCAATGGCTGGCGGGCGAGCTTGGCATCAAAGGCCCGGCATACGGCATCTCGACCGCGTGTTCGTCGAGCGCCAAGGCGCTGGCCGCGGGCGCCCGGCTGATCGAAACCGGCGTCGCCGATCTGGTGATCGCCGGCGGCGTCGATACACTGGCCGCGTTCACCGTCGCCGGCTTTACCGCGCTCGAATCGGTCAGCGTCGCGCGCTGCTTGCCGTTCTCGCGCAATCGCAACGGCATCAATATCGGCGAAGGTGCGGCACTGTTCCTGCTGAGCCGGACCAAATCGCCGGTCGCGCTGGCCGGCTGGGGCGAAAGCTCGGACGGCCATCATGTGTCGGCGCCCGATCCGAGCGGTCGCGGCGCACAGCGCGCGATCGAAGCCGCCCTGCAGCGCGCCGGCAAAACCGCCGCCGATATCGGCTATGTGAACCTGCACGGCACCGCGACACGGCAGAACGATGCGATGGAGAGTCTTGCCGTCGCCACTGCCCTGCCCGGCGTAGCGGCAAGCTCGACCAAGCCGTTGACCGGCCATACGCTCGGTGCTGCCGGCGCGATCGAAGCCGCGCTGTGCTGGATCACGCTGACCGACGATCTGCAGCGGCTGCCGCCGCACGTCTGGGACGGCGACGCCGACCCGGACATTGCGCCGCTACCGCTGGTCGGCATCGGCGCGCGAGCCGACGTCCGCGCCGCGCTGTCGACATCGTTCGCCTTCGGCGGCAACAATATCGCCCTGATCCTGGAGCGGACATGACCGATCGCGGCTCGCAGCCCCCTTCATTCTTGCCGATCGCCGACTACCTGCCGCACTCGGGCCGGATGGTGCTGCTCGATCGCGTCGTGTCGACCGCGCCCAATACGCTGACCGCCGCGACGACGATCCGCGCCGATTCGCCGTTCTGCGACGGCGTCGCCGTCGGCGGCTGGGTCGGCGTCGAATACATGGCACAGACGATCGCGGCGCTGGCCGGCTTTGAAGCCCGGCAACGCGGCGAGTCGGTCAAGGTTGGCTTTTTGGTCGGCACCCGCCGCTATGATTGCGAGCTGCCGGCATTCCGCGTCGGCCAGACGCTCAGCGTCACGGTGCTGCGCGAATTCCAGGCCGACAACGGCGTCGCGGTCATGGACTGCATCATCGCGATCGACGGTGCGCCCGTCGCCCACGCACAACTCTCGGCCTACCAGCCGGACAATCTCGACGACTATCTGAAGCAGGCATGAATACACACAAGCACACCGTACTCGTCACCGGCGCGTCGCGCGGCATCGGCCGCGCCATCGCCAAGCGGCTGGCCCGTGATGGCTACGACCTGATCCTGCACTGCCGCTCGCGCCGCGATGACGCCGACGCACTGGCCGGCGAACTCGCCATGCAATTCGGCATCGCCACCCGGGTATTGCAGTTCGACGTCGCCGACCGCGCGGCGGCACGCGCGGCGCTCGAGCTTGACGTCGCCGAGCACGGCGCGCCCTACGGTGTCGTCTGCAACGCCGGCATCGCCGCCGACGCGGCGTTTCCGGCGATGACGAGCGACGACTGGGATGGTGTGATCCATACCAATCTCGACGGTTTCTACAATGTGCTGCACCCGCTGGTGATGCCGATGGTGCAGACGCGCAAGCCCGGCCGCATCGTCACGCTGTCGTCGGTATCGGGGCTGATCGGCAACCGCGGCCAGGTCAACTACAGCGCCGCGAAGGCCGGCATCATCGGCGCGACCAAGGCGCTGGCGGTCGAGCTCGCGAAGCGCAAGATCACCGTCAATTGCGTCGCGCCGGGGCTGATCGACACCGAGATGGTCAGCGATGAGGTCCGCGAACATGCGTTGAAAGCGATCCCGGCGCAACGCATGGGATCACCCGACGAAGTCGCCGCCGCCGTGGCCTTCCTGCTGTCCAGCGACGCGAGCTACATCACCCGGCAGGTGATTTCGGTCAACGGAGGCCTGGCATGATGCGCTACTGCGAAGCCCGCTCACTGCCTTGTGTCCTCGCTCGCTCCTCGCTGTACCGTGCGTACTCTCTCGTCACTCGCTCCGACACGCCTTGTGCTCGGGCTTCTCGCTACGCGCAGGAGGTCGTATGACGCGCCGCGTCGTCGTCACCGGCATGGCCGGCATCAGCCCGATCGGCTGCGACTGGCCAACGATCGAAGCCGCCTTGCGGGCCGAACAGAATGCGATCCACTATCTGGCCGAATGGGAAGAATATGTCGGTCTCAACACCCGGCTCGGCGCCCCGGCGGCGGCATTCGCCTTGCCGAGCGAGACGTATACGCGCAAGCGCACCCGCAGCATGGGCCGGATCGCGCTGATGGCGTGCCGCGCCAGCGAGCTGGCGCTGCTGGACGCCGGCCTGCTCGACAACGCCGCCTTGCTCGGCAGTGGCCGTGTCGGTGTCTCGTACGGCTCGTCGGCCGGTTCGCCACCGGCAATCGGCGACTTCGGCCGGATGATCTACGAGAAGACGACCGAGGGCGTCAACGCCAACAGCTACATCAAGATGATGGCGCACACGACGCCGGTGAATATCGCGGTGTTCTTCGGCCTGACCGGCCGGGTCCTCACCACGTCGAGCGCATGCACCTCGGGCAGCCAGGGCATCGGCTACGCCTACGAGGCGATCCGCTACGGCGCGGCCGACGTGATGATCGCCGGTGGCGCCGAGGAATTGTCGGCAACCGAGGCGGCGGTATTCGACACGCTGTTCGCCACCAGCACCCGCAATGACGAGCCCAAGCTGACGCCGCGCCCCTATGACGCCGGCCGCGACGGTCTGGTGATCGGCGAAGGCGCGTGCACGCTGATCCTCGAGGAGTACGAACACGCGAAGGCGCGCGGCGCGACGATCCACGCCGAGCTGGTCGGCTTCGGCACCAATTGCGACGGCACCCACGTGACCCAGCCGCAAGCGGCGACGATGGCGCAGGCGATGCGGCTGGCGCTCAAGGATGCGGGCCTGCCCGTCGACGCGATCGGCTACGTCAACGGTCACGGCACGGCGACCGAACAGGGTGACATCGCCGAAACGCACGCGACGCACGCGGTGTTTGGCGCACGGATGCCGATTTCGTCGCAGAAGAGCTACGTCGGCCACACACTCGGTGCCTGCGGTGCGCTCGAGGCGTGGTGGAGCATCGAGATGATGCGCAATGGCTGGTTTGCGCCGACGGTCAATCTGACCGACATCGATCCGCGCTGCGCCGCGCTGGATTACATTACCTCGGGCGGGCGCTCGCTCGACTGCGACTATGTCATGAGCAACAACTTCGCTTTCGGCGGCATCAATACCTCGCTGATCTTCAAGAAAACCGCCTGAAGCCACGCGACGCACGACACTGAGCAAAACCGCCGTAGCCCTGCCCTTCGGGTTGGGCGGCGGCGGGGCGAACTGCGGGCGAACCCGTACCCGTGGCGCAGCTGCGGGCCCCCGCCACGTGACCGCAAATGGGCCTTGAGCAGGCGCGGAGCTGGCGAACGTAAATCATTGCCACGTCGCCACCGGGCAGTGGCCGATATACTCGCCGCTTTTCTCACCGTGCTCGCGATGTCCCGCTTCATATTGCCGACCACGGCATTCCGCCGACTCGTCGGACTCTTCGTCCTCGCGCTCGCAATCCCGAGCGCCTATGCAGCGCCGGTACGCTTTCTGCTGACCTTCGACGACGGCCCAAGTCTGTGGTCGTCACAACCGACCGCCCGCATTCTTGCCCAGCTGGCCGACAATCCGGTCACGCCCGGCATCAAGGCAATCTTCTTCGTTCAGACCGAACACGAATCACACGGCGGCAGCACCGAAGGCGAGGCGCTGATCCGCGCCGAGTGCTGGGCCGGCCACCGCGTCGGCGTGCACGCCGGCACGGTGGAGGGGCATATTCCGCACACCGAGCTGCCTTCGCCCGAGCTGGCGCGTTCGCTGCAGACCGGCCGCGCGCATCTGCTGGCGCTGTGCGACAACGTTTCGTCGCTGATCCGCCCGCCGGACTGGCTGTTCGACGATCGTACGGCGGCGGTCTACCGTTCGCTGGGGATGGAAATGCTGCTGGCCGACGTACGCGCCTTCGACGGCAAGATCTACGGCTGGTATGCCAGCCTGCGCCGGCGCAGCAACATCACGAACGAACTCGAACGCGTGCGTGATGCCATCGCCGCCGGCCGGATGCCGGTGGTCGACGGCGTCACGCCGGTCGTCGTCGGCTTCCACGACACCAATCCGTACACCGCATCGCACATGAGCGAATACCTGCAGATCCTCGTCGAGGAAGCGGCGGCGGTCGGCCTGCCGCTCGCCGACCCGCCGTTCTACACCAACGGACGCGCGCTCGAGCACGCGGCGCGGCTGCGCGGCGAGCGCGACAGCTACGCCAGAACCGAGTGGCCGACGCCTTAGTCGTTCCGGTCCGGGTCAAGCGAACAAGGCGTGTCCCCGCGCCCCGAACCGGTTAGCGCCCGGCGAGCCGATCGGCCGCCACCGCCTGCTCCAGCGCGGCATCGACCGCATCGATCACGACCTTGCTGCTCAGGATCGAATCGTGGGTTTCGTCGAAACCCTGCACCCGTGCTGCCTGTTGCTGGGCCGGCATCGCCAGCTGACTGGTCAGCGCGATCGTGCCGTCGCTGTTGCCCTGCACCAGCAGGCTGCTGCCCCGGTAGCCGAAAAACAGCTGATGCTGCAGCGAGCCCGGCAAGCGATGCGCCCACAAATCGCGCAGGAAATCGCTGTCGGGTGCGATGTCCTGCCACGACGGAATCGCCACCGGCGAACGGCTGGCGCCGAGTTGCGCCAGCGCATCGCCGCCCCAAGGCGTCGATAGCGTGACCAAGAGCATCACCGGCTGCTTTGCGTCCGATCTGGCCATGCGCTGGATCGCCCGCCGCGACACCAGGCCGCCGACGCTGTGGGCAACGACAATCATCCGGCTGAATCCGTACTGCTTCTGCAGGCTCTGCAACAGGTCGGCGAGCGTGTCGCCGCTGTGGAACAGCCGCATGCCGCTCGGGTACTGGTAGACCCAGGGCTGGAAGCGATCATGGTCGAGACTGGCGATCAGCCTCGTCCATTGCTGCGGATAGCCACCGACGCCGTGGACGAAGAGCACCGGCGTCCGGTCGCCACGATACGGTTCGAGAAAATAGACGCCCATGCCCATTTCGGAAACGAAATCGAGCGGCGCCCACAGCCCCTTGGCGCCGAAGGTGCGGCCAAAGCGCGCATCGTCGAGCGATGCGCCGCGGCCGGCAAACAGCTGCAGCCTGCGCGCCTCGGCCGGTACGGCGGCGTTCTGCAACGCGGTACGAATGCCCGCGGGCAGCGCCGGCATGCCGGCGTTCAATGCAAAGCGCTGTTGCGCCGACTCGGTCCCGGGACCGAGCTGCAGCCCCGCCGGCAGGCCGACCAGCGCCGCCGCTTCGCCGTCGTCGGCGCGGCCATTGCCGTTGCGATCGTGATACGCCGCCAGCAGGTAACGCCCCTGCTGCGGCACCAGAAAGGCGAAATAGCCGCCTTCGCCGAGGCGGCTCAACGACACGACATGCGGGCCATCCGGATCAAGCCGCAACAAGGCGATCTCGACCTGATCGATGGTCAGGCCGCCGAGCTGCACCACGCCGCTGACGACGCCGTTGCGGGCGATCTCGTTGCTGTTGGCCTCGAGCCGGGCGAGTCGCCGGGCAAGGCCGCAGCCACTCAGCGCTGCGATCAGCAGCAGGATCAGCAGGCAGCGCAAGCCATGAGCAGAAACCATCGCCTTCCTCCGGGGCCTTGTCGCCAGGGCAATGCCTTCAGCATATGCACAGGCCAACAGAAAGGCCGCCCTCGGGCGGCCTTTCATGATGCAAAGACGCTTACTTGCGCGTGATTGCGCGCCAGCCGATATCGCGGCGGAACTGCATGCCGTCGAACTGCACGCCGTCGAGGATCTCGTAGGCGCGCTTCTGCGCCTGCTTGAAGCCCTCGCCGAACGCGGTCACGCACAGCACGCGGCCACCGCTGGTGACCGGGCGGCCCGCGTCGTCGAGCTTGGCGCCGGCGTGGAACACATGGCCGTCGTCGAGCTGCCCCGGCAGGCCGGTGATCACATCACCGGTACGCGGGGTTTCCGGGTAGTTGGCCGCGGCCATGACGATGCCGAGCGCCACGCGACGGTCCCACTCGGCTTCGATCTGGTCGAGCGTGCCGTCGATGCCGTGCTCGATCAGCGTCACGAGGTCGCTCTTCAGCCGCAGCATGATCGGCTGGGTTTCCGGATCGCCGAAGCGGCAGTTGAATTCGACCACCTTGACCGAGCCGTCTTCGCCGACCATCAGCCCGGCGTAGAGGAAACCGGTGTAGACGACACCATCCTTGGCCATGCCGGCCACCGTCGGCAGGATCACCTCGCGCATTGCCTTGGCATGGATGTCCGGCGTGACCACCGGCGCCGGGCTGTACGCGCCCATGCCGCCGGTATTCGGGCCTTCGTCGTTGTCCAAGAGGCGCTTGTGATCTTGCGAGCTGGCCATCGGCAACACGTTCTTGCCGTCGACCATGACGATGAAGCTCGCCTCTTCGCCACTCAGGAACTCTTCGATCACCACGCGGGCGCCGGCGTCGCCGAACTTGTTGCCCTCGAGCATCATGTCGATCGCCGCGTGCGCCTCGTCCAGCGTCATCGCGACGACAACGCCCTTGCCGGCGGCCAGGCCGTCGGCCTTGATGACGATCGGTGCGCCTTTCGCGTCGATATAGGCATGCGCCTGAGCGGCGTCGCTGAAGGTTTCATAGTCGGCGGTCGGAATGCCGTGGCGCTTCATGAAGGCCTTGGCAAAGTCCTTCGACCACTCAAGCTGCGCACCGGCCTTGGTCGGTCCGAAGATCTTCAGCCCTTCGGCACGGAAGACATCGACGATGCCTTTCGACAGCGGCGCTTCCGGGCCGACCAGCGTGAACGCGACGTTTTCGCGCTTGGCGAACTCGATCAGCACCGGAATATCGGTGATCGGTACGTTGGTCAGGTTCGGCTCGAGCGCGGTACCGGCATTGCCCGGCGCGACAAAGACTTTGCCGACGCGTGGCGACTGGGCGATTTTCCACGCCAGCGCATGTTCGCGACCGCCGTTGCCGATGACGAGAATATTCATTGTGTAACTCCAAACCCGCTTATTTGAATTCGTAGCGGCCGAACACGAAGCCGACGTTGCCACTGTTGAGACCGCTGTTCAGCGACGGAATGAACGTCCCCATCAGCGAGGCCCGCCACACGCGCAGCGACAGCACCGGCAGGATGTACGGAAACGGAATCCGGTTGAGGATGTCCGCACGCGACGTCAGCCCGACCGTGTAGCCGGCCCCCACCGATACGATGCTGGTGGACGGCCAGTACCAGACCTTGGCATAGCCGAGCATCAGTTGCGGGTCTTCGTGCGAGTCCGAGAACACCATGCCGTACAGCAGGTCCTGGTTGCCGTTCTCGTCGACCAGACGCTTGCCCAGACCGCCGCCCCAGGCCTTGGCGTTCAGCTCTTCGAGCTTCTCGTCGGTCCAGGTATGCGGGTCGTGCCAGGTGTAGCCGGTCAGGTACAAGTCCCAGCTACCCTCGTCGGCGATCTTGTTGACGTGACTGCACGCACTGCCGAGCCATTCGCCCATATTGCCGCAATCGGCCTGCGCCGGCGAAGCCAGCGCAAGCGTCGTGGCGGCGGTTGCCAACCAGCGTTTCATCGCGCCTCCGGCTCAGTGACGGAAATGGCGTACGCCGGTGACGACCATGGCGATGCCATGTTCGTCGGCCGCAGCGATCACTTCGTCGTCACGCACCGAACCACCCGGCTGGATGATGGCGGCGACGCCGTTTTCGGCGATCACGTCGACGCCGTCACGGAACGGGAAGAACGCATCCGACGCGGCGACCGAACCACGCAGCTCGAGGCCGGCGTTGCGTGCCTTGATCGCGGCGATCTTGGTCGAATCGACGCGGCTCATCTGGCCGGCGCCGATACCGAGCGTCTGACCCTTGCCGCAGAAGACGATGGCGTTGGATTTGACGAACTTGGCGACATTCCACGCGAACAGCAGGTCCTTCAGCTGTTCCGGCGTCGGCTGCTTCTTGGTCACGACCTTGAGGTCGGCCAGCTTGAGCGCATGGGTATCGGGCGTCTGCACCAGCAGACCGCCGCCGACGCGCTTGAGGTCGAACTTGTTTTCGCCCGATTCGATCGCGACTTCAAGCACGCGCACATTCACTTTCTTGGCCAGCAGTTCGAGCGCGGCCGGCGTGTATGCCGGGGCAATCAGCACTTCCATGAACTGCTTCGAGACGGCTTCAACGGTGTCGACGTCGATCGGCTTGTTGAAGGCGATGATGCCGCCGAAGGCGCTGGTGGTGTCGGTCGCGAACGCGAGGCGATACGCAGCGTACGGATCGGTGGCAACGGCGACGCCGCACGGGTTGGCGTGCTTGACGATGACGCAGGCCGGCTCTTCGAACTGCTTGACCGCTTCCCACGCCGCATCGGCGTCGGCGATGTTGTTGTAGCTGAGTTCCTTGCCCTGGTACTGCTTGTAGCTCGCCAGCGTGCCGGCGGCCGGATGCAGATCACGGAAGAACGCCGCGCTCTGGTGCGGGTTCTCGCCGTAGCGCATGTCCTGCACCTTGACGAACTGCAGGTTCAGCCGGGTCGGATAAGCGGCCTTCTCGCCGTCGTCATTCAGCGCGGTCAGGTAGTTCGAGATGGCGCCGTCGTAGGCCGCGGTGTGGCTGAATGCCTTCTTCGCCAGCTTGCGACGGGTCGTCAGCGTCAGCGCGCCACCGTTGGCCTGCATTTCGGCGATCAGCGCCGTGTAGTCTTCGGCATCGGTGACGATGGCGACGTGAGCGTGGTTCTTTGCCGCCGAGCGCACCATGGCCGGGCCGCCGATGTCGATGTTCTCGATCGCATCGTCAAAGCTGCAATCGGGCTTGGCGATCGTCGCTTCGAACGGGTACAGGTTGACGCAGACGAGATCGATATTGCCGATCTCGTGTTCGGCCATCTTGGCGACGTGCGACTCGAGGTCGCGACGACCGAGGATGCCGCCGTGGATCTTCGGATGCAGCGTCTTCACGCGGCCGTCGAGCATTTCCGGAAAGCCGGTGTAGTCGGCGACTTCGATCACCGGCACGCCGTTGTCGGCGAACAGCTTGGCGGTACCGCCGGTCGAAAGGATTTCGACGCCTTGTGCGGCCAGCGCCTTGGCAAAGTCGAGAACGCCGGACTTGTCGGACACGCTGATCAGCGCGCGCTGAATTTTGCTCATACTGCTCTCCTGAAGGTCATTCCAAATCGGTTACAGCAGATCGTAGGTCTGCAGCTTCTTTCTGAGGGTATTCCGGTTGATGCCGAGCACTTCGGCCGCCCGGGTCTGGTTGCCGCCGACGCGCTCGAGCACGAGCAGCAGCAGCGGTTTCTCGACGCGTGCCAGCACCATGTCGTACACGGCGCACGGCGCTTCGCCGTCCAGATCGTCGAAATACTGCGTCAGCGACGCATGGATCACCGCGGCGATCGGATCGCTTGGATCTTCCCGGTTCATACTTCCCCCTGTTCTTGTTCGGTCGCGACATAGACGAGGCGTTCGCCGCCGGCCAAAAGGCCGTCGAAGAACGCCTGGGTCGCGTTTTTTTGTTCGTGCGTTGTTTCCATTCGGTACATGCTTTGGCGGAACGCGTTGCCGCCGGCAAGGCCCTTGGTGTACCAGGCGATGTGCTTGCGGGCGATCCGGCAGCCCGAGTACTCGCCATAAAAAGCGTACAAGGCGTCGAGATGCTCGAGCAGCACGTCGCGAATCTCGATCACGCGCGGCGCCGGCAGCAATTCGCCGGTCGCCAGATAGTGGCCGATCTCGCGGAACAGCCACGGCCGGCCCTGCGCAGCGCGACCGATCATGATGGCGTCGGCGCCGGTGGCCGCAAGCACCTCGGCCGCCTTGTGCGGGCTGTCGATGTCGCCGTTGGCGATCACCGGGATGCGCAGCTGCTGCTTCACCTCGCGGATCAGCGCATAACGCGCCGCGCCGTTGTACATGTCCTCGCGCGTACGGCCGTGGATCGCCAGCGCGGCAACGCCGGCGTCTTCGGCACGTCGGGCGACGCGCAGGATGTTTTCCTCGCCATTGCAGAATCCCAGTCGGGTCTTCAGCGTCACCGGCACGTCGACGGCGGCGACCACCGCGTCGAGAATCCGGCCGACAAGGTCTTCATCCTTGAGCAGCGCCGAGCCGGCGAGCTTGTTGCATACCTTCTTGGCCGGGCAGCCCATATTGAGGTCGACGATCTGCGCGCCGTTTTCAACCTGGTAGCGCGCCGCCTGCGCCAGCTGCTCGGGATCGGACCCGGCAATCTGCACCGAGATCGGCGCCAGCTCGCCGTCGAAATCGGCGCGCTTCAGCGTTTTTTTCGTCAGCCGCAGACTCTGGTCGGCCGTGATCATCTCCGACACCGCGTGACCGGCGCCGAAACGCTTGCACAGCATGCGGAACGGCCGATCGGTCACGCCAGCCATCGGCGCAACGATCAGATTGTTCGCAAGGGTATACGGGCCGATGTGCATGCGCGGGCGGGTCAACGAGGAAGGCCGGGATTCTACGTCCTGCCTAATTTTTAGGCAAGCGCCATTCGCCGGCCGTCAAACCGTTCAGCGATGACGTGCTTCGCGCCCGGCTTCGGTCTCCCAGGCCAGAAAAGCCGGTAGTGCCAGTAGCGTATCGACGTAGTCCTGGGCGGACTGCGGCACCGGCAGGCCGTAGCTGCGGATCCGCGTCGCCACCGGCGCAAAAAAGGCATCGGCGTGGCTGAATGCGCCGAAGAGGAAAACGCCACCGGCACCGAATTGCACACGGCAATCGGCCCACAAGGCCGTCAGTCGCTCAAGGTCGGCGCCCAGTGCCGCATCGATTTCGATGCGCGTGCGCAAATGGACGTCCATCGGGCATTGCGTGCGCAGCGCGGTGAAACCCGCGTGCATCTCGGCACACACGGCACGCGCAACGGCGCGGGCTGCACGATCGGCCGGCCACAGCGCCGGCGCGGTTTCGGCGAGGTATTCGGCAATCGCCAGCGAGTCCCACACCGCGAGCTCGCCATCGATCAGCACCGGCACCTTGCCACTCGGGCCATAGCGCAGCCGCTCGGCGCGGGCGCCATCGGCAAACAGGTCGAGCTGCACCTCGTCGAACGGCAGGTCGGCGACCTTCATCGCCAGCCAGGGCCGCAGCGACCACGACGAATAGTTCTTGTTGCCGATCACGAGCTTCATGGTTGGATCCTCAAGGCGTCGCCGTTCGAACGCGACAGCGCCAGCCGCGGCGAGGCCTGCAGCAGCGCTTCGAATTCGTCGACCGGCAATGGTTTGCTGAACAGATAACCCTGGATGGCGTCGGTGCCGGCGCGACGCAGGAAGTCGAGCTGCTCGGGCGTTTCGACGCCCTCGGCGAGCACCGTCATGCCCAATGTCTTGCCGAGACCGATGATGGCCAGCACAATCGCCGCATCGTTCTGGTCGGTCGTCAGATCGCGCACGAAACTCTGGTCGACCTTGAGCTTGTCGAAGGCGAAGCGCTTCAGGTAAGACAGGCTCGAATACCCGGTCCCAAAGTCGTCGACCGACAGCTTGACGCCGAGGCGCTTGATGCCCGACAGCATCGTCATCACGTGTTCGACTTCCTGCATCACCACCGACTCGGTCACTTCGAGCTCGAGGCATTGCGGCGGCAGTTCGGCGTCGGCGAGCGCATCGGCGACGATCTCGAGCAGATTGGACTGGTGCAGTTGCAACGGCGACAGGTTGACCGCGATCGTCATCGGCGTACCGCTCTCGCGTATCCACGTCGCGGCGCGGCGGCATGCCTCACGAATGACCCAGTTGCCGATCGGCACGATCATCCGGCTTTCTTCGGCGATCGGGATGAACTTGGCGGGCGAGATCAGCCCGTGCTCCGGGTGCCGCCAGCGGATCAGCGCCTCGGCGCCGGTGATGCCGCCGTCGCGCAGGCTGACCTGCGGCTGGAAATACAGCTCGAACTCGTTCTCGGCCAGCGCCTGACTCATGCTGGTTTCCAGCACCAGCCGCTCGGAGACACGGGCGTTCATGTCGGCGGTGAAGTACTGATAGTTGTTGCGGCCGGCGCTCTTGGCCTGGTACATCGCCACGTCGGCGCTGCGGATCAGCGTGTCCGAATCGGCGCCGTCGTCCGGGTAGACGCTGATGCCGATCGATGTCGTCGTCGCGAAGCCGCCGGCCTCGAGCACGAAGGGCTCGGCGAACGAGGCGAGGATCTGCTCGGCCACGAGGCCCGGGTGCATCGCATTGTCGATTTCGGTCAGCACGATGACGAACTCGTCGCCGCCCAGCCGTGCCAGGATGTCGCCCTTGCCGGCAACCAGCTTGAGCCGGTCGGCCACCTGCCGCAGCATCTGGTCGCCTGCGGTATGGCCGAGCGAGTCGTTGATCGTCTTGAAACGGTCGAGGTCGAGGAAGAGCAAGGCCAGCTGCCGGCCGTGGCGCTCGGCGCCGGCGACGGCCAGACGCAGCTCGTCGCGCAGCAGGTTGCGGTTGGCCAGACCGGTAACGGTATCGAAGTTCGCCAGTTCGATGATCCGGTCCTGCGCGACCTTGCGCTCGGTGATGTCGGTGACGGTACCGATCAGCCGGGTCGGATTGCTGCGTGCGTCGAACTCGACGAATTTGCCCCGCGACAGGAACCAGCGGTACTCGCCGGTGCGGACCTTGCGCCGGTATTCGATGACGAACTGCGGCGCGGTCCCGGCGTAACAATCGCGGAAGGCGTTCAGTGCAACTTCGCGATCGCCCGGGTACATCTGCTCTTTCCACTTCTCGAAGGTCTCGACCAGTTCACCCGGTACGAAGCCGAGCAGCCTGTCGTATTCGGGGCTGGTGATCGCGCCCCGACGGCTGTCGAGCGGCATGTCGAACAGGCCGGTGTTCGATGCATCAAGCGCCAGCCGCAGCTGCTGCTCGCTCTTGACGATCGCCTCTTCGGCCATCCGGCGCTCGGAAATGTCGCGCACGACGGCGCAATTGAATTCCTGCCCCTTGAAGACGATGTAGTTCGAGTACGACTCGATCGGGAAGGCATCGCCGTTGCGCGTTTTCAGCGCGAACTCTTCGAATAAATGCTTCTGTTCGCGCAGCCGCTCCCAGAACGGCCCCCACGCCTCCGAATTGAAGGTGGGATTGATGTCCTTGAAGCGCATGCCCAACAGTTCACGTTCGCCGTAGCCGAGCCGATGGCAGGCGGTGGCGTTGACGTAGCGGATGATGCCGCTCGGGTCGAGCCAGATCGCCATGTCGGCACCACGCTCGACCGCCACCCGGGTCAGGTACAGCGCATCCTCGGTGCTTTCCAGCCGGCGCAACTGCCGCAGCACGTAGACGACGAGCAGCGTCGCCAGCGCCAGCACACTGGCGGTCACGCCGCCGTTGACGAAACTGTCGTGACGCCACGAAGCGAGGACTTCCTGCCGGTCGACGCCGACCATCACGCCAAGCGGCCAGCCGCCGACATGGCGCCAGCCATAGATCCGGGTCACGCCATCGCGGGCGCTGTGCTCGGTGAAGCTGCCGCTCGGTGCACCGCTGAAGTCGGAGTCGAAAAACGCCCGGTGCGACAGATCATGGCCGACGTCGAAGGCACTGTCCGGGTAGTGCGTCAGCGAGATGCCGTCGTCGCGGAACATTTCGATCGACAAGCCGTTATGCGAGGCGATGCTGCGATAGAACTGGCGGAAATAGCCCGGATCGATACCGGCGAACAGCACGCCGACAAACTCGCCACGCCGGTTGTTCATCGGCATGACGAACGGAATCACCGAGCGGTCGCCGGTCGGATCGGCCTGCTGTTCGGCGATGTAGAACGGCGATGCGGTTTGCGAGCGCGCGGCCTTGAAATACTGGAAGTTGCTGAGGTTGTGCGCCGGCGCCGGGTATTGCTGGGTCGACGCGATCAGCGTGCCGTCGGCCCGCGCAACGGCGAAGGTCGCCATCTGCGGTGCGTGCCCGAGCTGGCGCTGCAGGTAGGCGTGGATGCAGGCCGTGTCGTTGGCGTCGACGCAGGTCTGGAACAGGCCGTCCTGCTGGATCGCGAACATCGTGTTGAGGCTGGCGTCCATCGTCCGACCGACGTGCTCGTCCATGGTCCGCGCCAGCGTCAGCATCTGCTGCTCGGCGTTGTCGAGCGTTTCCTGGTAGCTGCGCCAGATCGACCAGGTCACCGCCGCCAGTGCAAACAGCACGACACTGATCGACAGTGCGATCAGCATCCGGCGGATCAGGCCGAAAGAACGGCCGCTATCGGCGTCCTGCAAGGTGACCGGCACGCGGGTCAAGGCAGCGTCCTGAGTGTGAAAATCTACGAAGCCCCATTCTTGAGGCAAAGGACACCGCTTGGCAAGCCGGAACCCGGGGCTGTTCCCTGTGGGACGCAGTCGCTGAAGCAAGGCAGGCCATTGCTGGCGGGCTGGACGGCGTTTCAGTCAGACCATGGGCACAACTGAAAATAATTTTCATTCAAGCAGATGGAACCGGCCGTTCGTGAAAACCATCCGCGACCGCATCGGCGCCACAGCAAGATCAGGCTCCACGGCAATCCAGCAACGACAGGCCAAGGAATGCCGGCGCAGGCAGCAATCGTCGTCGCCATAAAAAAGGGCGGAAGATTCCGCCTCTGATATGACCGTCGCGCTAGCGCGCGATCACCGCTTGAAGATTGTGCTGGCCCGTCAGCGTTTCGGCAGCCGCCAGTGCCGCCTGCCGGTCCGGATAGGGGCCGATGCGAACGCGATGGATTGCGCCGCTCGACTGGATCACCAGCTTGGCGCTGTCGCCGTCGAGCGTGGCCGCATAACGATCGCGGAACGACTCTGCATTGGCGAGACTGCCGAACGCAGCCAGCTGCAGATACACACCGGCGGCAGTATTAGCGACCGGTACCGGTTTTGGGTCGCCGTCGAAAGGGAGCGGTGCATCGACCGGTTGCTTGGCCTGCGCCAGCACCGAGGTCGGGGCATCCGGCGGCAGCAGGCTTTCGACCTTGAGCTCGGCGCTACCCTGCGTTGCATAACCCAGGCGGCAGGCGGCAAGGAAGGACAGATCCATCACCCTGCCCTTGTGGAACGGGCCGCGATCGTTGACGCGAACGATGACGCTGCGACCGTTCTTGACGTTGGTGACGCGCGCATAGCTCGGCAGCGGCAACACCGGGCTGGCCGCGGTCATCGCGAACATATTGTAGCTTTCACCGATCGACGTTTTCTGGCCGTGGAACTTGCGGCCATACCACGAGCCCATGCCGGTTTCGACCGAATTGCCCGGCGCGGCCAGCGGCGTGAACGACAGGCCGAGCACCGTATAAGGCCGGTTTGCCCACTTGTGCAGCGGCTCCCAGCGCGGTACCGGCTCGGGAATCAGGTCGATATTGGCCGGAATGTCGCTCATCGGGCCATCGTCCTTGTAGAACGCGCCGCCGTTGTCCAAGGCCTTGTAGTCGCAACTGTATTGCGATGGCGTGCCGGCAGGCGGCGGCGCTGCCGTCGTCCCGCTACCGGATTTGGTCGGTGCCGTGCTGCACGCGGCCAGACCGAGCAGTGCGGCCACGGCGAGCAATCCGCGCAATTTCATCATTACCCCTTCATCAGCTTGCGGTCGCGCCCGACGCTCATCAAGAGGCCGAAGGTCGCGAGAATCGATACCATCGACGTGCCACCGTAGGAAATCAGCGGCAGCGGCACGCCGACCACCGGCAGGATGCCGGACACCATGCCCATATTGACGAAGGCATAGGTGAAGAAATTGAGCGCGATCGCACCGGCCAGCAAACGTCCGAACAGCGTCGGTGCGCGGCTGGCGATCGTCAGGCCGCGGCCAATGACCAGCAGATACAGCACCAGCAGCACGCCGTTGCCGAGCAGGCCGAACTCCTCGCCGAACACGGCGAAAATGAAGTCGGTCGTCCGCTCGGGGATGAAATCCAGATGGGTTTGCGTGCCGTTGAGCCAGCCCTTGCCGAACAGGCCGCCCGAACCGATCGCGATCGTGCCCTGAATGATGTGGTAGCCGGCACCGAGCGGGTCCTGCATCGGATCGAGCATCGTCGCAATCCGCCGGCACTGGTATTCCTGGAGGATGTTGATGCACAGATCCCAGTGCGTCACCGTATAGGCCAGCGCGCCACCGGCCACGCCCATCACCGCCAGGAATCGCCAGCTCAGACCGGCAAGGAACAGGACGTAGAAACCGCTCGACGCGATCAGCAGACTGGTGCCGAGGTCGGGCTGCTTGAGGATCAGGCCGACCGGCACCAGCATCAGCAAGGCCGCGATCACGAAATGCTTCCAGTTCAGCGTCGTTTCGAAGTGGTGGAAGAACCACGCCAGCGTCAGCGGCATCGCGATGCGCATCAGCTCGGACGGCTGGATCCGGGTGATACCGATATTCAGCCAGCGCGTCGCGCCGTGGCTGGTCACGCCGAACAGTGCCACCGCGATCAGCAGCGTGACGCCAACGACATAGGCCGGCAGTGCCAGCCGCATCCAGGTCTGCTGCGAGATATTGGCGAAGAACCACATCACGCCGAGCGAGATCCCCATGAAGGTGACCTTGTCCACCACCTTGTCGAGGTCGCGGTTCGACGCCGAAAACAGCACGATGGCCGAGACGGTGAAGATCAGCAGCGTGAACAGGAACAGCCATGGGTCGATCGGCTGCTTGATCCGGTTCCAGATCGTCTTAATCACTGATGTCCTCCTGCGCAGCCACCGGCGCCGAGGCCACGGCCGATGCGTTGGCGGCCAGCGCCGCCGGCAGCTTGCCGAGCAGATAGTAGTCGAGCACCTGGCGCGCAATCGGCGCAGCAGCAGCGGCACCGAAGCCACCGTTCTCGACGATGACGGCCAGCGCAATCGTCGGCTTGTCGGCCGGCGCGAACGCGACGAACCACGAGTGGTCGCGCAAGCGTTCATTGATCGACTTGGCGTTGTACTTGCCGCCACGCAGGCTGTAGACCTGCGCGGTCCCGGTCTTGCCGGCGGCCACATAGGGTGCCCCGGCGAAAATCCGCGCACCGGTACCGAACTGGGTCACACCGACCATGCCGCGCACGACGCGCTCGATGTTTTCGGGCTTCCACGTCAGGGTGCGCTCTGGCTGCGGCTCGATCCGGGTCTGCTTGCCGTTGGTCTTGTCGATGACGGTCGCAACGACGTGCGGCCGGTACATCACGCCGCGGTTGGCGATCGTCGCGATCCCGTGCGCCATCTGCAGCGGCGTGTACGAGTTGTAGCCCTGGCCGATCCCGATCGACACGGTTTCGCCCGAATACCATTTCTGCTGCGCCGGCGTCCTGAAGCGTTTCTTTTTCCACTCCGGGCTCGGCAGCACGCCCGGGCGCTCGCCCGGCAAATCGATCCCGGTCAGCTGGCCCAGATCGAGCGTCGCCATGAACTTGGCGATGTAGTCGATCCCCATCTGCACCGCGAGCTGATAGTAATAAGTATCCGACGACAGCGGCAGCGAGCGGTCGAAGTTCATCGAACCGTAGCCGCCCTTGTGCGAGTCGCGGAAACGGTTATTGCCGTACATGAAATAGCCCGGGTCGGCGATCGTCTGCCTCGTGAGCGGGAAATTGCCTTCCAGCGCGGCGATCGCCATGAAGGGCTTGAACGTCGAGCCCGGCGGATATTCGCCGCGCAGGCCCCGGTTCAGCAGCGGCTTGTCGGGCGATTCGTTCAGCGCCTTCCAGCTGTCCGGGTCGATGCCATCGACGAACAGGTTCGGGTCGAAGCCCGGCTTGGAAACAAAGGCCAGCACGCCACCATCGCGCGGATCGATCGCCACCAGCGCGCCGCGCCGCTCGCCGAACAGTTTCTCGATCATCTCCTGCAGCTTGATGTCGACCGACAGCGTCAGATCCTTGCCCGGTTGCGGCGGCGTACGGCGCAAGGTGCGGATCGCCCGGCCGCCGGAGTCGATTTCGACCTCCTCGAAACCGGTGATGCCGTGCAGTTGCGTCTCGTAGCTGGCCTCGATGCCGAGCTTGCCGATGTGGTCGGTGCCGCGGTAATTGGCCAGCTCGCCTTCCTCGTCGAGCGAAGCCAGATCCTTGTCGTTGATCCGGCCGATGTAGCCGATCAGATGGCTGCCCACTTCCTCGAACGGATACTGGCGGAACAGCCGCGCCTTGATTTCAACACCAGGGAACTGGTAGCTGTTGGCGGCAAAGCGCGCGACTTCTTCATCCGACAAGCGAGTGCGGATCGGCAGCGATTCGAAATCACGCGTTTCTTCCATCAGTTTCTTGAAACGGCGACGATCCTTGCCGGTGACGTCGACGATCTGCGACAGGCGCGCGATGGTCTCGTCGAGGCTGTCGGCGAGCTTGGACGGCGTGATTTCGAGCGTATAGGCGGAGAAATTGTGCGCCAGCACCACGCCGTTGCGATCACGGATGATGCCGCGCGCCGGCGTCACCGGCACCAGCGAAATCCGGTTGGCCTCGGCCAGCGTCTGGTACTTGTCGTGCTGCGCGACCTGCAGCCAGACGAAGCGGGCAAGCAGCAAGCCGAACAGCGCCAGCACGAACAGCACCGCGGTCACGATGCGCAGCTGGAATGCATAGCGCTCGGCCAGCGAGTTCTTCAGTTCATTGCGCGCCATTACGCCTCCGCGCGCGACGATGGGCGACTCATAGCTCGTCCGGCACCGATTTGCGCTGATGCATCAGCATCAGGTTCGACAACGGCGGCCACAGCAGTGCTGCCAGTATGCTGCCGGCAAAATAGGTCAAGCCGACGAAGGGCGCGCCCAGCACCATGCGCACGACGACCATGATCGCCTGCGCCAGCGTCAGCAACCCGAACACGATCAGGGCCTGCTGCCAGAACGCGAATACCGCCATCTGGCGCTGACGGATCAGCACGAAATAGGCGATCACCGAATACGCCAGCGCATGCTGGCCGAGCACATTGCCGTCGCCGACATCCATCAGCACGCCAAGGACGAAGGCCGTGGCGACGCCGACGCGGCGTGGCTGATTCAGCGTCCAGTAGATGATGAACAGCGCGACGAAATCCGGCGCGAAATTGGCGATCGACGCCTGCCACGGCAACAGATTGACCAGTAGCGCAACGATGAAGCTGAGCACGATGAAGCCGATGCTCACCGGCCGCAGCAATTGATGGGAAATGGGCATCAGTGACCCTTCTTGTGCTTGCCCGCCGGCTGCGATGCAGCCTGCGGATACGGCGGCATATCGCTGCGGTGATCGAGCAGCAACAGGAAACGATGCCGGTCGACGGCGGCGACGGGGACGCAGATGACGCGCGCAAACGACGAGCCGCGCTCGACCTTGATGACCTTCGCCACCGGCAGGCCGACCGGATACAGCCCGTCGATCCCCGACGTCACCAGCACGTCGCCGAGCTGGATGTCGACGTTCGGCGCCATATTGCGCACCTCGAGCGGCTGGTTCGCACCCATGCCGTAGACGACGGTGCGCAACTGGTTGCGTTCGACCACGACCGGCACCATCTGGTTGCGGTCCGAAATCAGCCGGACTTCGGCGGTCAGCGGCTGGACGCGAACGACCTGGCCAACAACACCCGAAGCATCGATGGCGATCTGCCCGCCACGGACGCCCTGCTGCTCGCCGCGGTCGACGATCAGCCGCGACGTGAACGGATCACGGCCGTTGTAGAGGATCTCGGCGAGTTGCGACGACTGGCCAACCGTGTCGCGCCGCGCGCTCAGTTCACGCAGGCTCGCGTTTTCGGCTTCGAGCGCCTTGAGCCGCATCGCCTGCGCGCGGGCCGCGAGCTGGGCGTTGTTGAGCTCGCGGTTTTCGGCCATCAGCTCGGTCTGGCGCGACAGGAAATTGGCGGTATTGCGCAGCGTTGCAAACGGTGCGGTCGCGGCCCACTGCAGCGGATACAGCAGCACCGAAACCTGCTCGCGGATACGCCCGAGCATGCCGTACTGCGCATCGCCGACAATCAGTCCGATCGACAGCAGCGAAAAGATCAGTAGCCGCGTAAGCGGCTTCGGACCCTGTTTGAAAAAAGCGGGAGGGCTGGTTTGCATGACCGGTCAGGCGCGAAATCAACGAAAAGCCGGACGCCGGGCACATTGCCCGACGTCCGGTACGCCTTATCCTTAGTCGCGGGTGAAGATCGCCGTGACCTTGTCGAGCTTGTCGAGCGCCTTGCCCGAACCGCGCACGACGCAGGTCAGCGGATCTTCGGCGACGATCACCGGCAGGCCGGTCTCTTCCATCAGCAGACGGTCGAGATCGCGCAGCAGTGCACCACCGCCGGTCAGCACCATGCCCTTGTCGGCGATGTCGGCGCCGAGTTCCGGCGGAGTCTGTTCCAGCGCCTGCTTCACTGCCGAAACGATCTGGTTCAGCGGCTCGGTCAGTGCTTCGAGGATTTCATTGCTCGAAATCGTGAACGAACGCGGAATCCCTTCGGCCAGATTGCGGCCCTTCACTTCCATCTCGCGCACTTCGGCGCCCGGGAAGGCCGAACCGATGCGTTTCTTGATTTCTTCGGCGGTGGTTTCGCCGATCAGCATGCCGTAGTTGCGGCGGATGTAATTGATGATCGATTCGTCGAACTTGTCGCCACCGACGCGCACGCTGCTGGCGTAAACGATGCCGCCGAGCGAGATCACGCCGACTTCGGTGGTGCCGCCACCGATGTCGACGACCATCGAACCGGTCGCTTCTTCAACCGGCAGGCCGGCACCGATCGCCGCGGCCATCGGTTCTTCGATCAGCTCGACCTTGCGCGCACCGGCGCCCAGTGCCGATTCCTTGATCGCACGACGTTCGACCTGGGTCGAACCGCAAGGCACGCAGATGACGATGCGCGGGGGCGAGCTGAACAGGCGGCTCGGGTTCACCTTTTTGATGAACTGCTTGAGCATCTGCTCGGTGATGGTGAAGTCGGCGATCACGCCATCCTTCATCGGGCGGATCGCGGTGATGCTACCCGGCGTGCGGCCGAGCATTTTCTTGGCTTCGGCGCCGACGGCCAGGATGGTTTTCTTACCCGACGGACCGCCTTCCTGCATGATCGCCACCACCGACGGCTCGTCGAGGACGATGCCCTTCGCTTGCATATAGATCAGGGTGTTGGCGGTGCCGAGGTCGATGGCGATATCGTTGGCGAAGTAACCGGAGAGAAGACCGAACATTAGTGTACTCGCAATGGTATTGGGGTCGTGTACATGGCGCCGGCAAGGCCGTCGCCAAAAGAATAGGATTTAAAGCCAGAACGGGCTGCGGGCGATAAGTTCCGCCGACGTTCGCGCCAGGGGCCAGCTTGGGTGAAACAAACCCGGCATGATACCCTAAGGCGCTGATGACCATAAGGACTTAGCAGGGGGAAAATGCTCATGTCTCTCTCCTTGGACGACGTACGGCGCATCGCCAAACTGGCGCGCATTGCCGTTACCGACACCGAGCTTGCTGCAACGCAACAACAGCTCAACAAAATCTTTACGCTGATCGAAGAAATGCGCGCTGTCGATACCACCGGCATCGCGCCGATGGCGCACGCGCAGGACGTCCATCTGCGCCTGCGCGACGACGCGGCCACCGCGCCCAACCGCCGCGAGGCCTTTCAGGCCATCGCTCCGGCCGTCGAAAACGGTCTCTACCTCGTACCGAAGGTGATCGAATGAGCATCAACACCGTGGCGCAGCACCTGCGCGAAGCCCAGCAGGTTCTCGAACGCGTGCTGGCCGACGATGCCTTCCTCGCCTCGGTCGACGCGGCAGCCCAGCTGCTGGTGGCCTCGTTCAAGGCCGGCGGCAAGGCGATCTCGTGCGGCAACGGCGGCTCGCACTGCGATGCGATGCACTTCGCCGAAGAACTCTCGGGCCGCTACCGCGACAACCGTCCGGCGCTGGCGGCGATCGCGGTCTCCGACCCGTCGCACATCACCTGTGTCGGCAACGACTACGGTTTCAACGACATCTTCTCGCGCTTCGTCGAAGGCCTCGGCCGCGACGGCGACGTGCTGGTCGGCATCACCACCAGCGGCAACTCGGCCAACATCATCCGCGCGGTCGAAACGGCCAAGGCGCGCGGCATGAAGGTGCTGCTGCTGATGGGCAAGGACGGCGGCAAGCTCAAGGGCCAGGCCGATGTCGAGATCATCGTGCCGCACTTCGGTTACGCCGACCGCATTCAGGAAATCCACATCAAGGTCATCCACACGCTGATCGACCTCGTCGAACAGGGCATGGGCTATCGCCCGGCCGATCCAGCCTGAGATACGCATCACCATGATTGAAAAATCGCTCAAGCAACTGTCGGGCATGCTGGCGGCCAAGGAAGTCTCGGCCGTCGAGCTCGCCACCGAATACCTCGGCCGCATCAAGGCCAACACCGCGCTGAATGCCTTCATCGCCACCGACGAAGCCAAGACGCTGGCGCAGGCACAGGCCGCCGACGCAGTCCGCGCCGCCGGCAATGCCGGCGTGCTGACCGGCATTCCGGTCGCGCACAAGGACATCTTCTGCCAGCAAGGCTGGGTTGCTTCCTGCGGCTCGAAAATGCTGGAGAACTTCGTCGCCCCCTACGATGCGCACGTGATCGAGCAATGCAATGCCGCCGGCCTCGTCACGCTCGGCCGCACCAATATGGACGAGTTCGCGATGGGCTCGTCGAACGAGACCAGCGCCTTCGGCGCCGTGCTGAACCCGTGGGACCGCAAGGCCGTCCCCGGCGGCAGCTCGGGCGGCTCGGCCGTCGCCGTCGCTGCGCGGCTGGCGCCAATCGCGACCGGCACCGACACCGGTGGCTCGATTCGCCAACCGGCAAGCTTCTGCGGCATCACCGGCATCAAGCCGACCTATGGCGCCGTCAGCCGTTTCGGCATGATCGCCTACGCCAGCTCGCTCGATCAGGGCGGCCCGTTCGGCAAAAGCGCCGAAGACTGCGCGCTGCTGCTGAACGTGATGGCCGGCTTCGACGAGCGTGACGCCACCAGCCTGCAGCACGACAAGGAAGACTACACCCGCGACCTCGACCAGCCGCTGGCCGGCCTGCGTATCGGCCTGCCACGCGAATACTTCGCCGAAGGCCTGGCTGCCGACGTGGCGAAAGCCATCGACGCCGCCGTCGCCGAATACAAGAAGCTCGGCGCAACCATCGTCGACATCAGCCTGCCGAACACCAAGCTGGCCATCCCGGCCTACTACGTGATCGCGCCGGCCGAAGCGTCGAGCAATCTGTCGCGTTTCGACGGCGTCCGTTACGGCCATCGCGCCGCCGACTACGACGGCCTGACCGAGATGTACGAGAAGAGCCGCGCCGAAGGTTTCGGCTGGGAAGTGAAGCGCCGCATCCTCACCGGCACGTATGTGCTGAGCCATGGCTACTACGACGCCTACTACCTGCAGGCACAGAAGATCCGCCGCATCATCGCCGACGACTTCCAGAAGGCCTTCGCCGACTGCGACCTGATCATGGGTCCGGTTGCACCAGGCACCGCATGGAATCTTGGCGACAAGAACGCCGATCCGGTCGCGATGTACCTCGAGGACATCTACACCCTCGGCGTCAACCTCGCCGGTCTGCCGGGCATGAGCGTACCGGCCGGCTTCGACGCGGGCGGACGGCCGATCGGCCTGCAGATCATCGGCAACTACTTTGCCGAGGCGAAGATGCTGAACGCCGCGCATCGCTTCCAACAGGCAACCGACTGGCATACCCGGGCACCCGCCCTTTAATCCGGCACGAGGACACGAATATGAAGTGGGAAGTCGTCATCGGGCTGGAAGTCCATACCCAGCTCACCACGCAATCGAAGATTTTTTCGCCGGCGAGCACGGCATTCGGCGCTGCGCCGAATACGCAGACCGCCGTTGTCGACATCGCACTGCCCGGCGCGCTGCCGGTGATGAACCGCGCGGCGGTCGATAAGGCCATCCAGTTCGGCCTCGCGATTGGCGCCAAGGTCAATCAGCGTTCGATTTTCGCGCGCAAGAACTACTTCTACCCCGATCTGCCGAAAGGCTACCAGATCAGCCAGTTTGAGCTGCCGGTGGTCGAGGGCGGTGCAATCACGATCAATGTCGACGGCGTCGACAAGACCATCAACCTGACCCGCGCGCATCTGGAAGAGGACGCCGGCAAGTCGGTGCACGAGGACTTCCACGGCCTGTCGGGCATCGACCTGAACCGCGCCGGTACACCGCTGCTCGAAATCGTTTCCGAACCGGAAATGCGTTCGGCCGCCGAAGCGGTCGCTTACGCCAAGGCGCTGTACAGCCTGGTAACGTGGATCGGCATTTGCGACGGCAATATGCAGGAAGGCTCGTTCCGCTGCGACGTGAACGTTTCTGTCCGCCCCGAAGGCCAGAAGGAGTTCGGCACGCGTCGCGAGGTCAAGAACCTCAACAGCTTCAAGTTCATCGAACAGGCGGTGAAGGCCGAGGTCCAGTACCAGATCGAACTGATCGAGGACGGCGGCAAGGTGCAGCAGGCGACGGTGCTGTTCAACCCGGATACCGGCGAAACCCGCGCAATGCGCAGCAAGGAAGACGCGCACGACTACCGCTACTTCCCCGATCCGGACCTGCCACCGCTGGTGATCGATGATGCCTGGATCGAACGCATTCGCAGCGAGCTGCCCGAATTGCCGGCGGCAATGCAGGTGCGCTTTGTCCAGCAGTACGGCATTCCGGCCTACGACGCGGCGACGCTGACCAGCTCGAAAGCACTGGCGGGCTACTACGAGGCAACGGTTGCCGCAGGCGCCGACGCCAAGCTCGCGTCCAACTGGATCATGGGCGACGTGTCGGCGACGCTGAACCGCGAAGAAAAAGACATCGCCGACGCACCGGTCTCGGCCGCCGCGCTCGCCGGCCTGATCAAGCGGATCAGCGACAACACGGTCAACAACAAGACCGCCAAGGATGTGCTGCGCAAGATGTGGGACGAAGGCGCCGTTGACGGCACGGCCGCCGACGCAATCATCGAACGCGACGGCCTGAAGCAGGAAACCGACACCGGCGCGCTCGAAGCCATCGTCGACGAGGTGATTGCCAATAACGCCAAATCGGTCGAAGAGTACAAGGCCGGCAAGGAAAAGGCGCTGAACGCGCTGGTCGGCCAGTGCATGAAGGCCAGCAAGGGCAAGGGCAATCCTGGCGTGCTGACCGAGTTGCTGAAGCAGAAACTCGCGTAATCGTCTGCGAGATGAAAAAAGCGGCCTGCGGGCCGCTTTTTTCATTGCGTGGCGCGGCCGACCAAGGCCAGCGCCGCGCTACCGGCAAGGCGTGCGAAACGCAGACACAAAGTACAGGAGGCCTGCACTACGCCGCCGCACGAGGATCAGGAATCGTTGCGCTTCAGCTCTTCGACCAAGTCGATGTACTGCTGCTTCGCGCCGTCGTTGCTCACGCCCTTGAGCTTGGCCCAGGCGTCGTACTTGGCCTGGGCGACGAAGTTGAGCGCGCCGGGGCGATCACCGCTGACGTCGCCTTCGCTCGCCTGCTTGTACAGCGCATACAGCTTGAGCTTGGTCTGCACGTCGGGGGCGTCGTTGAGCTTCACCACTTCATCCTGAGCGGTCTGGAACAGGCTGGCCAGATCGGACATGTAATCTCTCCTCTCAAATTTCAAACACACGTTTGAAAACACCAACGAGTATAGCGAGCGTTGTCCTGCTCCGCCAAGTCATCGATGCAAAAAACGCCCGTCATACGACGGGCGTTCCGATCAACTGGGCCGCCACGAAAGTCCCGCGTGGTGGCGCTGGCTAGCAAGGCGCGCAAAGCGCTGAAAGCACTAAGCCGGCAGCGCTAGCGGGCGCTCAAGCCGAATAGACGCACTTGCCCTTGACGAAGGTATAGCGTGCCCGCCCTTTCACCTCCATGCCGGCGAAGGGCGTGTTCTTGCCTTGGCTCTTGAGCGCATCGCGCGTTACCGCCCACGTCGCGTTAGGGTCGAACACGACGAGATCGGCGCGGCTGCCGACCTGCAGATCGGCGCTGAAGCCCAGCTTGGCGGCCGGCACGCTGGAGATCTTCGCCAGCGCAGCCGGCAAGGCGATCCGGTTGCGTTCGGCCCACGCCAGCGTCAGCGGCAGCAGCAGCTCGAGGCCGGTTGCGCCGCGCTCGGCCTCGGCGAACGGCAGCAGCTTGCCGTCGTCGTCGACGGGGCTGTGATCGGAGCAGATTGCATCGATCGTGCCGTCGTTCAGGCCGGCGACGATGGCATCGCGGTCGCGCACGCTGCGCAGCGGCGGGTCGAAGCGGTAATGGCTGTCGAAATAGCCGATATCGACGTCGGCCAGATGGATATGGTTGATATCGACGTCACACGTTAGCGGCAGGCCGTCACGCTTGGCGTCGCGGACCAGATCGATGCCGGCGCCGCTCGACAGCCGGGCGATATGGATGCGGCAACTGGTGGCGCGCATCAGCTGGACGATCTGCGCAATCGCGATCGTTTCGGCGATCACCGGAATGCCGGTCAGACCAAGGCGCGATGCATAGTCGCCGTCGTGGGCAACACCGTCGTTGACGAGGCTGGCCTCCTCCGGACGCAGGCGCAGTTCGAAGCCGAAAGTCGCCGCGTACTGCATCGCCCGGTACAGCACCTGCAGGTCGGCAATCGGCACATCGCCCTGCGAGAACGCGACGCAGCCGGCCTCGCGCAGCAGCAGCATCTCGGTGATTTCCTTGCCCTTGAGACCGACGGTCAGCGCCCCGACCGGATAGAGCCGTGCCAGATCGTGGTTCTTGGCGCGCTGGCGCAGCATGGTCACCAGACCCGGCTCGTCGAGCGGCGGATCGGTATCGGGCGGGCAGCAGATGCTGGTGACGCCACCGGCAACCGCGGCGGCCATTTCCGACGCCAGCGTCGCCTTGTATTCCTCGCCCGGCTCGCGCAGGCGCGCGGCCAGATCGACCAGGCCCGGCGCGACGATCAGCCCGCTCGCGTCGATCTCTTGCTCGACGACGAAACCGGCCGGCGCGGCATCGATGCCGACGATCTTGCCGTCGGCGAGATAGAGGTCGCCCTGACGGTCACTGCCGTTGACCGGGTCGATCAAGCGGCCGTTGCGGATGACGGTGTTCTTCATTGTTGCGCCCCCTGGCCGCGTTGATTTTCCGAAACGATGGCCATCACGGCGGTGCGTACGGCGATGCCGAAGGTGACCTGCGGCAGGATCACCGCCTGCGCGCCGTCGGCCACCGCCGAGTCGATTTCGACGCCGCGGTTCATCGGCCCCGGGTGCATCACGATGGCGTCCGGTTTGGCCAGCGCCAGTTTCTCCGGCGTCAGGCCGTAATACTTGAAGAACTCCTGCGTACTCGGCAGGAAGGCGCCGCTCATGCGCTCGTTCTGCAGGCGCAGCATGATGATGACGTCGACGTCCTTCAGCCCTTCGGCCATGTCGTGATAGACGTGGGCGCCGAGGCCTTCCATCCCGGTCGGGATCAGCGTTTTCGGGCCGATCACGCGGACCTCGGGGCAGCCGAGCGTCGTCAGTGCGTGGATGTCCGAACGTGCGACGCGCGAATGCAGGATGTCGCCGACGATGGCGACGCGCAGCTGGGTGAAGTCGCCCTTGAAGTGGCGGATCGTGTACATGTCGAGCAGTGCCTGCGTCGGGTGCGCGTGGCGGCCGTCGCCGGCGTTGACGACGGCGATGCCCGGCTTCACGTGCTGCGCGATCAGGTGCGCCGCACCCGATTGCGCGTGACGGACGACGAACAGGTCGGCGCCCATTGCCTCAAGATTGTGGATGGTATCGAGCAGCGTTTCGCCCTTGGCGGTGCTCGATGCCTGGATGTTCAGGCTGGTGACGTCGGCGCTCAGACGCTTGGCGGCGATCTCGAACGTCGTACGTGTGCGGGTACTGTTCTCGAAGAACAGGTTGAACACCGAGCGGCCGGCCAGCGTGGCGAACTTCTTGTTGCCGGCCTCGCCAGCGGCGATGTATTCGGCCGCGCGGTCGAGGATCTGCGTCAGGATGCGCTTGGGCAATCCCTCGGTCGTCAGCAGGTGGATCAACTCCCCCTGCGCGTTCAGTTGCGGGTTGTACATGATGCTCCCAGGAAGATGGATGCAAAGAGGCCATGCCGTCGCACCGGCCGCAGCCGGACGGCGCGCCAGTACACGGATGGGGATAGGGGAAATACCCGGGCTGGCCGGCCCGGCGGAACGGAGATTGCGAGCGGCGAACCTGGCCGGCGCACCGTCAGGCCACCCCGCCCTGTTCGCCACCCTGCTCGCGAACTTGCTCGCCACCCTGTTCGAAAAAGGCCTGCAGGATCTGCATTGCCGCGACCTGATCAAGCACCGGCTTCTGCCGGCGGCCACGCAGGCCGGTATCGTCGAGCGCCATCGACGCCGATTTCGACGTATAACGCTCGTCGACCAGCGTCACCGACACGCCGAAGCGGCCGGTCAGCCGGTTGGCGAACTTGCGGGCCAGCCGGCTCGCGAGTTGCTCCTCGCCGTCCAGCCCGAGCGGCAAGCCGACGACGCACAGCGTGGGTTGCCATTCCTTGATCAGCGCTTCGATCCGCACAAAACGCTTGTCGGTCTCGACGGTGGCAATGGTTTCCAGCGGATGGGCAATACCGAGTTCGGTGCTGCCCATGGCAACGCCGATGCGCGCCTCGCCGAAATCGAAAGCCAGAATCGTGCTCATTGGGTACATCCGACAAAATTTCGCCGAGCCGGCGTAGCGAGCGAGCGAAGCGCAAGGCGCAGCAGCACAGCAACCGGAATGGGCGTATTGCCCGTGAGGATTGCGAGCAGCGCACAACGCAGCGATTCGGTTGCGCAGTAGCCGGACCGGTGGAATTTCATGCGTGCCCGGCTTCGTCCGACAGCATTGCCACATCGATGCCCAGCAGTTTCAGCGCGGCGTCATAGCGTTCTTCGGCCGGCAGGGCGAAGATGATTTCCGGATCGGCTTCGACCGAAATCCAGCTGTTCTGGGCCAGTTCGGCCTCGAGCTGACCCGCTTCCCAGCCGGCGTAGCCGAGCGTGACGAACATCTTCTCCGGGCCACCGCCTTCGCCAACGGCGAGCAGGATGTCCTTCGACGTCGTCAGGCCCATCTCGTCCGACACCGACAAGGTCGACTGCCATTCGCCCAGCGGGGTGTGCAGCACGAAGCCGCGGTCGGTTTGCACCGGGCCGCCGAAACACACCGGCAGCTCGGCGACATCCGGGCGGTGCAGTTCGACGTCGATCTGTTCGAACAGCGTCGTCAGCGTCATGCCGACCGGCCGGTTGACGATCACGCCCATCGCGCCCTTGTCGTTGTGATCGCAGACAAAGGTCAGCGTCTTGGCAAAAATCGGGTCTGCCAGTGAAGGCATCGCGATCAGGAAGTGGCGGGAAAGGTCGAGGTCCATGGGGCAATTATCGCACAAGCGGGCGACCGCACGCAGGCCGTCCCTGCGTCGTGGCAAACGCTAGACTGGACAGGTCCGGGACTTTCGAATCGACCTTCATGTCTACCGCCCTCGTCTGGCTGCGCCGCGACCTGCGGCTTTTCGATCACGCAGCGCTGTTTCATGCGCTCAAACATCATGACCGCGTGATCCCGGCTTTCATTTTTGACCGGGACATCCTTGATCCGCTGCCTCGTGCCGACCGGCGGGTCGGCTTCATTCATGCGGCGCTGGCCGAACTCAAGGCCGAGCTGGTCGCGCGCGGTAGCGAACTCGTGGTTCGCCATGGCCGGCCGGCGGCGTGCATGCCGGCACTGGCACACGAATTCGGCGCCACGGCCGTCTATGCCAATCGCGACTACGAACCGGCGGCGATCGCCCGCGACGCCGGCATCGCGACGGATCTGGCCGCGGCGGGCGTCGGTTTCGAAACCTTCAAGGATCAGGTGATTTTCGAGCAGGACGAGATCCGGACGCAAGCCGGCGGCATGTACAGCGTATTCACGCCGTACAAGCGCGCCTGGCTCGCCAAACTCGACGAGTTCTACGTCCGCGCCTACCCGGTGCGGCCCTACGCGCACCGGCTGGCGTCGCTGCCGCCGCAACCGTGGCCATCGCTGGCGGACCTCGGCTTCGAGCAGGGCGATGCGCCGGTGTTGCCGGTCGGCTGCAGCGGCGGTGAAACGCTATTCAACGATTTTTGCACCCGCCTCGACCGCTATCACGAGACGCGCGACTATCCGGGTATCAAGGGGCCGTCCTACCTGTCGGTCCACCTGCGTTTCGGCACCGTGTCGATCCGCGAACTGGCCGGCCACGCCTGGCGCCAGGGCGGCGCCGGTGCCGAGACCTGGCTGTCCGAGCTGTGCTGGCGCGATTTCTATCAGCAGATCCTCTGGCACCGGCCCGACGTGGTCGAGCACGCCTTCCGCCCCGAGTACGATGCCTTGCCGTTTCCGAACGACAAGGCGCTGTTCGCCGCCTGGTGCGAGGGCCGCACCGGCTATCCGCTGGTCGACGCGGCGATGCGCCAGCTGAACCGCACCGGCTATATGCACAACCGGCTGCGGATGATCGTCGCCAGCTTTCTGGTCAAGGACCTGCTGGTCGACTGGCGCTGGGGCGAGCGCTATTTCGCCGAAAAGCTGCTCGATTTCGACCTCGCCGCCAATAACGGCGGCTGGCAGTGGGCGGCCAGCACCGGCTGCGACGCCCAGCCCTGGTTCCGCATCTTCAATCCGGTCACGCAGTCGGAAAAATTCGACCCGGACGGCCGTTTCATCCGCCGCTACTGCCCGGAGCTGGCGGCGCTGGGGCCCGATGCGATTCATGCACCGTGGCTGGCGCACCCGCTCGGGCTGCGGGAGGCCGCGGTGCGCATCGGCGTCGACTACCCGGCGCCGGTGATCGACCATGCAAAACAGCGCGAGCTGGCGCTCGCGCTGTTCAAGGCCGGCCGCTAGGCCGGCGCAGCAGTCCGCGATCAGGCGGCGAGCTGGATCACATTGTGCTTTTGCAGGAAGCGCGATGCCTGGCCAGCGGCACCGAACGCGACATAGCGGTCTTCGCAGACCTTGCGCATCGCGGCGATGGCCGGCTTCAGGTAGGCGCGCGGATCAAAATCGGCCGGATTGGTCGCAAAATGCTTGCGGATCGCGCCGGTCATCGCCAGTCGCAGGTCGGTGTCGATGTTGATCTTGCGTACGCCGAAGTAGATCGCCTTCTGGATTTCCTCGACCGGCACGCCCCAGGTCGGCTTGAGTTCGCCGCCGTACTCGCGCAGTTCGGCCAGCAACTCCTGCGGCACGCTCGAGCTGCCGTGCATCACCAGATGGGTGTTCGGGATCGCGATGTGGATCGCGCGGACCCGGTCGATCGCCAGCACTTCGCCGGTCGGCGGCTGCGAGAACTTGTATGCACCGTGGCTGGTGCCGATGGCGATCGCCAACGCATCGACGTCGGTAACGGCGACGAAATCGCGCGCCTGCGCCGGATCGGTCAGCAGCTCGTCGTGCGACAGCTTGCGGTCGGCGCCGACGCCGTCCTCGGCCTCGCCCATGCCGGTGTCGAGCCGGCCCAGACAGCCGAGTTCGCCCTCGACCGACACGCCGCAGGCATGCGCCATTTCGACGACCTGACGGGTGACGCCGACGTTGTAGTCGTAGTCGGCCGGGGTTTTGCCGTCGCTCATCAGCGAGCCGTCCATCATCACGCTCGAAAAACCGAGCTTGATCGCGGTCATGCACACGGCCGGGCTGACGCCGTGATCCTGGTGCATCACGATCGGCAGGTTCGGATAGCTGGCGACGGCGCCTTCAATCAGCTGCTTCAGGAAGGTCTCGCCGGCATACTTGCGGGCACCTGCGCTGGCCTGCAGGATCACCGGGCTGTCGGTCGCCGCAGCGGCCTGCAGGATCGCCTGCACCTGTTCGAGGTTGTTGACGTTGAACGCCGGCACGCCGTAACCGTTTTCGGCGGCGTGATCGAGCAGGGGGCGTAATGCGACGAGGGGCATGGGGTCTCTCCGGTGGCGGCAGCAAAGGCCGTGTTGCATTGCATCACGTCCACTCTAGCCCGCCGTCATGCCGGACCCAATCGGGAGATTCGGCATTCGGGATACGCCCATTCGGGAAAGCACTAAAACCAGTCGCGGCCTTCTCGACTGGTCTGTGCGCACAAAATCCCTTATCGATCAGCAACTTGCAAAAACAGACCGCAATCGAAGCAGACCAGTGACTACGGTTTTGCGGCCGGTAAAACCTCGTAACGTGCACCGCCCATGCCGTCGGCGGTAAACGCAACCTCGACCGGGAAGGTCTTGCCGCACGCGGAGAACAGCCATTTTTCCTGCCAATGGCCGGCGATCAGCTTGTAGCGCACCGGCGGCTTGAACTCGAGCGTCAGGTACTGCGCGTCGGCGAGCGGCGCGGCGATGCGCACGTCCTTGAGCGCCAGATTCTCGTCGATGCACTGAGCCTTGCGCGCCGCCGCCTCGAGCTGCTGCCCCAGTGCCGCGTCGTTGATCACGTCACGGCGCAGCTTCAGCGAGGTCAGCGAATCATTGGCTTTCAGCGGGACAACCCAGTCCTTCTTGCCGGCTTTTTCAAACCACATCGCCACCTCGTCGTGCGGCACGCCGCTGACGCTGCCGGCCAGCTCCTGGGCGATCGCCTGCACCGCCTCGGCCTGACCGGCTTCGGCGGCCCGCCACAGCCATTCGGCCGCGCGACGGTCGTCGCTGCGCGCCGACAGCGGCCGTGCCGCCAGCGCCTTGTAGCGGTCGGCATCGAGCTTGCCGTCGGGCTTGATCAGGCCGTCGGTGACCCGGCTGGCCAGACTGGCCGACAACAGCAGCTGCGCGTCGACATTGTCCTTTTCCGCCAGCGGCGTCAGCACCCGGATCGCCGCGCCGACGTCGGCCTCGGTGCCCAGGCCGCGCTGATACAGCTGGGCCAGCTGGATGCGCGTCCAGTCCGTGGCGCTGCCGTCCTTGACGTCGGCACTGGCCGACGCAAACGCCAGCGCGTAGTCATGCTTGGCCAGCGCCGACTCGACGACGCTCTCGGCGGCCTGCGCGCCGACACTCGCGCAGCACAGTGCCGCGATGATCCATTTGTTCATGCCACATCCTTGCTCGGCGGCCCCGGCAGCGGGGCCAGCTCTAGATAAAAAAACGCCGGTCCATCGACCGGCGTTGATCATAACCGAGGCAGCGCTACTGCGTGACCAGCGGCAGAGAGACGCGTATCGGCGCCGGATAAACGCGACCATCGGCGTAGGTGATCTTCACGTCGATGCTGTTGTTGCCGTCGGGCAGCGCCGGCAGGACGACCGCACCGTTGCGCTGGCCATCGTAGTCATGCACCACGCGCTGGATCCGGTGCACCATCACGCAACGACCGTCCGGGTTGCTCCAGTCGCACGGATCCATCGCCGCTGAAACGTCGAACACGTCACCGTCGAAATACAGCTGGCCGTTGATCGTTACCGTCACGCGCTTCATCCAGGAGTCCGGATGATCGACGCGCTGCTGCAGATAGACCGCCGAAGGCCGCTTCTGGTCGTCAAACAACAGGTCGATGATGGGCTGCTGGCCTGGCAGGGCCATGAAATCGCCCTGTGCCTTCAACTGCTCGTCGATGCCACCGACAATGTCGACCTCAACCGGCTCGCTCAGCCGGCAATCGCCGGTATTGAGTGGCGTACGGCTGCACAACTCGACCCGGAAGCGGTGCTTGCCGGTCCACAGGCCGCGGTAGATATTGCTGTGCCGATAGAGTGGCGGCTGGTGAACAGCCAACCATTCGGGGTCTCCCCCGGAGACCGTGTATGCGTCGTCGTAGACGTGCCAGTACCACGCGTTCTGCCAGTTGGTCGACTGCCAGTTGAAGCTGACGCTGTCGCCGTTGACAACTGGCGCCTCGAGCACGGCCAGATTGGTCGGCTCCGGCACAGGGCTCGGCGTTGGTGCAGGGGTCGGCGAATGGCAATCGCCGGGCGTGGGCGTATATGGCGTGGGGGTCGGCACCGGGGTCGGTGCCGGAATCGGCGTCACCGAGCCGATTTTCTCCCACGCACCCCATTCGCTACTGCCCGGCACCTCGTTCTGGGTCCACCATTTGGCACGGTAGCGGTAGCCGAGGTACACGACCTCGTCGCCCTGCTGGTAGACGCCGTTCGCCGACCATCCAAGGCCGCGGTTCTCCAGCCGCCACGCACCGCTACTGCCGTCGGGTGCGTCGTTCTGGTTCCACCAGTTGGCGACATAGACCTTCCACTGGTAACTGACCCGCTCGCCGGCCTGATACGACACGTCCGGATACCAGTTGGCCTGGACAGGAACCACGGAAGGCGCCGGCGTCGGGGCAGGCGTGGCCCCGGGATACTGGGGATAGGTAACCGGTGTCGGCGATGGTGTGGGCGGTGGCGGGGCGCATGCCAGCGCCTGGGTGGCGCTCAGTGTCAGCAACAGTAGTGCCGGCGAAATCAGGGTATTCGGCTTCATCTTGTCTCCTTGTCGTTATGCGGCCGTCATCGACGGCCGCCACC
Source organism: Jeongeupia wiesaeckerbachi (assembly GCF_050916355.1). Taxonomy (GTDB): domain Bacteria; phylum Pseudomonadota; class Gammaproteobacteria; order Burkholderiales; family Chitinibacteraceae; genus Jeongeupia; species Jeongeupia wiesaeckerbachi. The sequence goes on from NZ_CP136946.1 coordinate 572,921, forward strand.
AATCTGGGTTGGCGATTACGCAAGGCGCAAAAAAAAACCGGCGCGCGGCCGGCTTTTGCTGAGGGACGGCGATCAGCCGCGCTGCGCGAGAATCTCGACCGCTGGCAAGGCCTTGCCTTCGAGAAACTCAAGGAATGCGCCACCGCCGGTCGACAGGTAGCTGACCTGATCGGTGATGCCGTATTTGGCCACCGCCGCCAGCGTGTCGCCGCCACCGGCGATCGAAAACGCCGGGCTTGCGGCGATCGCCCTGGCGATGGTCTCGGTGCCGTGGCCGAACTGATCGAATTCGAACACGCCCACCGGGCCGTTCCAGACGATGGTGCCGGCGTCGGCCAGCAGACCGGCGATCCGCGCCGCCGACTCAGGGCCGATGTCGAGAATCATGTCGTGCTCGCCGACCTTGGATACCGGCTTGACGACCGCCGCCTCGGCCGGGTCGTGGCGCTGGCCGACGACCACGTCGGTCGGCAACGGCACGTCGCCACCCCGGGTGTGGAGCTTGGCGATCACCCGGCGGGCCTGATCGACCAGCCCGGTTTCGACCAGCGACTTGCCGACCGGCAGCCCCGCCGCCAGCAGGAAGGTATTGGCGATGCCGCCGCCAACGATCAGCCGGTCGACCTTGTCGGCAAGCGATTCGAGCAAGGTCAGCTTGGTCGATACTTTTGCCCCGCCAACGATGACCACCAGCGGCCGCGCCGGCGCCTGCAAGGCCCGGCCGAGCGCATCCAGCTCGCTCGACAGCAGCAAGCCGGCCACGGCCTGCGGCGCGAATTTCGCGACCGCGTGCGTCGATGCCTCGGCGCGATGCGCCATGCCGAAGGCATCGTTGACGAAGACATCGCACAGCGCCGCGTACTGCCGGCCCAGCGCCTCGCTGTTCGCCGCCTCCCCGGGCGTGGTGCGGACGTTCTCGAGCAGCACCAGTTCGCCCGGCCGGATCTGGTAGCCCTGCCAGTCGGCGATCAGCGGCACGGTGCGGCCGAGCAGCTCGCCGATGCGCCGGGCAACCGGCGCCAGCGAGTCGGTCGGCCCGCATACGCCTTCGGCCGGGCGGCCCAGATGGCTCATCGCAATCACGCCGGCGCCGGCCCGCAGCGCCGCGTGTATCGTCGGCAGCGACGCACGGATGCGCGTGTCGTCGCCGATGACGCCGTCGTATATCGGCACATTGAGGTCGGCCCGGATCAGTACCCGGCAACCGTCCAGGGCGAGATCGGTCAGCTTGCGGAGGGCCATGGTTTTTTTCCTTGATCGGGCATTGCAGCGCGAAGCGGCCGCAGACAATTTGCCGACCTTGTCAGACGGCGCGGACGGGCCGTTGGCGGGCGGTTGGCGGGTTTAGAATCCGGGGGTCAAAAATACTAGCACAGCGTTTTCCCGCCATGACCGATGTCCCGCCACTCCTGCGCAACCGCAATTTCCTTTTCGTCTGGCTGGCCAGCATCCTCGGCAACCTCGCCCTCGCGGTGGCGATGCTCGCCGAGACCTGGTACGTCGTGAAGACGCTCGGCGCCAAGGAAGACCTCGGGCTGGTGATGATCGCCGGTTCGGTGCCGCGCATCGCGCTGATGGCGATCGGCGGCGTCGTTGCCGACCGGATGCAGCGCAGCCGGATCATTTCGCTCTCGCTCGGCCTGCGCGTGTTCGCCGTGCTGTCGCTGGTCGGCCTGCTGCATCTGGGCATGCTCGACATCTGGGCAATGACCTTGTTCGCCTTCGTCTACGGCGCGCTCGATGCCTTCTTCTGGCCGGCGCGCGATGCGCTGCTGCCGGGCATCGTCGCCGAACGCGACCTGATGCGGGCCAACTCGATCATGCTGACGACCAACCAGATCGGCCTTGTGTTCGGCCCGGTGCTCGGCGGCGTGCTGCTGGCGACGCTGAGCTATGAATGGGTGTTCACGCTGACCGCCGCGCTACTCGCCGTCGGCGTCGGCTTCACCGTGCTGGTACGCGAGGCCGCGATGCCGGTTCACCATGCGCGTCGCCACCTGCTGACCGAGTTGAAGGAAGGCCTGCACTACGCGCTGCAGACGCCGGCGTTGCGCTCGCTGATGATCATCTACGCCATCGCCAACCTGCTGTTCATGGGGCCGCTGGGGCTGGGTATTCCGATCATCGTCACCGACCACCTCGACGGTCAGGCCAGCACGTTGTCGTATCTGCAGAGCGCGATGGCCGCCGGCATGGTCGTCGGCGGCACGCTGCTGACGCTGTTCCCGCCGACGAAAAAACGGCTGATGATCATCATCGTGGTGATCGTGCTCGAAGGCATCGTGCTCGGCGCGCAGGCGTTCACCGGCTGGATTCCGCTGGCGATCCTGCTGCAGTTCCTGCTCGGCATGGGCGTGGTCAGCAACAATGTGCCGATGATGTCGGTGCTGCAGCAATACACCGAACGCAGCAAGATCGGCCGGGTGATGAGCCTCAATACCATCGCATCGATGGGGCTGTCGCCGATCTCGTACGCGATGGTCACCGCGCTGCTGGCGCTGCACGTCGACATCCGCATCATCATGCCGGCCTTCGGGCTGACGATGGCGGTGCTGATGATCGTCATCGCCGCGCGAACGCCAACGGTGCGCACGCTGGACTGACAACACCCTGTCTGCGTGTATGCTGGCGCTTTCAGCCCCGGAGCGCGCATGTATACCGACGACGACCTGACCGATGCCGTAGCGGCCGGCATCCTCAGCCAAGACACCGCCACCGCCTTCCGCGACCACGTCTCGGCACGCCGGCATACGCCGGTCGCCGACGAGGAACAGTTCCGGCTGATCACCGGCTTCAACGACATCTTCGTCGTCATCGCCTGCGTACTGCTGCTGGTGTCGGTGTCGTGGATCGGCGGCGCCGCCACACCACTGCTTGGCGCGCTCGCCTCGGCGGCAACCGCCTGGGGACTGGCCGAGTTCTTCGTCCGCCAGCGGCGGATGGCCTTGCCGGCGATCGTGCTGCTGCTGGCGTTTGCCGGCAACGTGTTTTCGGCCGGGCTGACACTGGGCGGCATGGTTGCGGCAGGCCGGCCAGATCAGCTGTTCGACAATGCGCCGGGCGTCATCGCCTTCGCCAGCCTGCTCGCCGGCGCAGCAACGTGGCTGCACTGGCGGCGCTTCCAGGTGCCGATCACCATCGCCTGCGGCGCCGCCGCCGCCGTGGCCTGCGTCATCGCGCTGATCCGCGCGACGATTCCCGCCGTCGAAAACGCAATGACCCCGTTGCTGCTGCTCGCCGGCCTGGCGGTGTTCGCCTTCGCCATGCGCTGGGACGCCAGCGATACGACGCGCCAGACCCGCCGCTCGGACGTCGCATTCTGGCTGCACCTGCTGGCAGCACCGCTGCTGGTCCACCCGGTTTTCCTGTCGCTGGGCGTGACCGACGGCAACGTCGGCATCCCGCAGGCCGTCGCCGTCGTCGTGCTCTACGTCGGCATCGCGCTGGTGTCGCTGTGCATCGACCGCCGCGCGCTGATGGTCTCGGCGCTCGGCTACGTGCTGTACGCGTTCAGTGCGCTGCTCAAGCAATACGGCGTCGTCAGCCTCGGCTTCGCCACGACCGCGCTGTTGATCGGTGCGGCCTTGCTGCTGCTGTCTGCGTTCTGGCAGCCGAGCCGGGCGCTGCTGATCGGTCAATTGCCAGTGGCACTGCAACGCCGGCTGGCGCCGGTACGGTAAACCGTATTCGTATCGGCCTGGAGAAAAGCATGACCACGACCATCCGCCGCCTGCTGCCCGCCGATGCGGCCCGCGTTCACGCACTGCGCCTCGCCGCCTTGCAAGACACGCCATCGGCATTCGGCTCTAGCCACGCCGAAGAGCAAGCCATGCCGCTGATCCATACCGAGAACAGGCTGGCACCGTCGGCGGATCGCGGTCTGTTTGGCGCCTTCGACGGCGATGAGCTGGTCGGCATGGTCGGACTGGGGCGGGAGAATCCGGCCAAGCTGGCGCACAAGGCCATCGTCTGGGGGATGTACGTCGCGCCCGGCTACCGGAGCCGCGGGCTGGGCAAGGCGCTGCTGGCCGAGACCCTTACGCTGGCACGCGGCGTCGCCGATGTCCGCCAGATCAATCTGTGCGTTAACGCCAGCAACACCGCGGCGCGACGCTTGTACGAGTCGGCCGGCTTCGAGGCCTACGGCCACGAAGCCGACGCCCTGCAGGTCGATGGCGAGCTGCACGACGAAATCCTGATGCGCCTGGCGCTCGTCAGCCGCTGAGTCACGCGACGGCGACGGACACGGCCCCCGGTTCGCGTGCGAAAGCCATCAAGCCTAACTACCGCCACCGGCAATCGTCGTCCAGCGCCCGCCCTGCGCGTGGCTTTGCAGCACCGCGTCGATGAAGCGGTGGCCCGCCAGACCATCGTCGACCGTCGTCAGCCAGCTTGCCACTGCGGGGATGGGATCGCCGGCGTCGATGGCGGCGATCTGCAAGGCGGCGTCGGCATAGAGCTGGGCGAAGGCTTCGAGATAGCCCTCGGGATGGCCGGCCGGCACACGGCTGGCGTGCGCCGCGACCTCGCTGTCGGCACGGCCCCGGGTAATGCACCCGGCGTAGCCGGACTGCGGTGTCAGCCACAATTCGTTCGGCCGCTGCTGATCGAAAGACAGACCGGCCTTGCTGCCGTAGACCCGCAAGGTCAGCGCATTCTCCTCGCCACTGGCGACCTGACTGGCCCACAACATACCGCGTGCGCCATTGGCGTAGCGCAACATCATTTGCACATGGTCGTCGATGCGCCGGCCGGGCACGAAGGTGTGCAGCTCGGCGGCCAGCTCGCTGGGCAGCATGCCGCTGACAAAGGCGGCCAGTTGATAGGCATGGGTGCCGATATCGCCAAGGCAACCGGCCGGCCCGGCCCTGGCCGGATCGGTGCGCCAGCCTGCCTGCTTGTTGCCGGCCTGTTCGACCGGTTCGCTCAGCCAGTCCTGCGCATATTCGACCTGGACGATGCGGATGTCGCCCAGCTCGCCGGCAGCGACCAGCGCCCGGGCGTGCCGCACCAGCGGGTAGCCCGAATAGGTGTGCGTCAGCGCGAACAGCCGGTTTTTGCTGCGGGCCAGCGCGGCCAGCGCCTCGCCCTCGGCCAGCGACATCGCCAGCGGCTTGTCGCAGATCACATGGATGCCCGCTTCGAGAAAGGCCGTCGCCACCGGCGCGTGCAAATGGTTGGGCGTGACAATGGCGACGACGTCGATGCCGTCGGCACGTGCCGCCTCCAAGCGCGCCATGTCGCGAAAATCGGTATAGCTGCGCGCCGGATCAAGCCGCAAATCGGCGGCGCTGGCCGCCGCGCGCGCCGGATCGCTCGACAAGGCGCCGGCGACCAGTTCGTAGGCGTCGTCGATCCGCGCCGCCAGCCGGTGCACCGCGCCGATATAGCCGCCCTGCCCGCCGCCGACCATGCCCAGCCGCAAGCGTCTGCCCCTCATCGTCATCTCAAGCTCCGTCCAGACCCAGCAGCGCCCTGAGCCGCGCGGCGTCGAGCCCGCTGCTGGCGAAATCGTCGAAGGCGCGATCGGCAACGCGAATGATGTGGCGGCGTATGAAGTCCGCGCCTTCGCGGGCGCCGTCCTCGGGGTGCTTGAGCGCGCACTCCCATTCGAGCACGGCCCAGCCCGGATAGTCGTACTGCGCCAGCTTGGAAAAAATGCCGACAAAATCGATCTGCCCGTCGCCAAGCGATCTGAACCGCCCGGCGCGCTCGACCCAGTCGCTGTAACCGCCATAGACCCCCTGCCGGCCGCTCGGGCGGAATTCGGCGTCCTTGACGTGAACCGCCCGGATGCGCCGGTGATAGAGGTCGATGAAGGCGAGGTAGTCGAGCTGCTGCAGCAGGAAATGGCTGGGGTCGTACAGGATGCAGGCGCGCGGATGATCGCCGACGGCGGCCAGAAAGCGCTCGAAACTGACACCATCGTGCAGGTCTTCACCGGGGTGCAGCTCGAAGCAGCAATCGACGCCGCATTCGTCGAATGCATCCAGAATGGGCAGCCAGCGCCGCGCCAGCTCGGCAAACGCAGCGTCGACCAGCCCGGCTGGGCGCTGCGGCCACGGATAAAGATAGGGCCAGGCCAGCGCGCCGCTGAAGCTCACATGCGCCGACAGCCCCAAGCGTTGCGACGCCCGCGCCGCATCGTGCAGCTGCGACACCGCCCACGCGGTGCGCGCCGCCGGATTGCCGCGCACTGCCGCCGGCGCAAAGCCGTCGAACAGCGCATCGTAGGCCGGATGCACCGCGACGAGCTGGCCTTGCAGATGCGTCGACAACTCGGTGATCCGCAAGCCGTGCCGCGCGACGGTTTCGCCGATCTCGTCGGCATACGCCTGGCTTTGCGCCGCACGCGCCAGATCGATCAATCGCGGATCGGTCGGCAGCTGGATGCCGGCGTAAGCAAGGCCCGCCGCCCACGCACACAGGTGATCGAGCGTGTCGAACGGCGCACGCTCGCCCAGGAACTGGGCCAGGAAAATCGCCGGGCCCTGTATGGTTTTCATCGCGACCTCCTGCGCCGGCCGGCACTCAGAACGGCGAGTTCGGGAAGTAGAACTGCTTGGCGTTGTCCTTGGTGATCAGCACCGACGGAATGATGGTTTTCGCCGGCAGCTTTTCACCCTTGAGCCGCGCTTCGGCGGTCAGCTTGATCGCGTCGTAGATGAACTTGGGCGAGTACGACACATTGGCCTGGATGCGCTTGTCGCTGCCGTCGATCAGCGTCTTGATCGAGCCCTTGGCGCCGGCGCCGCCGAACACCAGCTTGATGTCCTTGCGCTTGGCCTGATCGATGGCCTTGAGCACGCCGACCGACATGTCGTCGTCGGCCGCCCAGACGGCATCGATGTGCTTGAAGCGCGTCAGGAAATCCTGCATCACCTTGAACGCATCGTCGCGGTTCCAGTTGGCGTACTTCGCGTCGAGCACCTTGACGCCCGGCGTCGCCGACAGTGCCTTGGTGAAGGCGTCGTAGCGCTCGTTGTCCAGCGTCGTCGGAATACCGCGCAGCGCGACAATCTCGCCCTTGCCGCCGAGCGCCTTGCCGATGTATTCGCCCGGAATCCGCCCGAACGCCGTGTTGTCGCCGGCCACATAGGCATCCTGCGCGCTGGTGTCGGTCAGGCCGCGATCGACGACGGTCACGTAGATGCCCTTGTTCTTGACCTGGCCGACCGGCTGGGTCAGCGAGGCCGATTCAAACGGAAAGATCACCAGCGCGTTGATCTTGTTGACCGTGACCAGATCCTGCAGCTGGTTGGCCTGCTCCGGCGCGCCGCCGGCCGTTTTGACGATGATTTTCAGATCCGGATGCTTTTTTTCCAGCTCCTTCTTCGCCTCGTTGGCCCACCAGACGATGCCGCCGGTAAAGCCGTGCGTGGCCGCGGGAATGGCCACGCCGAGCGTGACCTTTTCCGCGGCCCCGGCCGCGCCGAAAGCCAGCGCAAGCGCCGCAGCGCCGATCAGGTGCGTAAAGCGTTTCATGATGCTCTCTCCAGAAGGTGGCGCCGACGACGACCGTGATTCAAGCCTCCCCTTGCGAAACACTCAGGCGCCGGTCTACCGCCGGCTGCGCTGCAAAAACGCGACGATGATGATGACGAAGCCCTGCACCGCCGCGTTCAGGTAAACGCTGATGATGCTGGTGAGATTGAGGATATTGCTGATCACCGACAGCAGGATGGCGCCGATCACCGTGCCGATCACCCGGCCCTCGCCGCCCTTGAGCGCCGTGCCGCCGACGACGACGGCGGCGATCGCCTCCAGCTCCCACAGGAGCCCGGTCGTCGGCGTCGCCGAACCCAGCCGTGGCACGTAGAGCACGGTGGCGATGCCGACGCACAGGCCGAGCAGCATATAGGTGATGATTTTCACCGCATCGACATTGATCGCCGCATAGCGCGCGACCTGCTCGTTCGAGCCGATTGCCTGCACATGGCGGCCGAACGCGGTGCGGTTCAGTACGATGGCGCCGAGCAATGCCACCAGCAGGAAGACCCAGATCGGCACCGGCACGCCGAGGAAGCTGGCGTAGTACACCGGCGCGTACAGGTCGTTCAGCGTGGTATCCAGCGTCAGCGCGCCGCCGTCGGCCAGATAGGTCAGGTAGGCACGGAAAATGCCCAGCGTGCCCAGCGTGACGATGAAGGGCTCGATCCGGCCCTTGGTGATCAGCAGCCCGTGCAGGGTGCCGAACAGCGCGCCGAGCAGCAGCGCCAGCGCGATCCCGGCCAGAACGATGGCCAGCGGCGCGAGCGTGCCGGCCATCGCCAGCCGGTTCATCATGAAAATCATGCTGCCGGCGATCAGCGCCGCCATCGAGCCGACCGACAGATCGATCCCGCCGGAAATGATCACGAAGGTCATGCCGACCGCGACGATGCCAATAAAGGCGGTGCGCGTCAGCACGTTCATCATATTGTCGACGGTGGCGAAATCGGGGTTCAGCAAGGTGCCGGCGACGCACAGCGCCACCAGCCCCAGTACCGGGCCGAGGCCCACCACGATCTTGAGCCAGCGCCGCGCGCCTTGCTGTTCAGTGTGTGCCGGTAGCATGGGCGATCAGTGCCTCCTCGTTCAGCTGTTCAAGCCCCAGCGTCGCCTGCAGCCGCCCGCCGCGCATCACCGCAACGCGGTGACACAGGCCGATCAGCTCGATCAGCTCGCTGGAAATCACGATCACCGCCCGCCCCTGCGCGGCCAGTTGCTGGATCAGGAAATAGATGTCGCGCTTGGCGCCGACGTCGACGCCGCGCGTGGGCTCGTCGAGCACGATCACGCTCGGCGCCGGATGCAGGAACTTGGCCAGCGCCAGCTTCTGCTGGTTGCCGCCGGACAGCATGCGCGCGCGCAGCGTCAGATCGCCGGTACGGATGCCGAAATCGGTCACCGCCTTGATCAGCGCGGCGCGCTCGGCCTTGAGGCTGAGCCACGGCCGCGCATAGCGCGACAGCGTCATCAGGACGAGGTTGTCGGCCAGCGGTAGGTTCACGTGCAGGCCCTTGCCCTTGCGATCTTCCGACAGATAGGTCAGCCCGTGCTGCATCGCTTCGCGCGGGTTGCGCAGGCCGACCGGCCGGCCGGCGATCTCGAACTGCCCTGCGCTGCGCGCGCGCAGGCCCAGAATCGCTTCGAACGATTCGGTGCGTCCGGCGCCGACGAGGCCGGCGAAACCGAGGATCTCGCCGGCGCGCGCCTCGAAGCTCAGCGCCTCGGCCCAGCCCGGCACGCTCAGCCCGCTGACCTTCAGCGCCACCGGTGCATCGGTGGCCGGCGGTTTCTTGGCCGGAAACATGTCCGACACATCGCGCCCGACCATCAGATTGGCCATCTGCTGCCGGCTCAGCGTCGCCGTCGGCGCGCGGCTCACGAAACGGCCGTCGCGCATCACGATCACCTCGTCGGTAATCTGCTCGACCTCGTCGAGCTTGTGCGAGATGTACAGCAGCGTGACGCCCTCGGCCTTCAGCCTGCGCATCAGCGTGAACAGCCGGGCCGTTTCGGTCGGCGTCAGCGTTGCCGTCGGCTCGTCCATGATCAAGAGCCGCGCCTTGCGCGACAGCGCCTTGGCGATTTCGACCAGCTGCTTTTCGGCAACGATCAGCTCGCGCACCCGGGTATCCGGATCGACGTTCAGCCCGACCTGCGCCAGATGGCGCACGGCGTCGGCGCGCATGGCCGCGTCGTCGAGCAGCGGACCACGGTGCTGCTCGTGGCCCAGATACATGTTCTGCGCAATCGTCAGGTGTTCGGCGAGGTTGAATTCCTGGTGGATCAGCACGATGCCGGCGGCTTCGGCCTGGCGCGAGTCGTGAAACTGCCGGGCGACGCCGTCGATGCGCATCTCGCCTTCGGTGGCGGTTTCGTAGCCGGCGAGGATCTTCATCAGCGTCGACTTGCCGGCGCCGTTTTCGCCCAGCAGGCCGTAGATGCGCCCCGGCGCGATGTCGAAGCTGACGCCGTGCAGGACGCGCACCGACCCGAAATCCTTGCGGATCGCATCGAAGCTGACCGAGACGCTCATCCCACGCACTCCCGCGGACCAAGCCAGACTGCTCGGGCTCGCCACCGCCGCTCGTCCGGCAGGATGTGGCGAATCGCAATTGCTGGTGCCGTGCGCGTCCGGCCCTTAAACCGTTTGCGGTACGCGTGTACGGCACGGTTTACGCCTTGTCTTTCATCCGGCATGAAGCCGAACGCTGGCGCGAAAAGACCTTGAACAGGCTCTTACGGCGGCCACCCCGTCGGGGCAGCAAGCTTACGTCGTCTTAGGCTGCTTTCAACGACGCCGCAAGCCCGACCGATGCTGCAACGCAATGCGCGGCCCGCGGTGTCATCACGCCGGCGGCAAGACGAGGCACGCTTCGTAGCACGCTCCCATCGTGTGGTAATCGACCTTGCCGGCCGGGCTTTTCTCGTCGCTGTACTTGCTGTTGTCGGCACGCAGTATCCGGTACCAGCCGCCGTAGCGATGATCGACGAAATGCGCCCACGCGTACGCCCACAGCCGCTGGTAGTCGTCCCAGTAGCGCTTCTTGCCGGTCCGCGCGCCGAGCAGCGCGGCGGCGGCGAGGCTTTCGGCCTGGACCCAGAAGTATTTGTCGCCGTCGCAGATTTCGTCCTGCGGGCCGAAGCCGTAAAAGAGGCCGCCGTGTTCGGCATCCCAGGCCCGGCTCATCGCCACGTCGAACAGCGCTTCGGCACGCGGCAGCAGCCACGGCTGTGGGCGGTGGCGCTCCAGAATCAGCAAGAGCTTGGCCCATTCGGTCAGATGGCCCGGCTGGTAGCCCCAGGGGCGGAAGATATTGGTTTTGTCGTCGCGGTTGTAGTCCCAGTCGACCTGCCAGTCCGCGTCGTAGTGCTCCCACATCAGCCCGTGCGCCAGCGCGGCCTGACGCACGCAGATGTTGTGCGCGAGCAGCTCGGCACGGTCGAGGTAGCGCGTCTCGCCGGTGGCTTCGAACGCCGCCAGCATCGCTTCGCAGGCGTGCATATTGGCGTTCTGGCCGCGATACGGTTTGAGGTGCCAGTCCGGGCTCGCTTCGTCGGCGTACAGCCCGTGTTGCGGCTCCCAGAAGCGCGCTTCCATCAGATCCCACGTTTCATCCAGCCAGCCGCGCGCCTCGTCCACGCCGGCCATCAGCGCGTGCGAGTACGCCAGCAGCACGAAGGCGAGGCCGTAGCAGTGGTTGGTCGCATCGTCGACGGTCTTGACGCCATCGCGCCATTGCAGCTGCCAGGCGTAGCCGCCGCTCGCCGGATCGCGATGCGCGTCGCGCAGGAAGGCGACGCCGTGCTTCACCGCATCCAGATACGCCGGATCGCCAAACCGCCGGAACGCCATCGCGTAGTTGAAGACGAAACGCGTGCTGCTGACCAGATGGCGGGTGTGCGCGTCGTAGACGCTGCCGTCATCGCGAAAGAAATGAAAGAAGCCGCCGGCGCGATCGATCGCGCGCGGGTGGTAAAACGCCATCGTCTGGCGCACATGCGCCAGCAGCGTGTCGGGATTGCGGAAATCGGGCAGCTTCATTGCTTCACTCCTTAGCGGTACTGGTTCGGACGATCAGCGACACCGGCTGCAGCCGGTTGCCTTCGCCCGCCTGATTCAACAGTAGATCGACGCCGGCGCGGCCGAGCGCGGCCTTGTCGACCGCCAGCGTCGTCAAGCCGGCCGGCGCGGCGGCGGCAATATCGTCGAAGCCGACGACGGCGATGTCGCCCGGAACGGCGAGGCCGGCGTCGCGGCAGGTCTGCAGTGCGACCAGCGCCGCGGCGTCGTTGTAGGCGAAGACCGCGTCGGGCGGCTCCGGCAGCGCCAGCAGTTCGCGCATCGCCAGCGCCGCACCGGTGTCGACATCCAGCCCCGGTGCGATCAGGGCTTCGAGCGCTGGATCGGCGAGCAGGCCGGCGTCGAACAGCGCCTGCCGGTAGCCGCGCTCGCGCAAGCGGATCGAGTAATGCGCGAGCGAGCCCGACAGGAAGGCGATGCGTTTTCGGCCGGTCGCAATCAGGTGTCGGGTCGCCAGATAGGCGCCCTGCTGGTTGTCCGGGTTGACCGCCGCCAGCCCCGGCGCCCACAGATCAGCCAGCGCCAGCGGCTTGCCGAGCCGGCCGACGGTGTGGATCAGCTCGGGCTCGAAAAAGCCGACGCACAGCAAGGCGTCGGGCTCGGCCTCAAGAACCTGCCGCCGCACCGGCCGGGTCGGATCGAGCGAGCGCACGTCCATCGCGATGCCGGCGTCGCGGCAACGCGCCGCCGTGCCGGCCAGCAGCGGTGCGTAAAACGGGCTGTCGATCGGGTGCTGGCTGTGCAACAGCACGAGGATGCGGCGCAGCGGTTCGCGTTTGAGCCGGCCGGTGTCGTAACCGAGTTCGTCGGCCATTTGCAGCACACGGTCGCGCGTGTCGGCGCTCAAGCCCTGCTGGTGCTTCAGCGCCCGCGACGCGGTGCCGACCGACACGCCAGCGGCGGCGGCAAGCTCGCGGATGCTGATGCTGCGCCGCTTCATGCCACCGTCACCGGATGATCGCGCAGGCTGCCGACGACATCACCGGCTGCGTCGGAGAAGAACAGCAACGCACGGCCGGCGGCCAGCGTCGTGCGGTAATCGCGGCCGGTCGCGACGTCGTGCCACGCCAGCACGTGGTCGCGCGCGGCCTCGGACACGGCGATCCACAAGCTGCAGCCGGCAAAATCCTGTTTGTGCAGCGCAACGCCCTCGGGGGCGTCGGCCAGCCAGCGCCACGGCAAGGTCACGCCGGCACGGGCGATCGCATGGCGGTACAGCGCGTCGAGCACGTCGGTGCGCTGGTTCAGCTCCAGCGGCAGCGGGCACCACAGCAAGCGACCCCGGCCGATCGCCAGCTCGACCAGCGCATCGCCGTCGCCGCTCGATAGCCGGGCGATCGCCTCGCCGCCGAAGCTCGCCCGCCAGCGGCGGCCGTCGAAGACCAGCGTTTCCTCGCGGTTGAGGTTGCGCGTGCCGGCATTGGCGATCCGCGCCAGCGGCCGCCAGTATTCGTCGAGGTTGGCCGGCCCGCTCAAGAGCACGGTGATGTCGTGCTGCGCCAGCAGGCTTTCCAGCGCCGCCCATGTGGCGCGGTTGAGGTTGTGCGGGCTCGGCAGCAGGATCAGCTTCGGCGGATGAGCGAACAGGTCCGAAAGGTCATGGTCACCGACGGCGCGCAGCGGCAGGCCCAGTTCGAACAGCGCGCTGCGGACCAGTGTCTGCGTCGCTTCCAAGGTCGAACGGCGATTGCTGTAGTCGTTGCTGAACGGATAAATCACCGCCGTTTCGGGTAGCACGCGATCGGCGAGCCGGTCGCCATGCGCGCCGAACAGCGCACCGAACGCCGCGGTGACCTCGGCCTCGGGTTTCATCGAGCCGTCGGCACGGCAGGCGCCGATATGCGACTCGTTGATATTGTCCATGTGGTAGTTGATGTTCCAGATCCAGTGCACCGCGCCGGCGTTGCCGAAGGCGTAGGACCACGCGTACTTGCGTTCGAGCAGCGCGAAGAGTTCCATCTCGCTGCGACGCGAGCGGCCGTCCGGGCGCTCGACGTGCATGATGCCGGTCTCCTGAACGACGTTCGGCACCTTCGGCGTCTTGCTGAACAGGCTGTCCCAGCCGAGCGCGTCGTTGAGCCACCAGCTGTGCACCGTCGTGTAGTCGACCGCGTCGGCGTAGAAGAACGGCGACGGCCGCTGCTGGCCGAGTGCCTCGTCCTGACCGACGCAGACCAGCGCACCGGGGGCACCCTCTGGCGCAATATTGCGGATCGCCTGCGCCAGATCGGCAGCCCATTCGGCATGCACCGCTTGGGTGAACAGTGCGTAATCGAGCCAGCAGCCGTGCTGCTTCGGGGCGATTTCGGTGGTATTGAAGCCGATCTCTTCCGGCTGCGGCGGCCGCACGCTGGACCAGTCCGGCAGCCGCGCCGGGCTGAGGTCCCACGCGGCCTGCCAGTGGGCGATGTCCGGGTTGCGGGCCTGCAGGTAGGCGCGGAACGCGTCGACCTCGAATACGTCGCCGAGCGAGCGCGGGCCGACGAAGATCCGCGCCGGGTCGAACAAGGAGGGTTCGTTGATCAGGTCCCAGTGCACCCGGCGGGTGCCCGTGTGCCGGCCGACGATGGCGCGGATGAAGCGCTTCTGCGCCGCACGCGAACGCGGATCGAGGTAGGGATTCGCGCCTTCCCACGCTTCGGGCGTGAACGCGAAGAAGGTGAAACAGCACTCCAGATCGTGCTGCGCGGCGGTCAGGATGAAGGCGTCGATCGCGCGCAGCGCCGCCTCGCTGGCGTGGCCGTCGACGAACATCAGTTGCCGCCACGCGCTCCAGACACCGGTGCGCAGGTAGTTGACACCGATGCCGGCCAGCGTCGCCATATCGGCGTCCCAGACTGCGACGTTGGGCAGTTGCAGGAATTTGCGATGAACATCGCTCGCCATATACGTCATGCCGACCACCGGCATGGTCTTGCCGTCGCGCTGCAGATAGTCGCGCCCGGCGGCGATGCGCTCGCCGCGCGCCAGCAAGGCGTCGTCGCGGCCCCAGAAGCCCTGCTGCAGATGGATGCCACCGCCGTCATCGTGGCTCAGCGCCGCGCTGATCCGGTACAGGCCGGGCTTGACCGCGCCGGGCAAGGGAATGCGCAGCGTCGCCGCACCGTCGGGCTGCAGGTCGATGTCGAACTCGCCGCCGAACACCGGCGCATCGCCGAGCGACACCTGCAGTGCCAGCCGCCAGCGCCGCGACGGCGTCGCGCCGAGCGCCTCGCCCTGCACGGTCAGGCTGGCGGTTTCGCCGGGGTGGTAACAGGCGTAGTCGGGCTTGATCCACCACTCGGTGACGCCGAGCGCCGCATGCGCAACCAGCGCCAGCAGCGCCGCGACGCCGCCGTTGGCCCAGAACACAGCATCGGGCTCGATATTGGCGAACACCTGCCGCGAACCGGCGGCCGGGCCGCGCAGCCTTTCGATCAGCACCACCGGGCTGGCGATCGCGTGGCCGGCCGCGTTGCGGCTGCTGAGCAGCGGGTAGATCCGCGCGTCCATCGGCCCGGCCGAGCCCGAATCGAGCGGCTGATCCTTGTCCTTGGTCGGCATCAGCACAAGGCCGTCGGTCGCGGCCGTCGGCGCGAACGCGGCCAGATGCCCGGCGAGCCAGCGGTATTCGGCGCCGACGGCCAGCGAGACGGCGCTGGCTGCATCGACGGCGAGCATTTCGTGGATGTCGAGATCGCGGAACAGTGCCGCCTGTTCACACACCGTGCCGTCGGCGTCGACCGGGCGCGAAAACGCTTGCCGCCCCAGTGTCACCAGATAACCGCCGCGGCCGATGAAATCGCGCAGCGCCGGCCACGCCGCGCGCGGCACATGGGCGCCGTGCAGATGCAGCAAGACATCGCCGGCGACGGCCGTTGCCAAGGCCGCGGCCAGCCCGCCGACATCGGTCAGCGCGCCAGCGGCGGGCAGGCTGCGCGGATCGGGCCGGGTGCCGGCGAACGGGAAGGAGGAGTCGTAGAAAACGATGCAAGCCATGGCGACCTCGCTGCGGCGGCGATCGGTCATCCACGGCGCCACCCTCGGCGCCCGATGCCATGCCGCTGTTTATTTAAATTTAGTTTTTACTAAACAATGTCGGCCATTGTGATCCCGAAACCGCGTCGTCGACAAGCCGGTTGTCGACTGCCGACCGGCACTGGCGCTTGCTGCGGCGCAACCTAGAATCGCCCCCCGGTCGGCCGGTGCCGACGGAGCCCGCCATGCGTTTGTGCCTTGCGATCCTTGCCTGCCTGACGGTCGCGCTCGCCGATGCGAGCCCGCGGCTGATCGGCTACTTCCCTTTCTGGGCCAGCTACGGCCACGGCGCCAGCCTGGCCGACGCGCCGGCCGAACAGCTGACCGATCTGATCTACGCCTACGCCCGGCTCGACGCCGATGGCAGCGTGTCACCCGGTGATTTTTTCGCCGATCTGGTCAAGATCCATCAAGGCGATGCGCTGTATCGCGGCAACTACGCCCTGGTGCCCGTGTTGCACCGGCGCAACCCGCGCCTGAACGTGCTGATCTCGGTCGGTGGCTGGAACTGGTCGACGCATCTGTCAGCAATCGCCGCCGACCCGGCCAAGCGGCAGCGTTTCATCGCATCGACGCTGACACTGTTCGATCGCTACGGCTTCGACGGCATCGAGATCGACTGGCGCTTCCCGGTCGTCGGCGGTCACCCGAATACCGGCAAAAGCGAGCGGGACGCCGACAACCTTCGGCTGCTGACGCGCGAACTGCGCGCCGGCTGCGCCCGCCGGCCGCGCTGCGTGATCGCGCTGACGATCAGCCCGCAGACCGAGCAACGCGCCGGCTGGGTCTTCCCGGCGATGCTCGCCGACGTCGATTTCATCTCGCTGATTGCAACCGATTTTCACGGCAGCTGGAGCGCGCGCACCGGCCACAAATCGCCGCTGTACGCCAACCATGGTGCGCCCAGCATCGCTGCGGCGGTGGCCGCACTCAAGGCCGAGGGCGTGCCGGGCGACAAGCTGGTGCTGGCCTTGCCGGCGCAGGGCGTCGCCTGGCAGGGCGTGGCCCCAAGCGGGCTCGATCAGCCTTTCCAGCGCGTGCCGCTGGGGACGTGGGACAACGAGAAGACCGGGCCGACCGGCACCTTCACCGACCGCGAAATCGGCCGGATGATAGACAGCGGCGAATTCGAACGACGCTGGGACGAGGTCGCGCAGGCCGAAACGCTGTACCGCCAGGGCGACGGCCTGCTGCTGTCGTATGAAAGCCCGCGGGCGCTGGCCGCCAAGCTTGAATTCGCCGACCGTGAAGGGCTGGCCGGCATCAGCCTGTGGGAACTCAGCAGCGACGACGACGATGGCCTGCTGGCACTGGCCTATGCCCACCACCATCCGTGGACAGCGCGCTGGCAGACACTCCGCCGCGCGGCCGGCGCCGCCCTGCCGGCGATCGTCGGCCTTGCCTTCGGCGGCCTGCTCGGCGCGCTGCTGCTGGCGTGGCGTTTGCACCTGCGGCGGCGCGACGAACACGATCGCCACGGCCGGCTCGTCCGCGTGCTCAACACGCTGCCGGCCCAGCTTGGCGAAACGATTGCCGCCGTCCAGGCCGGCAAACAGCGCCTTGCCGCGCAGCCGATCGACGTCGACGTGCTCGACGCGCTGGCCGACCGCAGCCAGGCGCTGCGCACGCAGCTGTTGCCGCTGACGCAGGCCGCCGCCACCGCGCCACTGCGCGATCTCGAACGATTCAGCGGCGCAATCGCCGGCGAGCGCAGCCTTGAATGCATGCTCGAGGCGATGGTGCGCTTTCTCGGCGACGATCCACGCATCGACGCCGCCGAAATCCACGACGACGACACCGCCGGCACCGACGTGCTCTGCGTCGACGCCGACCGCTGCAGCGCGCGCTTCAGCCACGACACGCTCGCCGACTACAGCCTGGTGCTGCGCTTTCACGGCCCCTTGTCTGCCGACGACGAAGCCTATTTCCGCAGCCTCGCCAGCCAGGTCGTGCTGATCCGGCGCCAGTTGCACGAACTGGCGCGCCAGCCGCAATTGCTCGCCGAGCTGCATGAAGTCGCCAGCCGGCGCGAGCGGCTGCATTACATCCGCGCCGAACGCGGCTACAGCGGCATCCACGCCGGCGGGCTCGCCGCGCCGGTCTACATCACCTTGCGGCTGCGGGCGATCCGGCTCTATTTCGACGAGCTGGTGCAGGTGCACCGCTCCTACCTGGTGCGGCCGCAAGCGGTCAGCGGCTGCCGTCGCACCGGCGGCGGCGTCGAGCTGATCGTCGCCGGTCACGGCATCCCGGTTGCGCGCGGCCAGCTTGCCCGGCTCAAGACCCGCTTTCCGCACTGGTTTGTCGCAGAAAACGCCTGCAGTTCGTGAAAACGGATCAAAACAGATTCATCGCAATCAATTGATTTTTAAAGACTAATTCACATCGTCGCTACCGTTCGTGAAATTGCCACCACCGGCGGCGCCGGATCCGCGATGCCGCTGCCATAGTGGCCCGGCCCGGACAACGAGCCTGGCCCAAAACATAAGGATGGAGAAGACGATGAACAAGAAGAAACTGTGGGTGGCGCTGGTCGCCGCAATCGCCGGCCACGCCGGCGCCGCCGCCCTGCCCGGCTGGACCGACGGCGCCGACTACGCGGTCGGCAAACTCGTCCAGTACCAGGGACAGCGCTACGAAGCACAGATCGCCCACACCGCCTGGACCGGCGCCGGCTGGAATCCGGCCGACGCCGTGTCGCTGTGGAAGCCGCTGGGTGCCTGCGTCACCGCAGCCGGCGATGCCTGCAATCCGGTCGGCGTCGGCAGCGCGACCTACACGGTCTGGGCCGGTGGCGCCAAGGGCGCATACAGCCTCGTCCACGACGACCTGTGCGGCTACACCACCGACGGCCAGATCACGTATGCCGATCCCGAGCTGACCAAGCGCGGCCTGCGCGCGGCGTTCGGCATCATCAGCGGCAACTGCGCGCCATACCACTGGCAGGCGGCCAAGCAGTTCCTCGCCCATGGCCACGAAATCTTCAGCCACAGCCGCAACCACATGGACGCCAATACCGCGGCATGGAACAGCGCGGCGCAGATCACCGGTTCGCAGGATGACATCGCCGCGAACCTGAACGGCTACCGGCCGACCTTCTTCGCCTGGCCGTCGAACATCAGCCCCGATGCGCCGATGGCCTACCTGCGCAGCCAGCCCGGCTACCTCGGTGGTCGCGCCGCCAATCGCGTCGACGAGAACGGCAACATCCAGTACGGCATGTCCGCCGGCGTCAATGCCGCCAACTTTGCCGACCCGTTCATGATCACGGCCGACGATTTCACCCAGTCGGGCATCTGGTCGCTGTACCCGCAGGGCAGCGAAATCCTCAACCTGCACGTCGACGCCGCAATCGCCCAGGGCGGCTGGTCGCTGCGCACCGCGCACGGCGTCAACGACGGCTCGTGGGAAACGATTCCGCTGGCGCGCTATCAAGGCCACCTTGACTACGTGAAGGCCAAGGTCGACTCGGGCGAGCTGTGGATGGCGCCACCGTCCGACGTGATCCGCTACCGCTTCGCACGGCAAAACTGCGCGCCGACGGTCATCACCGACGGCAATGGTCAGCCGGCGATCCGCTTCGATGCCGGCGCCGAGTGCCAGCGCTATGCAACGACGCTGACGCTCGACATCGCCACCGATCGTGCCGTGACCGCCGCCGGCGCCACGCAAGGCGGCAACGCCGTCGCGATCGCCAAGCTCGACGCCAATCACTACCGGCTGAGCGTGAATCCCACCGGCGGCAACGTCAGCCTGCAACTGCGCTAATTTTCAGGCGGCTACGCCCGCATCCCGGGCGCATCCGATGCTCGAACCCCTCATGGACCCGGACGTCCACGCCGGGTTCTGCGCTTCGGGTGCGCCCGACCTGCTGCGGCTCGCCTGAAAGCTCAACGTTCAGCCGTTACCGCTGACACATCGCCAGCCTTGCCGTTGCCGGCCGGCAGCACGATCGTCGCGACCAGCCCGCCCTCGGGGTGGTTCGCCAGCTTCAGCTCGCCGCCGTGGGATTGGACGATGTCGCGGGCGATGCCGAGGCCGAGGCCGGACCCGGCCTGATTGCTCTGCCGGCCGTGTTCGAGCCGCACATAGGGCTGGAACAGGCGCGGCAGCATTTCCTCGGGCACACCGGGACCATGGTCGCGGATCGCCAGCTCGACCTGCTCATCGTGGCGGGACAGCATGATCTCCGCACGTTCACCGTAGAAAAGCGCGTTATCGACGAGATTGACGATGGCGCGCTTCAAGGCCAGCGGCTTGGCGATCACCGTCGTCTCGGCCGCCGCCAGCGCAACGCTGCGGCCGGCCAGTTGCGCGTCGGCAATGATTTTTTCAAGCAGGCTGTCGAGCCGGATCGCGGTGCGGTTTTCGTGGATGTCCGAGTCCTTGACGCTTTGCAGAGCACCTTTGACCATCATGTCCAGCTCGTCGAGATCCTCGTGGAACTCGGCGCGGGTCGCGTCGTCGTCGAGCATCTCGGTGCGCAGCTTCAGCCGGGTGATCGGCGTTTTCAGGTCGTGCGAGATCGCTGCGAACAGCCGCTCACGGTCGATCAGGTAGCGCTGGATGCGTTCGCGCATCGCGATGAAGGCCTTGGCCGTCTTGCGGTATTCGAGGCTGCCGGTCTCGGGCAACTGCGGCTCGCCGCCCTGGCCGAAGACCTCGGCGGCGTCGGCGAGCTGTTTCAGCGGCCGCGTCAGCCAGCGCACCACCCACAGCGACAGCAACAGCACCGCCGCCAGCGTCGCCAGCTGCAGCGCCAGCCGATCGCGCGACAGCGGGTCGGCCTTGTCGAGGAAGTACGGATCGGGCATCAGCGTCGCCAGATACAACCAGCCGCCCGGTTCGATTTCGGCCTGGATCACCAGGATCGGCGCCGGGCGCGGCTTGATGATCAGCGAGTGCTGGACCCAGTTGTCGGGCAGGTCGTCGAGCGTCGCGCCATCGTCGGACACCGCCAGGCCTTCGGGCCAGGCGAAGCCGACGCGGACGTCGGTGATGCGCGGCATCTCGCGGCCCAGCACGTCGCGGACCGTAGCGGCAACCGCATCGGCCAGCGGCGACGGCGTGATCGGCGTGATGGCGACGGCATCCTTGTTGAAGGCGACGAAAAACCGCGTTCCGCCCATCTCGTGCAGCTGTTCGATCAGGATCGGCCGGTAATTGGTCGGCAGGCTCTGGAAGAAGCGGATCGCGCTGGCCGCGCCGAAGGCGATGTACTGCGCGGCGCTGCGTGCTTCGTCCCTGGCGTGGGTCTTGAGCTGGTTCGCCCAGATCCAGTTGCCCAGCGCCTGGGCGCCGAGCACGCCGAGCACCATCACCAGCGACAATCTGGCCGTCAACGAGCGCGGCGGCAGCCGGTCGATCAGCCGGATAAAGCGGCTGGCCATCAGTCGGCCGATACCGACGCCGAAAATACGTAGCCGCTGCCGCGCACGGTCTTGATCAGCTGCGCATCGCGGTCGTTCAGGCGCTGGCGCAGCCGGCTGATCTGCACATCGAGCGAACGGTCGAGCGGGCCGAGATCGCGGCCGCGCGTCGCCTCGGCCAGCCAGCTGCGGTCAAGGATTTCGCCGGGACGTTCGACCAGCAGCTTGAGCAACTGGAAATCGAGCCCGGTCAATTTGACCGTCTCGCCATCGGGCGCGGTCAGCGTGCGCTCGAGCGTGTCGAGCGTAAAGCCGGCAAAGCGCAAGGCCCGCGATGCGGTGGGCGTCGCCTCGCCCGTCCGGCGGTGGATCGCCTTGATCCGCGCCAGCAGTTCGCGCGGGTTGTAGGGCTTGCCGATGTAGTCGTCGGCGCCGAGTTCGAGACCGACGATCTTGTCGGTGTCGTCGGCGCTGGCGGTCAGCATGATGATCGGCACGGTCGAGCTTTTACGCACCCGCGCGCACAGCGCGAAACCGTCGGTATCGGGCAGCATCACGTCGAGGATCACCAGCGACAGCTCGTTGCGGCTGCGTTCGAACTCGGCGAGGAAGCTGGCGCCGTCATGCGCCAGCAGCACCTCGTACTGGTTTTTCTCGAGGTAGGTCTTGAGCAGCGTGCGGATTTTCTGGTCGTCGTCGACAAGCAGTATCTTGCGGGTCATTTTTCGTCTCCTCCTTGCTCCGCGAGCGTGCGCACCAGTCCGGCGATGCGGCGCTGGATCTCGCCGACCGGGACATGATCGTCGCTGTAGAAGCGGTGCAGCTGGGCAATGATTGCATCCTTGAGCGTTTCGTCGGTGGCCATCCGGTGCACCATGCTTGGCGCCTGCACGCCGGCGCCGCGGCCAAAGGTGCGCCACGAGGCGCGCGCGCAGGCATCCATCGTCGCCGTGTCGGCATCGCGGCGCACCGGCACCGAGCCCTTGATGTGGTTGTACGCGGCCTGGACGGACGGACTCACCATCAGTTTGGCGAGTTTTTCCTGCTCCGGCTGCGTGCCGTAGTTGCCGGCGAACATCACGAAGCTGTCGACGCTGTAGAGATGCATGTTCTCGGTGCCCGGCACGGCGATACAGCCGAAATCGATATCGACGGCCTTGCCGAGCGCCTGCAACTCGCCCTTGGCCCAGTCACCCATGATGAACATCGCCGTATCGCCGCGCGCCAGCGATCGGGCCAGCACATCCCAGGCCGGTTCGCCCTGCGGTGCATAGCGGCGCAACTCGCGCAGCCGGTTCAGCGCCCGCGTCACCCGGGCGTCGAACCACAGATTGCTGTTGCGGCGCGCATACAGCGAGCGATAGAAACCCGGCCCGCCTTCGGACAGCGCCAGCGTCTCGAACAGCGTCGCGACCTGCCACGGCTGGCCCGACTGCGCCAGCGGCGTCACGCCGCGCCGGGCCAGCGCATCGGCGACCCGGTCGAATTCGGCCCAGGTCTTCGGCGGCGCCAGCCCGGCATCGGCGAAGACCTTGCGGTTGTAGAACAGCACATTGATCCGGTGAATGCCCAGCGGCGCGGCGACCACGTGACCGCGCTGGCGCACCAGCGTCCAGATCGTCGGAAACAGCCGCATGTTCCAGTTGCCCGCGGCGGCGACGTCGTCGAGTTCGAGCAGCAGCCCGAGGTCGGCCCACTCGGTGATCGCCGGGCCGATCAGCTGCGCCGAGTCGGGCGCCCGCCCGCCGAGCACGCGCGCCTTGAGCACCTTCATCGCGCCAATGCCGGCGCCACCGGGAATCGCCGCGTTGCGCCACGCCACGCCGTCGTCGACCGCGCGCTCGGCCAGCTCATCGACGGCACGACGCTCGCTGACCGACGTCCACCAGTGCAACACGTCAAAGTGATCATCGGCACGTGCGGCGATCGTTGCCGTGCACAACACGGCGCAGCAGAGGAAGTGGACTCGGAGCAAGGGCATCGCTGTCTGGGTTTTCGCCGCAGCTTATCAGTAAGGCTGACCGGCATTTTGTAAAGAAAGCTTGCGTTTGTTGAACTTGCGTTAGGGCCCTGGCGGGCCGCGTTCGGCGTTCATGATCCGTGAAATCAGCCGGTGCACCGCATTGACGTGCCCGGAACGTAATAAAACGTAACAGCGCCAGCAACGAAAAAACAAACAAATCAATTAAAAATCAATGACATAAGCAAATACGTAGTCGGAAACATCGCACTACTAGGTGTCACAAAAACGCCGATGCTACTGTGCAGCCACGGTCGGTACCAAGCCGATCCACACAAAGAGATACAGGCACCACTCCAGACCTGAGGAGGTCGATACATGCAAGGCAACCGCTTCATCCGCACGGCACTCTGTGCCGCGCTGCTCGCCGCCGGCGCTGCACAAGCCGGCAACCTGACCATCGAATCGTGGCGTACTGACGACAAGGCGCTGTGGGAAGACGTGCTGATCCCGGCGTTCAACAAGAAATATCCGGACGTGAAGGTGAAGTTCGCCCCGACCGCGCCGACCGAGTACGACTCGAGCCTGCAGACCCGCCTTACTGGCGGCACCGCCGGTGACCTGATCACCTGCCGTCCGTTCGACAAGTCGCTCGACCTGTTCAAGAAGGGTTACCTCGAAAGCCTGAACGGCAAGCAAGGGATGCAGAATTTCCCGGAATCGGCCAAGGTGGCGTGGCAGACCGACGATGGCAAGTCGTCGTTCTGCATGCCGATGGGCGCGGTGATGCACGGCTTCCTGTACAACAAGAAGATCTTCACCGAGCTGGGCGTCCAGCCGCCGAAGACCATCGACGAATTCCACAAGGTGCTCGAAGCCGCCAAGAAGGCCGGCAAGGTACCGCTGGCACTGGGTACCGCCGACCAGTGGGAAGCCAACCAGATCGTGTTCACCTCGATCGGTGCGCCGTACTGGAAGGGTGAGGAAGGCCGCAAGGCGCTGATCGCCGGCAAGGCCAAGTTCACCGATCCGCAATTCGTCGCCGCCTGGGACGAAATGAGCAAGTGGGGCCCGTACCTCGCCAAGGGCTACTCGGCCCAGACCTATGCCGACACGCAGAACCTGTTCGCATCGGGCAAGGCTGCCGTCGTCGCCGTCGGCTCGTGGGACATCTCCTACTACAACCAGAACGCCAAGTTCGAATACGGCGCCTTCCCGCCGCCGGTGCCGAAGGCCGGTGACAAGTGCTACATCTCGGATCATCCGGATATCGGCATGGGCGTGAACCCGAAGTCCAAGAACAAGGACGACGCGTACAAGTTCCTGACGTGGCTGGGTTCGCAGGAATTCGCCGACCTGTACACCAACAAGGTCACCGGCTTCTATTCGCTGTCGAATCACCTGATCTCGGTCAAGGATCCGGTCGCCAAGCAGATGCTCGACTGGCGCAAGAGCTGCGCGTCGACGATCCGCCTGAACGCCCAGATCATGAACCGCGGCGAGCCGAACATGGAAAACGAGCTGTGGAACGTCAACAGCCAGGTCCTGAACGGCAAGATGACGCCGAAGGATGCGGCCACCCGCATCCAGACCGGTTTCGCCAAGTGGTACAAGCCGCAACAGAAGTAAGTCTTCCTCTGCAGTCGAACGTGTAGCTGTTGGGCCGGCGGCGTGCCGCCGGCCATTTTTTTGCCCGAACTTCGGAGTGAGGCCATGAAACGCGCCTTCCCCTGGCACATTGCCGTTTTCCTTGCCCCCGCCTTCCTGATCTACACCGCGTTCAGCGCGTTGCCGCTGCTCGATACGCTCAGGCTGGGGTTTTTCACCACGCACGACTCGGGTCAACAGACCTTCGTCGGCCTGGCCAACTACATCAAGCTCCTGACCGATCCGGACTGGTCCGCCAGTTTCTGGAACGCCATGCACAACAACGTGAAGTTCTTCCTGATCGTGATGTTCGTGCAGAACCCGATCGCGCTGCTGCTGGCGGCGCTGCTGTCGATGCACGGCGTGCGCGGTGCCAAGGGCTACCAGACGCTGATCTTCCTGCCGACGCTGCTGTCGGTGGTGATCATCGGCTTCATCTGGCAACTGATCCTCTCGCCGCTGTGGGGCGTCTCCGAGAAGCTGCTTGGCTTCGTCGGCATGGCCGATTATTTCCAGCCCTGGCTCGGCGACGAAGGCAGCGCGCTGATCACGCTGTCGCTGATCTCGGTGTGGCAGTTCGTCGGCGTGCCGATGATGCTGATCTACGCCTCGCTGATCGCGATTCCTGACGAAATCATCGAAGCCGCGCGGATCGAGGGCGCCAGCTCGTGGCACATCTTCTGGACGATCCGGCTGCCGCTGATCCTGCCGACGCTGGGCCTCGTCACCATCCTGACCTTCGTCGGCAACTTCAACGCCTTCGACCTGATTTACGCGGTCAAGGGCGCGATCGCCGGACCGAACTACAGCACCGATCTCTTGGGCACCTTCTTCTACCGCACCTTCTTCGGCTACCAGAGCCAGATCGGCAGCCCGACGATGGGCGCAGCGGTGGCGACGACGATGTTCCTGATCATCCTCTCCGGCGTCGGCGTCTACTTCTACTTCATCCAGCGCAAGCTGCAGCGCTTCGCTTTCTGAGGATCGGGCCATGAAACACAAAGTCACCCGCGCGGCCGGCACCGGCTTCACCCATCTGGTGCTCGGCGGCTACACGCTGCTGGCGCTGTTCCCCATCCTGCTCGTCATCATCAACTCGGTGAAAAGCAAGGAAGGCATTTTCGACTCGCCGCTGTCGCTGCCGACCGCCGAAACCTGGTCGCTGGTCGGCTTCGAGAAGGTGCTCGCCAAGTCGCCGTTCATTCATTTCTTCGGCAACAGCCTCACCGTCACGCTGGTGTCGCTGGTGCTGATCCTGGTGCTTGGCGCGATGGCGGCCTGGGCCTTGTCCGAGTACAAGTTCCGCGGCAGCAAGCTGCTGGCGATCTATATGGCTTTCGGCATCATGGTGCCGATCCGCCTCGGCACCGTGTCGATTCTTGAGCTGATCGTCAAACTCGAGCTGACCAACACGCTGACCGCGCTGATCCTCGTCTACGTGGCGCAAGGCCTGCCGCTGGCGATCATGATCCTCGGCGAATTCATACAGCAGGTGCCGAAGGAATTGAAGGAAGCGGCGCGCTGCGACGGCGTCGGCGAGTTCAAGATCTTCTTCCAGATCATCCTGCCCTTGATCCGGCCCGCGGTAGCCACCGTCGCCGTGTTCACCATGGTGCCGATCTGGAACGACCTATGGTTCCCGCTGATCCTCGCCCCGGGCGAAGAAACCCAGACCGTCACCCTTGGCGTGCAGCAGTTCATCGGCCAGTACGTCACCGACTGGAACGCCGTGCTCGCCTCGCTTTCGCTCGCCGTCCTGCCCGTCCTCGTGATGTACGTGTTCGCCTCGCGTCAACTGATCCGCGGTATCACCGCGGGTGCAGTGAAGTAATCCGGAGTAAACAGCCATGTCCCAAGTTGCACTGAAGAACCTGACCAAATCCTACGACGGCAAGCAGAACGTGCTGTCCGGCATCAACCTCGAGATCAACGACGGCGAATTCGTCGTGCTGGTCGGCCCGTCGGGCTGCGGCAAATCGACGCTGTTGCGGATGCTGTCCGGGCTCGAATCGATCAGCGGCGGCGATCTGGAAATCGATCACGCCCGCGTCAACGACCTGCCGCCGGCCGAACGCGGCATCGCGATGGTGTTCCAGAGCTACGCGCTCTACCCGCACATGAACGTCTACAAGAACATGGCGTTCGGGCTGAAGATCGCCGGCGCCAAGAAGGATGAAATCGACCGCCGCATCCGCCACGCGGCCGGCATCCTCAAGATCGACCACCTGCTCGAACGGCTGCCGCGCGAACTGTCGGGCGGCCAGCGCCAGCGCGTCGCCATCGGCCGCGCCATCGTCCGCGAACCCAAGCTGTTCCTGTTCGACGAACCGCTGTCGAACCTCGACGCCGCGCTGCGCGTGCAGACCCGGCTCGAAATCGCCAAGCTGCACAAGGACCTGGCCGCGACCATCGTCTACGTCACCCACGATCAGGTCGAGGCGATGACGCTGGGCGACAAGATCGTCGTGATGCACGACGGCCACATCCAGCAGGCCGGCAGCCCGCTCGAGCTGTACCAGCAGCCAGCCAACCTGTTCGTTGCGACCTTCATCGGCTCGCCGAAAATGAACCTGATCGACGGCATCGTCACCGAAGCCTCGGCCACCGGCGTGGCGGTCAAGGTCGCTGGCGACCAGATCATCCGCACCGAAGTCGACGGCAGCAGCGTCGCCATCGGCGACAAGGTCAGCGTCGGCATCCGCTCCGAGCACCTGTGGGAGGGCGATCAGGGCAGCGAGCGCTTCCGCGGCACCGTCAATCTGGTGGAGCACCTCGGCGAAGCCAACTACCTGTACCTGACGCTGGAAAACGGTCAGGACGTGGTGGTGCGCGGTGACGGCGAACGCGCCGTGCACATCGGCGACACCATCGCCCTGTCGGCCCCGGCTGCCGCCTTCCATGTGTTCAATCGTGACGGCCTTGCGCTGCGCCGCTTGAAGCCGGGGAATATGGTTGCGGCAAGGCATCGCGCGGCGGCTTGATTCATCGTATCGACCTCAATAAAAAAGCGCGGCCTCTCGGTCGCGCTTTTTTTGTATCTGTTAATGCACACATGCTCTTTCGTTGCCAGACACGACAAAACCACTAGTCGATTGGCGAACCTGCATTTTCTCGAATCAACTGCAGCACAAGCTGCTGGTCGCCAACGATGCCCTCGGATCCAAGGAACCTCGCGACCTCCATACGACCATCTTCAAAGACATCGATTTCAACGCGTTCTCCAGCCAGCGTAAGCGTCACCAGCACGGTGTCATGGCGAAACCGCCCTAGTGTGAAGCTGACCCTCGCCTCTTCCAGCGTCGCGAGCAACTCAAAGAGAGAGTGACTCACTGGCGGCTAGCTACGCTTGAACAAGCGCCGCGCCAGCAGCATCACCTTCCACGCGCCCAGCGCCACCGGCAGCATCTGTGCGATGCCGCGTACGCGGTATTTCTTGGTGAAGAGTTTGCTGGCCAGCATCAGCATGCCGCCGTTGCCCTGCAGTTTCTTCAGGATCGACAGCCACAGCAGTCCGCGCTTGCCCTGGGCCAGCGGGGCGCGGATTTCGGTCAGGCAGACGGCGATCTGCAGCCGGTGCGTTTCGGCTTCGAGCTGCAGCAATTGCTTGCGGGCCTCGCGGCCCTTGAGGCGCGGATCGCTCATCGCAGGAAATGCTCCTTGTCGCGGCGCAGTTCTTCGATCGTCAGCGCGAACGGCGTTTTGGCATGGCGGATGCCGTTCCAGGCGAACCACAAGCTGCCCGCACCGAGCAGAAGGAAAGCCAGCACGAGCGCAACCACGGTATAGACGCGCCAAGGCTCGGGCACGAGCAGGATCGCGCCAAGGGTGATCGCCAGCAGCGCCAGCAGCAGCAGGCCGGCACCGAGCACGCCGAGCACCAGTGTTTTCAGCAGGCGCTCGCGCGCCTCCTCAAGTTCGATCGACAGGATGCCAAGATGGGCGTGCAGCAAACCCAGCGCGCTGCCGGCCAGCCGTTTGAGGACGTTGGGGTGGCCGGCATGTTGGCCGGCCGATTCGGTTTCGCTCATGTATTGGACACGGGCTCGGAATAAGGGACGGGCACGATGCCCGAAACGCCGGCTTGCATGCAAGCCGGCGGAGGAGATTTAGCGGCGCGACACCAGCAGGCCGAGCAGGAAACCCACACCTGCGGCGACGCCGACCGAGGTCCACGGGTTTTCATGCACGTATTCGTCGGTGACCTTGGCCGCGACCTTGGCCTTGCCGGCAACGAGGCGCTCGGTTTCAACCAGCTTCTGCTTGGCGACCGAAAGGTTGGCGGCGATTTTTTCACGCAGCGCCCGGCCCTGTTCGGAGCCATCGCTGGCGACTTCCTTGAGCATCGACTCGGTTTCCGCAAGTACATTGCGCAGATCGTCGATCAGTTCATCTTGGTTCAGATTCGCTTCACCATTGCTGGACATTCGCATTACCTCCTGAGAAATGACGGACAAGAACTGACAATAACCTAATTACCTCATTCACCATTGTGGCTGACCGACAGCGAAACCCCAACCGTTACGATTACCTACAAAACGCCGGGAACCATGGCAAGCAAGCCGCGCCGACGCGCGTCGTCCGACCCTGTATAATTGCCTGTTTTTCACCGATTTTTCGCCGCCCGCCATGAGCTCTGCTACCGAACCCACCGCCCTCGAACAGCTTGCCAAGAGCTTTGAACCGGCCGCCATCGAAGCCAGCTGGTATCCGCGCTGGGAAAGCGCGAATTACTTCAGCCCGAGCATGGACATGGCCGCGCCGTCGTTCTGCATCCAGCTGCCGCCACCGAACGTCACCGGCACGCTGCACATGGGCCATGCGTTCAACCAGACGATCATGGACGGGCTGACCCGCTACCACCGGATGCGCGGTGACAACACGCTGTGGCTGCCGGGCACCGACCACGCCGGCATCGCGACGCAGATCGTCGTCGAACGCCAGCTCGACGCCCAGGGCGTATCGCGCCACGATCTCGGCCGTCCGGCATTCATCGAAAAAGTGTGGGACTGGAAAAAGCAATCGGGCGACACCATCACCGGCCAGATGCGCCGGATGGGCGCGTCGGTGGACTGGAGCCGCGAATACTTCACCATGGACGACAAGATGTCGACCTGCGTGTCTGAGGTCTTCGTCCGGCTGTACGAGCAAGGGCTGATCTACCGCGGCAAGCGACTGGTGAACTGGGACCCGGTGCTCGGCACCGCCGTCTCCGACCTCGAAGTGGTCAGCGAGGAAGAAGATGGCCATATGTGGCACATCAACTACCCGGTCGTGGGTTCGGACGAGTTCATTACCGTCGCGACGACGCGGCCGGAAACGCTACTCGGCGACGTCGCCGTGGCGATCAATCCGGACGACGAACGCTACCAGCACCTTTTGGGCAAGCAGCTCGCGCTGCCGCTGACCGGCCGGCAGATCCCGGTGATCGCCGACGAATACGTCGACAAGGATTTCGGTACAGGCTTCGTCAAGATCACCCCGGCGCACGACTTCAACGACTATCAGGTCGGCAAGCGCCACGACACCAAGCTCATCAACGTGATGAGCCTGACCGCGACCATCCTGCCGCAGGCGCAGGTGTTCGGCTTCGATGGTTCGGCGTTTGATGCCATCGAACTGCCGGCGGCCTATGCAGGCCTGTCGACCCGCGACGCCCGCAAGGCGATGCTGGCCGATCTGGAGGCCGGCGGCTTCCTGGTCGAAACCAAGAAGCACAAGCTGATGGTGCCGCGTGGCGATCGCACCGGCACGGTGATCGAGCCGATGCTGACCGACCAGTGGTTCGTCGCGATGAGCAAGGCCGACGAAACCGGCAAGAGCATCACCGACAAGGCCCTCGAAGTCGTCCAGAACGGCGAGGTGCAGTTCGTTCCCGGCGACTGGGTCAATACCTATTACGCGTGGCTCAACAACATCCAGGACTGGTGCATCTCGCGCCAACTGTGGTGGGGCCACCAGATTCCGGCGTGGTACGACGCCGATGGCAAGGTCTACGTTGCCCGCACCGAGGCCGAGGCCGTCGCCCAGGCCGGCGGCAAGCCGGTCACGCGCGACAACGACGTACTCGACACCTGGTTCTCCTCGGCCCTGGTGCCGTTCTCGAGCCTCGGCTGGCCGAACGACACCAACGAACTCAAGGCCTTCATGCCGTCAAGCGTGCTGGTCACCGGCTACGACATCATTTTCTTCTGGGTCGCCCGGATGATCATGATGACCAAGCACTTCACCGGCAAGGTGCCGTTCAGCCACGTCTACGTGCACGGGCTGGTGCGCGACGGCGAGGGCAAGAAGATGTCCAAGTCCGAGGGCAATGTGCTCGATCCGGTCGACCTGATCGACGGCATCGCGCTCGAACCGCTGCTGGAAAAACGCACCAGCGGCCTGCGCCGGCCGGAAAAAGCCCCGCAAGTTGCCAAGAAAACCGAGAAGGAATTCCCGGACGGCATCCCCGCCTACGGCGTCGATGCGCTGCGCTTCACCTTCGCCTCGCTGGCGTCGCTCGGTCGCTCGATCAACTTCGACCAGAAGCGCTGCGAGGGTTACCGCAACTTCTGCAACAAGCTGTGGAACGCCACGCGCTTCGTGCTGATGAATGTCGAGGGCAAGGATTGCGGCCTCGAAGCGAATGCCGAGCTGGATTACTCGTTCGCCGACCGCTGGATCATCGGCAAGCTGCAGGAGGCCGAGAAATCGGTGACGCTGGCACTCGACACCTTCCGCTTCGACCTCGCCGCGCAAGCGATCTATGAATTCGTCTGGAACGAGTACTGCGACTGGTATATCGAACTGGCCAAGGTTTCGGCGCAGACCGGCTCCGAAGCGCAGCAGCGCGCGACGCGACGCACGCTGATCCGCGTGCTCGAAGTCATCCTGCGGCTCGTCCACCCGATCATGCCCTTCATTACCGAGGAGCTGTGGCAGGTTGTCGCACCGCTGGCCGGCAAGAAGGACACCGATTCGCTGATGATCGCCCAATGGCCGGTCGCCGATGAAAGCAAGATCGACCTTGAGGCCTATGCGGCGGTCGACGAGCTCAAGGCCATCGCCTTCGCCGCACGCAATCTGCGCGCCGAAATGGGCCTGCCGCCGTCAACCAAGGTGCCGATGTTCCTGGAAGGCGATGCATCGCTGGCGCGCTTTGGCGATTACCTGAAGTCGCTGGCCAAGCTGTCGGAAGTGAACGTCACGGCCCGCCTGCCCGACGACGATGCGCCGGTCGCCGTCGCCGGTACCACGCGGCTGATGCTCAAGGTCGAAGTCGACAAGGCCGCCGAAACCGCGCGCCTCTCCAAGGACATCGCCAAGACCGAGGAAGGCCTGACCAAGATGACCGCCAAGCTCGAAAAACCGGGCTACATCGACAAGGCACCGGCGCATCTGGTCGAGAAGGACCGCGCGCAGATCGCCGAGCTGAGCGACAAGCTGGCGAAACTGCAACAGCAACTCGCAAAGCTCAAGTAAGATTTTTGACGTTTTGTTAGTATGACAACAGGCTGCTTCCGCAGCCTGTTTTCGTTTTCAGGCTGACGCCAGCCGCCTCTTGCTCCGGAGACCGAGATGTTCCATCGCCCCCACCTCGCCCTGCTTACCGCCGCACTGCTGCTGGCCGCCTGCGCCAACCAGTCCGGCACCCAGACGTCGTCGGCACCGGCATCGAATGGCGGCAAGGCCGCGGCAAGCAACGGCGGCAAGACAGCGGCCCCGCAGGCCGACGCGTCGACACCCGGTGGCCGCAAGGTGATGTCGAAGGATGGCAGCTATGAGGGCGAGATCGTCGGCACGCCAGCGAAAAAGAGCAAGTTCGCCAAGCTGCAGATCGGCATGTCGCAACGGCAGGTCGAGGACACGATCGGCAACCCGAGCGACACCAAGACCTATACCACCGGCAAGGCGTGGGTGCCGTTCTACTTCGGCAAGGATGCCTACCGCTTCGAGACCTACTACAAGAAGGAAGGCCGGCTGACCTTCGTCGGTGGCGGCATTTCCGGCACCAGCGGCAAGCTGCTGCGCATCACCGTCGACACCAAGGAAGACGGCTACCAGTAAGACGTCGCCATTGGGCGACGGCGCCTTTTGCCCCCGCCCGTTGCGCCTCCCCCCACAAGGGGGCTCTCTCCAGGTCGCACCCTGTACTGCCGATGAGGCGTCCTCATGGACGCCCTGCCCGTTCCGATTTCTCGTCGGGCGGCGCCGAGCTGTCTTGGCTCGCCCGCCTTTTGGGATCGGCTCTAGGCCCGGCGTGCCCAGTTCGGCGCGAGGTCAGCGCAGTGACGCGGAAATATCGAGCCACAGCCCCGGCTGCTGCAGCGGATTCAGCCGGACATCGGCCTCGCTCAGCGGCCGGCGCGCCTCGTAGGCCCGGCCGTTGTACCAGACCCAGTCGCCGCCGCCGTAGCGGTGACCGTCGCGCCAGCCGTCCGGACGGCGATGGCCGCTTTCCTCCCAGTGCCGGCGACGCCATGCGTCGTCACGGGCATCCGGGCGCCACTGGCCGTCGTCGTAACGTGGATTCGGGTGGTACTGACCATCGTCATAGCGCGGATCCGGATGATACTGACCGTCGTCGTAGCGGCCGTGTTGCTGACGGCCGAGCGGCTGCCACAGCGACGCGGCATCGCGCGGATTCCAGTTGGCGCCACGATGCGCGTCGTGCCCCTGGATCGCCCGGTACTGCCGCCCCTGATAGCTGACGATGTCACCCGGCGAATAGTGGCGGCCTTCGCGCCATGTACCGGCCGCAGCCATGGCCGCCGTGCCGGCCAGCAAGACGGCAAGCAGACTGTTGATCAATCGCTGTTTCACTCTGCGGCTCCGGTGGAAAGGGAGCGCCATTGTGCCTGCTCCTGCGCGGCAAGGCAGTGAGCTGCTTAACGCACTACCACCTCGCGCCGGCCGAAAACCGCCCTTGTCCAGCGGCGAACACTGGCCGTGGCGCGGTGCAGGCGGCCGCAAGGGGCGCTGCTGCGCCAGTACAGGCTCGCCGGTTGCAAGGCCTCGATCAGCAGCGCGCCACCGCTCAGGCGATCGCCCGCGCTCAGTACGATATCGCGCCCCTCGTCATCGGTGGCCCAAAGCACGCCCGAAGCAATCGTCAGCTCCAAAGCATGAATCCGGATCACGGATCCCGCATCCAGCCTGCGGTGTTGCCTTGTGTTCTGCATGATGTGCTCCTTGGGCGCCGTTTGCGCCTTTTCTGTTCTCATGCCAAGATTTTCGGCAGCGGCAGGCCACGCCACAAACGAGCATTTCTCGCCGGAATCACGAAATGGATTCACCATTCAAAGCACCTGGGAAATTGCCATCGCTGCCGGCGTTGCGCGCCTTCGAAGCCGCCGCACGGCACGGTCATTTCGGCCGCGCCGCCGACGAGCTGTTCGTCACGCATGGCGCCGTCAGTCATCAGATTCGCGCGCTGGAAGACACGCTCGGCTTTGCGCTGTTCAGCCGCGACGGCCGCGGGGTCAAGCTCACCGCCGAAGGCCGGCAGCTGGCGGAGACGCTCAACACCAGCCTGTGCCGGATCGGCGCAACGATCGCCGAACTGCAGCACGAGCGCGAGCGGCCGCGCGTGGTGCTGACCTGCCTGCCGTCGTTCGCCGCCAAATGGCTGACGCCGCGGCTCGGCCGCTTCATCAATCGCCATCCCGAGATCGAGATCTGGATCCGCTCGACCAAGGCGCGCGAGGATCTGCTTGCCGAAGGCATCGACCTCGGCCTGCGTGTCGGCCCCGGCGGCTGGCCCGGGCTGTATTGCGAGCCGCTGATGCGCGACGCCTTCGCCGTCGTCGCCAGCCCGAATCTGCCCGGCGGCCTGCCGGCAGAGCCTGCCGATCTTGCGCGCTGGCCGCTGCTGCGCTCGTCGATCGAGCCGTGGCACGACTGGTTTGTCGCGGCCGGGCTGGATTGGCCCGAACCGCAAAACGGGCTGGTCTTCACCGACTCCGGGCTGCTGGTGCAGGCTGCGCTCGACGCCCAGGGCATCGCGCTCGCACGCGAGGTGCTGGTGCACGACGATCTGGCTGCCGGCCGGCTGGTACGGCTGTTTCAGACCACGCTGCCGATGGTCGGCGCTTACTGGCTGATATCGCCATCGCCGCCGCCGTACCGGCCCGCAGTAGCGACCTTCGTCGACTGGCTGCGCGAGGAGGCCGCACAATCGGGCTACACCTACGGAGACACCCCTGCCTGATCGTGACGCCCTACACCGCGGCGTTCGCCACGCTGCTGTGCGACAGCCACCGCCGACCGACCGGCCGCGATCTCGTCGACCCCACGCTGTCGTCCGGGCGACGCCAGCGGTTACCGTGGCCTGCGTATCGCCCAATCGGGGCGGTGCTTCTGGATCGAAAACCTCACCGTCTGGCGTCTGCTCGACAAGCCGGCGCAGCCACGTAGCGGCGCATCACGCCCGCCGGCGTCCGCGGGGCGACGCACCGGTAGTCGGTCGATCCGACATGCAGCTCGCCGCCAGCGGCAATCGGCGCTAAGACGGTAGAACCGGCGCGTGTCGTCCTGCCTGCGCCGCCGAAGTATTCGAAGACCGCCGAATGGCCAGCCTCCCTCCCTCCGCCCGCTCATGGGCACGCCACCTTGAACTGCTGTTGGGACTGACAGCATGGTTTGCCGTGCTCGCACGCCTGGGCCTGACCGTATCGGCCGAGCTGGAACAGGGGCACTCACTGGTTTTCGCGCTGTCGCGCTTCTTTGATTTTTTCACCAATCTGAGCGTGCTGCTGCTGGCGCTGGTGCTGTCGGCGGCGCTGCTGGGCCCGCACTGGCGGCTGGCCCGCTGGTTGTGGCGGCCGGCAGTCCGCGCGGCCAGCCTCGTCTATGTGCTGGTCGTCGCGATTGCCTACGAGCTGCTGTTGCGGCATCTGTGGGCACCACAGGGGCTGGAGTTCGTCGTCGACCTGTTGCTGCACGACATCCTGCCCGCCGCCTACCTGTGCTACTGGCTCGGCTATGCGCCGGTCGGCACGCTGCGCTGGCGCGACGCGTTCCGCTGGCTGATCTACCCGGTGGCCTACTTCGGCTATGTGCTGATCAGCGGCTGGGCGCTGTCGCGCTATCCCTATCCCTTCGTCAACGTCGCCAGCCACGGCTACGGCCCGGTGCTGTGGAACGCCGCGGCCTTTGCACTTGCCTTCATCTGCACCGGCCTGCTGATCGTCGCGCTCGACCACCGGCTTGCCCACGCACGCCGGTAGCCGCCGGATCTTTTATTGTGCCGGGTCGTTCGGCGCCTGATCGCCGGTCTCGGCGGCCCGATCCTCTTCCTCGATCTTGCGCGCCGCCCAGTTGTGCAGCAGCGCGTAGCTGACCGCCAGGAGGGTCGGCCCAAGGAAGACACCGAGCATGCCCCAGGCCAGCGCACCACCGAGCACGCCGACGAGGATCAGCACGAAGGGCAGATTGCTCTCCTTGCCGATGAACAGCGGCTTGACGACGTTGTCGGCCATGCTGACGACCGCCAGCATCCAGATCGCGAGAAACACCGCCCAGCCGGTATCGCCCTGCTGATACATCCACAGCGCCACCGGCAGGCCGAGCACGCTCGGGCCGCCCGGAATCAGCGACAGGAAGCAGCTGACCAGCGCAAACGCAGCGGCGTTCTCGATGCCGACCAGCCAGTAGCCGAACCACGCCAGCGCGCCCTGAACCAGCGCGGTGCCGATGAAGCCGTAGACAACGCCGCGCACCGTACCGGCAGCGATCATCAGCAGCTCCTCGGCGCGCTTGCCGCCGATCTTGTTGAGCACGCGAATGAACCACCGGACGATTTCATGGCCGCCGATGTAGAAGAAGAACGCGAACGCCAGGCTCATCAGCATCAGCAGCAACCCGCTGCCGATCGCCTTGCCGAACAGCAGCAACACGCTGCCCAGCGGCTTCATCCACTCCTTGAGCCGGTTGATCACCTCGGGATCGCCCTGCGACAAGCCACTCCAGAACTCGGCCAGCTTCGGACCGACCCACGGCATCGACGACAGCCAGTGCGGCAAAGGCGGCAGCCCGGCCTCGATATGCACCTGCAACCAGTGCGAGATGCCATCCATATTGCCGGCCAGCTCGACACCGGCAATCACCAGCGGCAACACGATCACCAGCGCAAAGAGGCCCAGCAACAGCACCGCCGGCAGGAGCCGATTGCCACGCATCAATTTCGACAGCTTTTCGTAAGGTTTCCAGCTGGCATAGACCAGAATCCCGGCCCAGGCGAGCGCGGCGATAAACGGGGCGAGAATCTGGTACGACAAGGCCAGCAGCACCACCACCGCGCACGTCGCGATCGCCGGCTCGACCCAAGCATTTTTTGTTTCCATACAACCCCTTGCGAAGTGGTTCAGGCCTTGCCGATCGACGTGAACGGCGACAGGCACCTTCTGGTTTTCACGCGATCGACATACGGCCATTGTTGCATTGCAGCCACGGCTGCATGACCAATGGTCTGCATTTGACCCAAATAAGCTTTCTCTGATTTATTTCACGGTATGCTTACAGCGTTTTTGTCGTTTTAAACGGAGTTCTCGATGACTTTGCGTCTAAAAGCCTGGAGCTTGTCAGCCCTGGTCCTGGTCGCGCTGCTCGGCGTCATGCTTGCCGGCCTGTTCACCATGCGCCACGCCGCCAACCTCGACAACCGCGCCCGCATCGAACAGCTGATGAAGAGCACGTACAACACGATCGCCCAGCTCGAAAGCGCTGCGGCGAGCGGCAGCATCAGCGACGACGAAGCCAAGAAGCTCGCCACGCAGATTCTGCGCGAGAACAAATACCACAAATCCGAGTACGTCTATGTTACCGACGACAAGCTGACCTTTGTCGCGACGCCGCTCGATCCGCAACTGCATGGCACCAGTTTCAACGAATTCAAGGATGCGCAGGGCAAGAGCGTCGGCGCCATCGCCGCAGCCGCGCTCGACAAATCCGGCGGCGCGCTGACCGAGTACCCGTGGGACAGCCTGCGCGAAGGCAAGATCGTCGACCTGACCTCGGTCGCCCAGCGCACACCGCGCTGGCACTGGATTGTCGGCACCGGCGTCAGCTCGGCCGAGGCCGATGCCCGCTTCTGGGCCAGCGCCCGCTGGCAGGTCATCGTCTGCCTGATCGTTGCTGGCGTTGTCGCTGCACTGATGCTCGCCGCGGTGGCCCGGCTGCTGCGCGATCTCGGCGGTGAACCCGGTGAAGTCCTCAAGCTGGTACAGCGCGTCGCCGACGGCGACCTCGCCGCCGGTCAGGCCAGCCGCAACGTTGCGCCGAACAGCATCTACGGCTCGGTGCTGAAAATGCGCGACGCGCTGCGCGGCGTGATGCAGGAACTGCAATCGGCCGTCGGCACCTTGCACCGGACCAGCGACGACATCGTCGGCAAGGCCGAAGGCAGCAACCGCCTCGTCGAAGCCCAGGGCGACGCCGCGCGCCGTATCGCCCAGACCGCCGAACGCTTCGCCGAACAGACGCAGAGCGCCGAAACCGAAGCCGACACCGCCCGCCGTCAGAGCGAAGCGGCCACCGGCATCTCGGCCAAGGGCCAGCAGGTGATTTCGGCGGCGGTTGCGCGGCTGACCGAGACCGAACAATCGGTCGGCGACACCCAGACCAGCATCGATGACCTTGCCGCCCGTGTCGGCAGCATCTCGGCCGTGATCGCGGTGATCCGCGACGTCGCCGACCAGACCAATCTGCTGGCGCTGAACGCCGCGATCGAGGCGGCGCGGGCCGGCGAACAGGGCCGCGGCTTTGCCGTGGTCGCCGACGAAGTCCGCAAGCTCGCCGAACGCACCAGCACGGCGACGCAGGAAATCGGCAATACCATCAATGCCGTGCAGACCAGCAGCCAGAACGCCAAGACGCGAATGGACGACATGGTCGAACAGCTCAAGGAAGGCATTCGCCAGGCCAAGGAAGGCGGCGAAGCGGTCAAGGCGATCCGTGCCGAAACCGAGGCGACCGCCAAGGTCGTCGACGGCATCGGCCGCACGCTGGCCGACCAGGTCGGCGCCAGCCGGGCGATCCGCAACGACGTCGACGAAGTCGCCCAGTCGTCGAACGGCACGCTGGCCGCCGCGCGCGGCACCGTCGACGCGGCACAGTCGATCAAGTCGGTGTCCGATCAACTGGCCGGACAGATCCGCCGCTTCAAGCTCTGATAACAAGCAAGAACAACAATCCCGCTCAGCCCGGCGCAAGCCGGGCTTTTTTACGCTCGCCGTTGCCGCGGGCGGCGTTGCGCGCCATGCTTGGGACAGTACACGGAGCCATGCATGCGTCTCATCCACCTGCAGGTCGACAATTTCCGCGGCATCAGCCGCATCGCGCTGTCGCTCGAAGCCGACCGCAGCGTACTGTTCGGCGAAAACAACTGGGGCAAGACCAGCCTGATCGACGCGCTGGCGCGCTGTCTCGGCCCGGGTGCCGCTGCCGGACCGCGTTTCGACCTGGATGACTTCCACCACGACGCCGACGGCATCGCTGCAAAGGCACTGGCGATCACGCTGACCTTTGGCGACGACGAACCCAAACCGCTGCCGCTGTCGCCACGACTGACCTCGCTGGCGTGGCGCGACCGCAAGGGGTGCTGGCGTGTCAGCCTGCGCATTGCCGCGTTCCGCCGTGGCGACGTCATCAGCGTACGGCGCGAACTGCTCGGCCCGAGCGGCAAGGTCCGCCACCATCCGGAGGCCGACGCGCTGGCGTGCGAACTCGTCATGCGCCACCCGGTACTGCGACTGCGCGAAATGCAGCTGGCGCAATGGATGACGCCAGCACGCAACGACGGCAAGCCGATTCCGCTCGACACCGGCGAAGCGCCGGCCGACATCGTCCAGCGCACCTTCGAAGCCCTGCTGCAGCAACCGCACCGGGTCGGCCCCAAGGTATTGCAACAAGGCATCGCCGCGATGCGCGAACTGTTGTGCCGCCATGCCGACCAGCTGCCACAGCCGGTCACGCTACGGCTGGCCGAAGACATCGCTTCAGCGCCGGTGACGTTCCGCGATCACGCCAGTCTGCTCGAAATCGCCAACCGCGCCGGCAGCAGCACCCAGCAGCTGGCGCTGCTGTTCCTGCTCGGCTCGCTGCTCGAAGCGCGCGGCACCGACGCGCTGCGCGACAGCGAAATGCCCTTGCTGCTGGTCGAAGACCCCGAAACCCATCTGCACCCTACCCAGCTGGTGCAGTTGTGGGGGCTGGTCGAGCAACTGCCGGTGCAAAAGCTCGTCACCACCAATAGCGGCGAGCTGCTGGCCAGCTTCCCGCACCACAGCCTGCGGCGGCTGGTACGCGGCAACGACAAGGTCTTCGTCTACCAGATGGGGCGCAACGGGCTATCGAAACAGGACGCCCGCAAGGTCGGTTTTCATGTCCGCGTCAACCGGCCGAACAGCCTGTTCGCACGCACCTGGCTGCTGGTCGAAGGCGAAACCGAATTCTGGCTGCTGCCCGAGCTGGCGCGCCGCTACGGCGTCAACCTCGGTGCGCTCGGCATCCGCAGCGTCGAATTCGCCCAGGCCGGGCTCGCGCCGCTGATCAAGTTCGCCGATGCGTTCGGCATTCGCTGGCACCTCGTCACCGATGGCGACGACGCCGGCCGGATGTACGCGAACAAAACGCGCGCGCTGCTGCACGGCCGCGACGAGGACCGCCACCTGACCGTGCTGCCGTCACGCGACATCGAACACTATCTGTTCGAGAACGGCTTCGCCGACGTCTACCGCAGCGCCGCACACTGGACCCGCGGCCCCGTTCCCGGCACCGCCGAGCTGATCCACCGCGCCATCCGCCGCGAGGCCAAGCCGGGCATGGCGCTGGCGATTGCCGAGGCGGCCGAACAGCGCGGCAAGGCCAGTATTCCGCCGCTGCTGGCGCGCTTGTTCGACACCCTGGCCGAGCTGGCTCAGGACGAAGACGCGCGCGAACTGCGGTAACGGCGGCGGAAATCCCGCGGCGTCTCGCCCTTGGCGGCGCGGAACTGCCGGTTGAAATGCGCCAGATTGGCGTAGCCGGCGGCGTCGGCGATCACGCAGATCGCCTTGTCGGTCTGGATCAGTTGCTGGCAGGCATAGCCGATGCGCAGGCGCGTCAGATAGGCCGTCACCGTCGTCTGGGTATGCCGCTTGAAAAAGCGGTGGAAGGCGCCGACCGACATCGCGGCCATTTCCGCCAGGGTTTCGACTTCGATCGGGCTCGCGAACTGCGCATGCAGGTGTTCGAGCACGCGGCCGAGCCGCTCTCGCTGCCGGTCCGCGGTCGGCGGCGGCGCCATGGCAGTCAGGGTTTCCACACCGGTATCGGCCGCCAGTTGCAGCAGCACATCGAGTAGCAGCGGCAGCCTTTGCGCCGGTGTCTTGTCGTGCAGCGACATCAGCAGCGGCCGGACCGCCACGGCGGTCTCGCGGCCAAACACCAGTCCCCGGCAGGCGGCGGCGGCCAGTTCAACGACCGCGGCGTACTCGGGAAACTGCCGCGCCAGCCCCTCAACCCACTCGCTGCGGAACCAGACGACCACGGCGAGCATCGGTTGCGCCGGATCGAGTTTCTCGACCGCCGACCAGCTATGCGGCAGCTCGGGGCCGAGCAGCACCAGATCGCCATCGTCGAAATCGTCGATCCGGTCGGCAATGAAGCGCTGGCCCCGCGCGTTGACCGTCAGCGTCAGTTCGAATTCCGGGTGGTAGTGCCAGGCGAACGGCAGCGTCGGCACTTCGCGCCACAGCAAGGCCCACGACTGTCCGGCCGGTACAACGATGTGCTCGAATTGCGGACGCATGCCCACTATCCCATTCGCATCGATCAGTCAGAATCATATTAATAATCGCCATTCAACGCGCATTCCGCACGACGGGCGTGACGACAATCGTCGAACGGCCAGCCGCATTGCGGCGCCAGCCACGCTTCGGAGATCACCATGAACGACCGTTATGGCTATGGCAACGCCCGCCCGGGCAACCCGTCCGTGTCCTACCGCGCCGAGGACCGCCAGCTGCACACCTTGCGAAAACAGTTGCCGCTACGCGTGCTGTCCGATGACGATTTCGTCCACTGGCAGCGCTACGGCTACGTCATCGTCAAGCAGGCCGTCCCGGCCGAGGCCGTGCAGCGCACCGCCGATTTCCTCTGGGAGTTCCAGCAGCTCGACCCGAGCGACCCGGCCAGCTGGAACGCGCCGCAACTGCGCGAGAACGAGATGCGCGAGCTCAACGGCTCGGGCATGGTCGAGGCCTACCAGAACCAGACGCTGTGGGACAACCGCCAGACGCCGCGCGTCTACGACGCCTTCGTCGACATCTGGGACCGCGAGGATCTGTGGGTCACGATCGACCGCGCCAACCTCAACACGCCGAATGCCGGCGTGCGCAGCTTCGGCGGTTTCATCCACTGGGATGCCGATACCTCGCTCGACCCGCGGCCGGTCAACGTCCAGGGCGTGCTGGCCCTGTCGGACACGACCGAGACAGGCGGCGGCTTCCAGTGCATTCCCGAATTGTTCGAGCACTTCGACCGCTGGCGTGCCGCCGCACCGGCCGACCGCAACCCGTGGCGCCCCGACCTCGACGCGGTACCGTGGCCGGTGCGTTTCATCCCGATGCAGGCCGGCGACCTGTTGATCTTCAACAGCCTGCTGGCACACGGCATCCGCCCGAACACCTCGACCGACCAGGTCAGGCTGGCGCAATACATTTCATTCACGCCGGCCGACGAAGGCAGTACCGAGCTGCGCGACTGGCGCATCCAGAGCTGGCACCGGCGCGAGCCGGCACGCGGCTACGCCTTTCCCGGCGATCCGCGCCACTGGGAACAGACACGCTATCCGCGCGCCACGCTGTCGGCGCTGGGCGAACATATCCTCGGCCTGCGCAGTTGGCATCACAGCCTGCCGGTGGCCGAACCGGCGGCGGTTGACATCGGGTGAAAAGTGCCGGGCCGGCCTGTGGGCGGGATCACTGACGCTAGACTGGGCGTTATTGCATGATTGCCGCATAGACCACAGGAGACTGTCCGCATGTCGAACGCCCCCAAAACCCACCCGATGTTTCTTGCCGCCGCGGGCGCCGTGATCATCGCGGCCGGCATCGTGACGGCCAAGATGCTGGGCTGGATCGGCGCTGCGCCAGCCCCCATCGCCAGCGAACCGGCCATTGTCGCCGTCGCCAGCGCTCCCGCGATTGCGTCGGCGCCCGAGGTGCTCGCCCCGGTCGTGACGCCGACGCCGGCCGCTACCCCGGCGCCCACGCCGCGACCTACACCCAAGCCAACGCCGCGGCCGAAACCGAAGCCGACCCCGGCGCCGCACCATGAACAGACCGAAACCCGCCCGGCGCCGGTGCAGCAGGTCTGCGCCAGCTGCGGCCGCGTCGTCGCCGTGCAGGCCCGTGAAGAAGCCGGTCAGGCCAGTGGCGGCGGTGCCGTTGCCGGCGGCGTCGTCGGCGGCGTACTCGGCCACCAGGTCGGCAGCGGCCGCGGCAATACCGTTGCCACCGTGGTCGGCGCGCTCGGCGGTGCGCTCGCCGGCAACGAAATCGAAAAACACGTCCGCAAGACGGTTTACTACGATGTGGTCGTGTCGTTCGACGACGGCAGTCAGCGCAACTTCAGCTATCCGCAGCAGCCACCGTTCGCCGTCGGTGACCGGGTTCGCGATGCCGGTGGACAACTGGTCGCCAACTAACCCCGCCAGCCCCCGACATGCCGGGGGCTTTTTGTTGCTCGTAACAACTTACATCACAGTAGAGAAGACGGGTTCTCCGGTGTTAGCCTAAAAAGAACGACACACGGGAGAATTACATGGTCTTTGCTGTTTCGCTCGCGATCGCGCTCGGTTTTGTCGCCTGGGGGGTCATCGCCCCGGCCAATATGAGTGCCACGACCCAGACCTTGCTGTCAGGCACCATCGGCGGATTCGGCTGGTTTTATCTGCTGTCCGTGTTCGGTTTCCTGATTTTTGCCCTCTACCTTGCCTTCGGTCGTTTCGGTCAGATTCGCCTCGGCGGCGACGACGCCGAACCCGAGTTTTCCCGCGTCAGCTGGTTTGCAATGCTGTTCTCGGCCGGCATGGGCATCGGCCTCGTGTTCTGGGGTGCCGCCGAGCCGCTGGCGCATCTGGCCACCCCGCCGGTGGGCGACGGCCTGACGCCCGAAGC
The DNA here is from genome assembly GCF_050916355.1 of Jeongeupia wiesaeckerbachi. GTDB lineage: Bacteria > Pseudomonadota > Gammaproteobacteria > Burkholderiales > Chitinibacteraceae > Jeongeupia > Jeongeupia wiesaeckerbachi. The sequence goes on from NZ_CP136946.1 coordinate 616,625, forward strand.
CGCGCGCACCGCGCTGCGCTACACCTTCTTCCACTGGGGCCTGCACCCATGGGCGATCTACAGCGTCATGGGCCTGGCCATCGCCTACTTCAGCTTCAACCGCGGCCTGCCGGTGCTGGTGTCCGAAGCGTTCCGGCCGCTGTTCGGCGATCGAGTCAACGGCGGACTCGGCAAGCTCGTCGACATCCTCGCCGTCATTGCCACCGCCTGCGGCGTCGTCACTTCGCTCGGCCTTGGCACGCTGCAGATCGGTGGCGGCCTGACCCATGCGCTCGGCGTGCCCGACAGCGACTCGCTGCACATCATCATCATCGTCGTGGCCATGGGGCTGGCGATCATCTCGTCGCTGTCCGGCGTCGGCCGTGGCATCCAGTGGCTGTCGAACCTGAACATCGCCATCGCCGTCCTGCTGCTTGCCGCGGTGCTCATCCTCGGGCCGACGCTGTTCATCGTCGAATCGTTCACCACCACGCTCGGCGGCTATATCAACAACCTGTCGTTCATGAGCCTGCGGCTGACGCCGTTCAGCAAGGGCTCGTGGGTTGCCGACTGGACGCTGTTCTACTGGGCATGGTGGATCACCTGGGCGCCGTTCGTGGGCCTGTTCATTGCCCGCGTCTCCAAGGGCCGGACGATCCGCGAGTTCGTCGTCGGCGTGCTGCTGGCGCCGAGCATCGTCAGCTTCCTGTGGTTCTCGGTCTTTGGCGGTACGGCGATTCACCAGCAACTGTTCGACGGCATCAATCTGCTTGCGGTGCAGCAGCAGGACTACGCCAAGACGCTGTTCGCCATGTTCGGCGCGCTGCCGTTCTCCGGCGTGCTGTCGGTGCTGGCGCTGGCACTGATCGTCAGCTTCTTCGTCACCTCGGCCGACTCGGCCAATCTGGTGCTCGGCATGCTGTCGACCCGCGGCCGCCAGGATCCGCCGGCCTGGATCAAGCTGGTCTGGGGCGTAGTGATTGCGGCGATGGCGATCGTGCTGCTGTTCTCGGGCGGGCTGAAGGCCTTGCAGACGCTGGCCATCGTTTCGGCGCTGCCGTTCGCGCTGATCATGGTCGGGCTCTGCGTCTCGCTGTACAAGGCGCTGGCCGCCGACGACCGCGCGCACAAGCAGCGCGAAAAAGCCCGCCGGCATGCGGTCGACTCGATGCTGGCACGCGATCCGCACCTCGGCGACTGATTGGCCCGCAGGCCGGACTCAGCGTTCGGTCTGCCGGTCCCGCGTCTGGTCGCGCGCCTGATTGAGCAGGGCGTCGACCAGACCGATCGCCCGCTGTCGCGCCGCCAGCCCGTCGACACGGGAGAAGGCCTCGTCCAGCGCTTCGGGTAAATCGCAGGCCAGCTGAAACAGCATGCGTTGTTCGCGACCATGCGTGCACGGCAGGTAGTAGTTGATCTCGTCGACCAGATCGTCGGCCAGTTCATGCGGATAGATTGCGGGCGCCGTGAGGATGCGATCCAGCAGACGCACACCGAACACCCCGAGCGACAGCAGCTGCGTAGCCATGCGTGCTCCTGCCCCGAGCACAGCGGTCGGGGCGCCTGGGTGAGTCGGCCCCACCCTTCTCCCACTCTAGTTGCCGCGTCGCGGCCACCGGTCGGCTTGCCGCACTGGCCGACAACCGGCTCAAGGGTTTTTCTGTAAAGACAATGTCGTGCCAATCGCATAAATTTTGTGCAAACGCAAAATTCAGGAGAAACCCATGTGCGGTATTGTCGGCGCCATTTCGTCACGTAACATCGTCCCCGCCCTGATCGCCGGTCTGGCGAGACTCGAATACCGCGGCTACGATTCGGCCGGCATCGCCGTCCTCGACGAAGAGATCCACCGTGTACGCCGCGTCGGCCGGGTCGCCGAGCTGGAAGCGGCAACGCGCGAAGTCTCGCTGACCGGCAGGCTCGGCATCGGCCACACCCGCTGGGCCACGCACGGCGGCGTCACCGAACCGAACGCCCACCCGCACGTTTCGGGCGGCCTGATCGCCGTGGTCCACAACGGCATCATCGAAAATCACGAGCAGAAACGCGACGAACTCAAGGCGCGCGGCTACGTGTTCGAATCGCAGACCGACACCGAAGTCATCGCCCATCTCGTCCACGCCTACTACCTCGAATCGCACGACCTGCTCGGCGCGGTGCGGCAGGCCGCGAAAGAACTGACCGGCGCCTACGCGATCGCCGTGATCGCCCGCGACGCGCCCGACGAAATGGTCGTCGCCCGCATGGGCTGCCCGTTGTTGATCGGTCTCGGCGACGGCGAGAACCTGATCGCCTCGGACGTCTCGGCCGTGCTGTCGGCGACGCGCCGGGTGATCTTCCTCGAAGAAGGCGACATCGCGCGCATCCGCCGCGACGGCATCGAACTGTTCGACCGCCACGGCGCCGCAATCGAGCGCGAGGTGCACCTGTCCGATGTCTCGCTCGCCTCGCTCGAACTGGGGCCGTACAGCCACTACATGCAGAAGGAAATCCACGAGCAGCCGAAGGCGATCGCCGACACGATCGAGCCGCTGCTCGAGGCCGGCTTCGTGCCGTCGCTGTTCGGCCCAAAAGCGGCCGAGCTGCTGCCGCAAGTACAAGGCGTGCAGATCATCGCCTGCGGCACGAGCTTCTACGCCGCCTCGGTTGCGCGCTACTGGATCGAGGCGATCGCCGGCCTGCCGTGCAATGTCGAGGTCGCCAGCGAATACCGCTATCGCGCCGTCGTCGCCAACCCGGCGTATCTGGTCGTCACCATCAGCCAGTCCGGCGAAACACTGGACACGATGGAGGCGTTGAAATACGCCAGATCGCTCGGCCACGACAAGACGCTGTCGATCTGCAATGTGCGCGAAAGCGCCATCCCGCGCGCGTCGGACATGGTGTTCTACACCCGCGCCGGCGCCGAGATCGGCGTCGCGTCGACCAAGGCCTTCACCACCCAGCTGATCGCGCTGTTCGCGCTGGCCGGCACGCTGGCCAAGCTGAACGGCCGGCTCGACGCCGCCGCCGAACAGGGCTATCTCGACGCGCTGCGCCATCTGCCGGGCTCGATCCAGCACGCGCTCAACCTTGAACCGCAGATCACCGCCTGGGCGCATCAGTTCGCAGCCAAGGACCACGCACTGTTCCTCGGCCGCGGTCTGCACTACCCGATCGCGCTCGAGGGCGCGCTCAAGCTCAAGGAAATCAGCTACATCCACGCCGAGGCCTACCCGGCCGGCGAACTCAAGCACGGCCCGCTGGCGCTGGTCGACGCGAACATGCCGGTGGTGGTGATCGCGCCGAACGACAGCCTGCTCGAGAAAGTGAAGTCGAATATGCAGGAAGTCCGCGCCCGCGGCGGCGAACTGTTCGTATTCGCCGACCTCGACAGCCACTTCAGCGAATCGGACGGCGTCCACGTCATCCGTACGCCACGGCACATCGGCGTGCTCAGCCCCATCCTCCACGCGGTGCCGGTGCAACTGCTTGCCTACCACGCGGCGCTGCAACGTGGCACCGACGTCGACAAGCCGCGCAACCTGGCCAAGTCGGTGACGGTCGAGTAAACCATGTGAACCCGCGCGCCTGCCGCCCCGAACAACCGAGTCCGTGCATGCACAGCGGCAATGAAAAAGGATCGATGCGCTGCTGCCATTGATCCTTTTCATCAGGCTGAAGTCGGCGACAAATGCGGTCGACCTGGGTCGGCGGACGGCGCGCTACCGAGCCGGATCAACGATCGGCAGTGTCAACATGGCTTGCAAGCCGCCGCCGGGATGGGCATCCAGGCGCAGTTCGCCACCAAAACGTCGCGCAATCGCCGCCACAATGGCCAGCCCCAGGCCGCTACCGTCGTGATTTGCAGTGTTGCCACGCCAGAAGCGTTGCGTTGCCTGCAGCAGCTCGTCGGCGGATAGGCCCGGCCCGTGGTCGATCACGCAGAAATGCACCGCGCCATGATCCAGGCGCGCGTCCACCTTCACCGTTGAATCGGCGGGCGAGTAGCGCAAGGCGTTGTCCAGCAGGTTGCGTAAGGCGGTGACGGCCAGCGCTTGCGGCAGCGCGACGTCGATGGTCGCAAGCTCGCCCATGGCGAAGCGTTGCGGCTGCCCGGGCGCGGCGTCACGCACCGCCAGCCGCACCACCTGATCGGCGCGAGCCTGCTGCCCGTCGTCCCAGTCGAACGGCCCTTCGACTCTGGCCAGCGTCAGCAACTGGGTCAGGGTATGTTGCAGCCGGTCTGCGCCTTCCTCGGCATGATCCAGCGCGGTGGCGGCGTCCTGCCCTTGGGTGATGCGGGCGACCTGCAAGTGGGTCTTGATCGCGGTCAGCGGCGTGCGCAGTTCATGCGCCGCATCGCTGGTGAGCCGCCGCTCTCGCGCCAGCATTTGCACCATCCGTGACAGCAGCAGGTTGAGACTGTTCGTCAACGGCAGCAGCTCGCCCGGCAAGAGCCGGGCATCCACCGGCTCCAGCGCGTCCGGCGCGCGGCGCGCCAGCGCCTGGCGCAAGCGCTCCAGCGGCAACAGCCCCCTCCGCACCCCGAACCACACTGCCACCAGACTGCCGGCCAGCGCCACGATGAAGGGAATGCCGGCGGCCCAGCGCACCTTGGCCAGCAGCACCGAGCGTTCGGTCAGCCGGTCGGCGGTGGTCACTCGCAGGCCGGCGGATTCCACCGTGTAGCTGCGCCAATGCACGCCATCGATGAGCTGGTCGGCGTAGCCGATTGGCGGTCTGGACTGCGCCACGACGGGCGCGCCGGGGGTTTGCGCCAGGATCTCGCCGCGCACGGACACAATCTGGCAGGCGATGCCGGCATTGATGGCTGGCAGCGTGGACATGGCCCCGGGGCTCGGCGGCGGCAGCTGCGCCATCAGCCCGGCGACCATTTGCGCCGACATGGCCAGACGCTGATCCAGCGTGTGCCGCAGCTGCCGATCCAGATCGCGCAGCGTCCACGCCGCGACGCCGCCCCACAGCACGCTGAGCGACACGCCGATCAGCAGCAGCAGCCGCAGTCGCAGGCTCATGTGCCGGCCCTGCCATAGCGATAGCCGAGCCCGCGCACCGTTTCCACCACATCCGGGCCCAGCTTGCGGCGCAGATGATGGATATGGACATTGAGGGCGTTGCTGCCGATTTCCTCGCTGTAGTCGTAGAGCCGGTCTTTCAGCTGATCGGCGCTGAGGATGCGGTCGCGCGCCTGGATCAGCGCCACCAGCAAGGCCAGTTCGCGCCGGGCCAGCGGCACCGGCTGCTGGTGCAGCCATACTTCGCCGCGCGCAGGATCCAGGCGCAACGGGCCATCTTCGATCAGATCGACGCTGCGTCCGGCGACGCGGCGCTGCAGTACATGCAAGCGCGCCACCAGTTCGTCCAGATCGAAGGGCTTGAGCACATAATCGTCGGCGCCGGCACGCAAGCCGGCCACCCTGTCTTCGATCGCATCGCGTGCGGTCAGCACCAGGATGGGTAGCGCGACGCCACCGGCACGCAACCTCGCCAGCAGGCGCATGCCGTCTTCGTCGGGCAGGCCCAGATCGAGCACCATCAGGTCGGCGTCCAGCGTCGCCAAGGCGGCCTCCGCCTGCGCGGCCGTGCCCACGCCGTCGACGGTGAAGCCGTGGGCGCGCAAGCCCGCCATGATGCCGAGCGCGATCAACTCGTTGTCTTCGACCAGCAGCACTCGCATGTTTTCTTCCTCTCGTTGCCAGTGTGCTTGCGGCGGATTATCCCACAGTTAACGCGGCGTTAATCCTGGCTGGCGACCCTCTCCGAGCATTCAAATTACAAGGCCATGCCCATGTTGCGTTTCATCTGGAGCCTGCTCCTGTTGGCCATGCTGTGGGGCCAAGCCGCTCGCGCGCAGGCCGACTTTCTCCCGCCGGAGCAGGCTTTCCGGCTCAACGTTGTCGAGCTTGGCGACGGTCAGGTCAGGCTGAGCTGGGACATCAGCGACGGTTATTACCTGTATCGCAAGCACATCAAGATCGAGGGATTACCGGCGGGCAGCGTGCCGGCACCGGTCATGCCGGCTGGCAAGACCATCCACGATGAGTACTTCGGCGAATCCGAGGTCTACGTCGACCATCTGACGCTGCAGGTACAGGCGGGGCAGGCGCGGCAATTGCGCATCGGCTGGCAGGGTTGCGCCGAGGCCGGCCTCTGTTATCCGCCGCAAACCCGTACCGTGACGCTGCAGGGCGCTGCCGCCACCTCGTCCGGCGCGACGGCGGCGAGTGCGCCAGCAACGCCGGCGCAGGGCGAAGATCAGGCCATTTCTGCGCAGCTCGCGCAGGCGGGCACCGTCTGGGTGTTGCTGGTGTTCTTCGGCCTGGGCTTGCTGATGACCTTCACCCCCTGCGTGCTGCCGATGGTGCCGATTCTCAGCAGCCTGATCGTCGGCAGCGGCGCCACCGCCCGGCGCGGCTTTGTGCTGGCGCTGGCCTTTGTGCTGCCGATGGCGCTGAGCTACGCGGCAATGGGCGCCGCCGCCGCGATGATGGGCGCGAATCTGCAGGCCATGCTGCAAACACCGTGGGTACTCGGCCTGTTCGCCGCGCTCTTCGTCCTGCTCGCACTGGCCATGTTTGGCGCGTACGAGCTGCAACTGCCCGCCTTCGTACGCGATCGACTCAATCACGCCCGCCAAGGTCGGCAAGGCGGCACGCTGGGCGGTGCCGCGGTGATGGGCGTGCTCTCTGCGGTATTGGTAGGCCCCTGCATGACCGCGCCGCTGGCTGGTGCCTTGCTGTACATCGGCGACAGCGGCGACGTGCTCAAGGGCAGCCTGGCGCTATTGGCCATGGGGCTGGGCATGGGCGTACCACTGCTGCTGGTCGGCACCCTGGGCGCCAGACTGCTGCCGCGCCCCGGCCCATGGATGACGCGGGTCAAGGCGGTGTTCGGCTTTGTGCTGCTGGCGATGGCGATCTGGTTTGTCGCGCGCATGTTGCCGCCGGTCGCCACGCTGGCGCTGTGGGGCGTATGGCTGTTTGCCGTCGCCACCGGCGTGCTGGCCATGGGGGAAAGCTGGACAACCGGGAAATGGCCGCTGCGCGGCACCGCAATGCTGCTGGCGCTGTGGGCCGTGGCGATGCTGATCGGCGCCGCGGCCGGACAAAGCAACCCATTGCAACCGCTTGCGTTTGTCTCAAGCAGCGCGGCGCCGGGCCCGTCGATGATGGATGGCTTCACGACCGTCCGCAGCGCCGCCGCCCTGCAACAGGAAATCGACACCGCAGCCGGCCGGGGGCAGTGGACGCTGGTGGATTACTACGCAGACTGGTGCGTCGCCTGCAAGGACATCGAGCACGCGGTCTTTGGCGACGCCCGGGTGCAGCAGGCGCTGAACGGCATGCGTCTGCTCCGTCCCGACGTTTCCGCCACCGGCGATGACAGCCAGCAATTGCTCGCCGCTTACCAAGTGCTCGGCCCCCCCACGCTGTTGCTGATCGGCCCGGACGGCAAGGAGCGCCGCGACTTGCGCGTGGTCGGTGAATTGAGCGCCGACGAATTTCTTGCCCGCCTCAAACAAGCACGGGAGTAAGGATGCTGAGTTTCAATCTGGGCCCCGTGGCAGTTCCCACCGATATCGCGCTACTGGGCGCCGCCTTGCTGGTCGCCCACGCGGCGGGCTTCCTCGCCGGCCGCCGCCAGCGCGTCAGCATTGCCAACCATTTGCACGACATGCTGCTGTGGGGCTTGGTGGCCGCGCGGCTGGGGTTTGTCGTGATCTGGTTTGAACAGTACCGGTCACAGCCCTGGAGCATGCTGGATCTGCGCGATGGCGGCTTTAGCCTGTGGTCCGGTCTCGGCGGGGCGCTGCTGCTGGCGGCATGGCGCGGCTGGCAACACCCGGCGCTGCGCCGGCCGCTGGCCTTTGCGCTGCTGGCAGGCGCACTGAGCCTCGGCGCCGGCCAGGCATGGCAGGCCGGCCATGAAGCGCCGGCGCTGTCGACGCAAGCCTTGAGCACCCTGCCCGGCACCCCCACCACGCTGGCGGCGCTGGCCGAAGGCCGGCCGATGGTCGTCAACCTGTGGGCCAGCTGGTGCCCGCCTTGCCGTCGCGAGATGCCGCTGCTGCACGCCGCACAGCAGCGAGGCGACGTGCGCTTCGTGTTTGTGAACCAGGGCGAGGCCGCCGCCGCCGTGCAGCAGTATCTGCAAGCCGAAGGGCTGCAACTGGACAATGTGCTGCTCGACCCGGCCAGCGCGCTCGGACGTGAGTACAAGTCGGTTGCGCTGCCCACCACGCTCTTTTTCGACGCCCGGGGCCGGCTTGCCGCCACGCATCTGGGCGAGCTGTCCGCCGCCTCGCTCGCCAGCAAGTTGCAAATGCTGCGGACTACGCCACTTTCCAAAGGAAACCCACCATGAACCTGACGCAAACGTCGAAAAGAATCTTGTTGTCTTCGCTGCTCGCCCTGCCCCTGAGCCTGCACGCATTCGCCGAACCGGCCAAATCATGGCCAGCGCCGATCAAGGCACTGGAGAAGCAGGGTTACGAGATTCTTGGCAGCTTCAAGGCACCGGATGGCATGACCGGCTATACCGCGATGCTGCTGACCCGGCCGCAAACCATCTATCTGACACCGGGTGGCGACAAGGCGATCGTCGGCACCATGATCGACGCCAACGGCGACAACTGGAACCAGCAGCTGCTGGACAAGCAATTCAGCACCGCGCTGTGGCAGCAACTGGAGCACAGCGCCTGGGTAGCGGATGGCGACAGCAAGGCCCCCCGGGTGATCTATGCCTTTACCGATCCGAACTGCCCGTACTGCAGCAAGTTCTGGAATGATGCCCGCCCCTGGGTCAAGGCCGGCAAGGTACAGATTCGCCATATCCTGGTCGGCATCATCAAGGCCGACAGCACGGGCAAGGCCGCCGCCATCCTGGCGGACGCCAACCCGTCGGCAGCGCTGAACCGCCATGAACTTCAGCACGCCAGCGGCGGCGTCAAACCGCTCTCGAAGATTCCGCAACCGATCCAGGACAAGCTGAGCATCAACCAAAAGTTGATGGAGCGCTTTGGCGCGTTTGCTACCCCGACCATCCTGTATCGCGATGCCAGCGGGACCATGCAAAGAATGCAAGGCGCCCCCTCGTCGGCCGCCAAGCTCAAAGAGGTCATGGAGGGCAAGTGAACAGGAATGCCTTTCGGCATCGCCAGTCATCCAAACGCCAAGCCTGACAGTCGTGCACACAGGGCCAAACTAGCGGGGGGGTCGGGCCCCAAGGGCCACTGAACACCTGCCGCAAGGACGTCACGACTGTCGTGGCCGTCAATCGCCGGCCTTTGATGAGTTCAGGCTTGACCTTCCCCAGCGGTGCGCACGCGTTTCGCGGTAGATCTAAGTGGACTGACCCGGCTCCTGTGGCGTTCGGCTTCGCAGCTCTGGGCTAGGAAGTGGAGCGCACGCGTACTTGCGCCATCGTCGCAGTCAGTTGCTCAGTCTCGATGTCCACCGGCAAGAACTTTTCGATCACCGCAACATTGGTGTGCAGGTGAGATGAAGCATGGCTTGTCGTGAAAGCGCCTCCGCCGGCGAGGACCAGCGGCAAGAGCAACTGATCTGCAAGGTGTTCGCCGACTGCCGCGTCGCTTTTCAAATAGCTTCTGGCTTGACGTACGACGTCGTCGGCAACCGATTCGGCTGAAACACCCTTTTCACCAAAACCAGTAAACACCTCGGTAATCTCGCCTCGCACAACCTCAATGAGCAGCACGTTGCCCGGCCCTTCCGAGCTCGGCAATACGCGAAGCTGCCCATCCACATCAGCCATCTGGGTGTTGATCCGCTCCAGCTCGCGCTTGGCGACGCTGGCCGGCACGCCTGCGACCAAGGCTTCGGCACGCAGGCGCGCCTCGCCCCCGCGTGTGGTCAGGTCGATCGGCTGCAACACCGCACACGGCTCGACCTTAGCCAAAACCTGACCGCCTCCAGCCGGGTAAAAGCCGTGGCGCAGCAGTTCAATCGATTGCTTGACCCCCATGCGGTGCAGCAGCGGCTGCCACGCCCGGATCAGAAAATCGGCCGGCGGCGCCGCGTGGTTATGCGTGCCACCGGTCACCAGGACCGAACTCGGCACATCGGCAGACCACAACGCCGGCAGCACCGTCTGCAGCACCAGTGTGCAGCTGCCGGCGCTACCAATGGCGAACTGGTAGTCGCCACCGCGAATCGGCCCCGGCGCGAAGCTCAGGGTTTGCGAACCGAGCCCGGCGCCCTGAACCTTGGCGCCCGAGATCGCCGTGGCAGCCTGCACGGCGGTCAGGTGCTGACGCAGCAGCCCGGGCTTGCTGCGTTTGGCGCGGATACTTTCGATCCGGAACGGCAAGCCGGTGATCATCGACAGCGTCAGCGCGGTGCGCAGCACCTGGCCGCCCCCCTCGCCTTCCGCACCATCCAATTCGATCCACGCTTGTTTGAAATCCTGACTTTTCATTTTTTGCTCTTTACAAGACAAGCGGCCGACATGGCCGGAGGTCTAAGTGGAATGCTTAGGCAAGAACGCCCCAACCTGGCCAATGGCATCGAGCAGAAGACGATCGAGTGCAGTGGCGTCCCCTGTCGGTTTCTTGAAATCGCTCGGAGGCTTTTCAGCCGCCAGCGTCCGCTCGATAAATGCATGGATCAGTGGGAAGCGCGCACCGTGCTCCGCCTCACCGGCGGCCATCTTGACGGCCAGCAGCGCATTGATCTCCTCGCGCAGTGCCGGCTCAAGCACCATCGCATCGGCAAGATCGGCGAAACGCATCGGCGGCATGCCGTTGCCGGCATCGATCCATTGCGCGGCCAGTAGCGGACGCAGCACATACAAATACTTTTTCAGCCGCACCGTCTCGCCTTGCAGGTATCCACGGAAATTCTTCTTCGCCATCGCCAGGTAGTGCCACCGCCCCTTTCGTTCGGATAAGAAGGCCGACTTCAAGGTGCGCAGTTGCTCGCCAACGCCAGCATCCTCGCGATAGATCACCGGCGAATCGAGCCATTCGAACAGCGTCGGGTTGGAACGCCGCATCAACTGCAGTGCCTTGCGCAACTCCCAGCCGCATACGTCGAGTTCGTCGCTGATCGGCACTTCGATCACATCACGCTGCGGTTCGACCCGCAGATACCAGTCGAGCTTGTGCACATAGAGAAAGCGCACGTCATAGTCGCTGTCGGGCGAGGCAAAGCCCCAGCCCCGACTGCCGGACTCACAGGCAAACAGCACGCGCACATCGTGACGCGCTTCGATGGCCGTCAACTCATCCATCACACGTTCCCGCATCAGCGGCTCGATCGGGTGGGCACTCAGAATCTTCATTTCCGTTCTCCGCCGGTATCCAGACCGGTCTTGTCTCACTCCGGGCGGGGCCCTTGCCCCTCCCCGGATCATCCTTTCACGCACACCACCTGACGCAGCGTATGCACGATTTCCACCAGTTCCGACTGCGCCGTCATCACCGCGTCGATGTCCTTGTACGCCATCGGGATTTCGTCGATCACGTCCGAATCCTTCCGGCACTCCACCCCGGCTGTGGCGCGGATCTGGTCGTCGACGGTGAACCGCCGCTTGGCCTCGTTCCGGCTCATCGTCCGGCCGGCGCCGTGGCTGCACGAGCAGAATGCCTCTTCGTTACCGAGACCACGGACGATGAAGCTCTTGGCGCCCATCGAGCCGGGAATGATCCCGAGCTGGCCCTTCTGCGCCGAAACGGCGCCTTTACGCGTGACCAGTACTTCGCGGCCGAAATGCATTTCCTTCTGCACATAGTTGTGGTGGCAGTTCACCGCTTCGACGTCGGCCGCGAACGGTTTGGCGATCACCTTCCGAGCGGCGGCGATCACGTTCTGCATCATCACCGCACGGTTACGTCGGGCGTAGTCCTGCGCCCAACCCACGGCCTCGACATAGTCGTCGAAGTGCTGCGCACCTTCGACGAAGTAGGCGAGATCGCGGTGCGGCAGGTCGGCGATGTGCTGACGCATGTCGGCTTGGGCGAGTTCGATGAACAGGTTGCCGATGGCGTTACCGACGCCGCGTGAACCCGAGTGCAGCATGAACCAGACGCGCTGTTCCTCGTCGAGGCAGACCTCGATGAAATGGTTACCGGTTCCCAGCGTTCCCAGATGCTTGTAGTTGTTGGTGTTCTTCAGCTTGGGGTATTTGTCGGTAATGGCTTTGAAACCGTCGGCCAGCTCGCCCCACATGGTGTCCACGGTGGCCGGCGGCGTATCCCAGGAACCCTGGTCACGCCGACCCGGGGTACGGCCATGCGGCACGGCGGCTTCAATGGCGCTACGCAGGCCGGCCAGATTGTCGGGCAGGTCAGCGGCGGTCAGCGTGGTCCGGGCGGCCATCATCCCGCAGCCGATATCCACGCCGACCGCGGCCGGGATGATGGCGCCGACGGTGGGAATCACGCTGCCGATGGTCGAACCCTTACCGAGGTGCACGTCCGGCATCACGGCGAGGTGCTTGTAGATGAAGGGCATCTTCGCCGTGTTCATCAGCTGTTCGCGCGCCTCCTGCTCGACCGGCACGCCTTGCGTCCACATCTTGATCGAAGCGCCGTTGGGGACGGCGAGGGTGTCGTACTTGTTCATTGCTTGATGTCCTTGATGGTTCCCGCCAGTGCCCGGCGCCGCTGCTGGCGGCAGCCGAGGCAACGCACGGCGGTTGAATACACATAGCCCTTGGCGGTTTCGTACCACCATTGCTGTTGTTCTGCTGTCCAGATCTGCTTCGCACCGCAATCGCGGCAGGCGAAGGCCAGATCCTCGTAGTAGCCGCGTTCGACGAATGCCGGTGCGCCGTAGCTGTTGTTCGGCGCCAGCCGCGCCACATTGACCTGCCGTGCGCCCTTGGGCCGGACTACTGCGGCCGGTACAAGCTGTGTCACGGCTTCCCGTCGTGCCTTGCGCCGCGCCATGAGGGCGGCCCGTTTCTGTTTACCGCTTTGCATCATGCCTCTCCTGGCACCCGGCGGGATCATCCCGCCGGGCGATGCTAGGTTTTCAAGCTCACCAGCCCGTTCAGCAACTGGTCGAAGCCGCCGATTACCGAAATCTTGTCGATCCGCTCGGCCAGCCGCTCCAGCGTTTCCAGCTCCTTGAGCCGCAGCGCCGTCGGGTTGTCTTCCATCACCTTGGCCGTGTTGAGCAGCGAGCGGGTGGCCCCGGTTTCCTCGCGTCGGCGGATCACATTGGCTTGCGCCGCTTTTTCCGCCTCGACCACTTGCGCCAGCAGTGCCTTCATTTCGCCCGGCAACACGATGTCTTTCACGCCGAGGCTCGCCACACGCACGCCGAAGCCGTTTAGCCGCGCGGTCATGTGCAGGCTCACGACGTCATCAATCACCTGCTTGTTCTCCAGCAGCTCGTCGAGCGTGCGGGTGCCGACGGCGGCGCGCAGGCCGAACTGCAACTCGCGGTAGATATGCTCCATCGGCTTGGCTAGGCGCGAGAACGCCAGTGCCACGTCGTCGAACAGCCAGTTGGCGGCGAGGTTGACGCGCAGGCTCACCTTGTCGCGTGTGAGGATCTCCTGCCCGGTGATCTCGACCGTTTGCAAGCGGGTATCAACCAGATCGACCGCGATATCGCGGTTGAACCGCCAGTAGGCGTAGCGCCCCGGTTGCAGCAGCGCAACGCGCTGACCGTCGATCCGCAATAGGCCGACCAGGCCGTCCTGCACTTGTACGTTCAATATCGCGTTGAGTCCGATGATGGCTTTGCCGCGCAAGGCCGGCTGGGCAATTCGCGCCAGCAGTGCCTCAGGCACGGCCCAGCCCGCAGCAAGGTCGATCCGCTCGAAACGCTGCGCTACCGCGTCCCGCCAATACATGCGGCGCGAGCCCGGCGCGACGATCTCGACCAGAACCTCGTTCTCGAAGCGCAGTCCGGCCTCGTTGTCGCCAAGGTCGAACAGCGCAAAGTGCGACGCCACGACCTCCGGTTCGTACTGGCGCAGGTATTCGGCCAGCGGGTGTTCGAACAGCGCTTCGTCCAGCGGATAGGCCACGACGGCGTAGTCGCGCTTCAGGCTGGTTTTCAGGTAGCGGCCCGGCTGCAATACGGCGGTGAAATCGCCGTTGCACAGCAGCAGGGCGCGTTCATTCTTGCGTACCAGAAATCGTTGCCACATCTCTCTTTTCCTTTTTATTGGCCGGTTGTCGTCGATCCGGACAGGGGGCCGCATGGCCATCCAGGGGGCCGTCGCACCAGGGCGCTGTCGTGCGCAACCTTGATGGCCGGTTGCTCATTCAGCGCGCCTCGCACTCGGGCTGCCTGGGGGCGATACCACCCCCGGGCCGGATCGACGGCGGCATTGCCGCGCCGGGTACTGCGTTTTGCAAAGTCCCTTTCGGGGTTTCGAGCGGGAGTCGAACCCGCGACACACGGTGTTGAACCGTTGCTCTACCCATTGAGCTATCGATGGCGGCGATCCGGGAATCGAACCCGGCGGGCACCAAGCATCGCCAATGACTGCGCTTCCACACGGCGGTACATGCACTGCCCAACGGGCGACATGCCGGCGCGGCTTGAGAACCGCTCACCCCAGGGCCGTGCTTTCCTGCAGTCCAGGGTTACACAGCGAAAGTCGTGCCAGACAAATCGAAGCACCCAATATGTTCGATAACTTGTTGTTTTTACATGAATATTGTTTTTATCACCTGCAGTTCGTTCTCACGGCTATTCATAAAAATACGATATAGTTGGATCGTCATTTATCTATTGCTATCGCATCATGAAGCGTGTCGTCGTTTTCGGTTTCGTCGGTACGGTGCTCGACTATGTCGGCAAGGGTGGGCAGCGCTGGGAGAAGTGGCGGCCTACCGTCGGGCTGTGTCAGCAGGAAGACCTGATCGTCGACCGGATCGAGCTGCTGCATGACAGTCGCAGCCGGGGGCTGTTCGAGCGCTTGAAGCGGGACATCGAGACTGTCTCTCCCGGGACCGAGGTGGTCAGCGTCGAGGTCAACCTGCGCGACCCGTGGGATTTCGAGGAGGTTTACGCCGCGCTGCACGACTTCGCCCGCGGCTATGCCTTCGACACCGAGGCCGAGGATTACCTGATCCACATCACCACCGGCACCCACGTCGCCCAGATCTGCTGGTTCCTGCTCGCCGAGGCCCGCTACCTGCCGGCCAGGCTGGTGCAGACGTCGCCACCACGCAGGCGCGAGGGCGAAGGCGTCGCCGGCAGTTACGCGCTGATCGATCTCGACCTGTCGCGCTACAACAAGATCGCCACGCGTTTCGCGCGCGAGCAGGCCGAGACGGTGTCCTTCCTCAAGTCCGGCATTGCCACGCGCAACGCGCGCTTCAACCGGATGATCGAGCAGATCGAGCGGGTCGCCATGCGCTCAAAGGCGCCGATGCTGCTGTGCGGCCCGACCGGCGCCGGCAAGTCCTTTCTGGCGAGACGGATCTACGAACTGAAAAAAGCCCGCCACCAGCTGGCCGGCCGCTTTGTCGAGGTGAACTGCGCGACCTTGCGCGGCGATAGCGCGATGTCGGCATTGTTCGGCCATGTGAAGGGGGCGTTTACCGGAGCCCAGACCGAGCGGGCCGGTTTGCTGCGCAGCGCCGACGGCGGCTTGTTGTTCCTCGATGAAATCGGCGAACTGGGCCTGGACGAGCAGGCGATGCTGCTCAAGGCGATCGAAGAAAAGCGTTTCTTCCCGTTCGGCAGCGATCGCGAAACCGACAGCAATTTTCAATTGATTGCCGGTACGGTGCGCGACCTGAAGCAATGGGTGGCCGAAGGCAGGTTCCGCGAAGACTTGTACGCCCGGATCAACTTGTGGACCTACGAGCTACCGGGCCTGGCGGAGCGCGCCGAAGATCTCGAACCGAACCTTGAATTCGAACTGGCCCGCTTCGCCAGCGAGCACGGTGAACAGGTCCGCTTCAATGCCGAAGCCAGGCGGGCCTATCTCAAGTTTGCCACCTCAAGCGAAGCCAGGTGGGCCGGCAATTTCCGCGAACTCTCGGCGTCGGTCACGCGGCTGGCAACGCTGGCAGACGCGGGCCGAATTACCAACGACAACGTCGACGAAGAGATCGGTCGCCTGCGTCAGGCGTGGCGCAACGGCGATACCAGCGAGCTGACCGACCTGCTGGGGGAAAAGAGCGGACTGCTCGACCTGTTTGACCGCCTGCAGCTGGAAA